>DAIOGM010000296.1:0-8746 GCA_036745215.1 Gemmataceae bacterium
CGACGTTCACCAGCGACGCCGGCGGGTGAACTGGGGCGTTCGGCGGCTTGGTGAACGCAGGTCAGAAATGAATGCAACCTACTGACGACCATTTGACAGGCCGAATGTGGGGCCTCCGCGTGTTGGCGGTTGGCTTGATCGTTGTGTTTTTCGCGGAGTGGGTTGGCGGCCGCGACGATCTCGGCATCGTATCGCTTGTTCTAGCGGCGGCGTGGGCGATGGCAGAACTTCTTTGGTGGTTGAGCCAGCGGCAGCGGACGGACTAACCCCATTTATCTGACACGTTTATTTTCGTCGGACAGTCTATTGCGCAGTCACAGTTCAAAATTGTCGGAAGGCGGGGAGGGCGAGGCTCCTGCCGAGCCGTGAGCATTCAGCGGCTTCGCGGCTCGGCAGGAGCCTCGCCCTCCCGGTATTTTAGCTGTGACAGAACATTAGTTGGAAACCACCGCTCCCGCCAGATAGCTGCGCAGCTCGCAGAACACCTGATTGCAGCGTTCGCGCCACATCGGGTCGACGGATTTGCGGTGCGGCGACGTCATCAGCACCGTGATGTGAAGTTGATTCTGCTGTGCCGGATTGTTGCGTTCCAGGCGCAATTCCACGTCCACGATGTCGTTCTTGCGGCCCAGGCCGAGCCAGGTGTACGACTTGCCGCCGATGCGCATGCGGATCATGCCGGGGATGCTTTCGATTACTTCGCCGTCGGTGTCCTGCACGAAGCCGCGCAGCTTGAACGACGCGATCGAATCGGGCATCCATGCTTCCATCTGATGGACGACCGTATTTGCGTCGTACGGAATCGGCGGGCTCGGTGCAACGACTTGGGTCGGCTGAGCGGTCGGCGTGTCGGTTTCCGCCGGCGTCGTCGGCACTTCGACGAGAGCGGGCGTGCCTCGGTCTTCCGAATTCTTGAGCGCCTTCTGGAACAATTCGCCCAGTTCGCGGGCGCTGGCGGGCCGATCGTTCGGATTCTTCGCCAAACATCGGATCACGACTTGTTCGATCTCGGGCGGCGCCCAATCGCCGGCGCCGACATCCTTGAACGCAGGGGGCACTTCCGTCGCGTGGGCGAACAACACGTCCATCGTTTCTTCGCGCACAAACGGCAGCCGGCCCGTCAATAACTCGTACAGCATCACGCCGACGCCGTAGAGGTCGCAGCGAAAATCGGTCTCTTCGCCGCGCACTTGCTCCGGCGAGATGTAGCCGGGCGTGCCGACGGCAAAGTCGAGCCCCGTGTTGGATTGCTGCATCATCATGCCGATGTTGCTGGATTTGTCGATGAGCTTCGCGAGGCCAAAGTCCATGACCTTGACCTTCTCGTAGGGCGTATCGGCATCGACGATCATCAGATTGGCGGGCTTCAAGTCGCGATGAATGATGCCCGCCTCATGAGCGGCGTACAGCGCCTCGCACACCTGGCTCAGCAGCCGGCCGACGCGCGCCGGCGTCAATCGGCCATTGCGATGCATCAAGGTGTCGAGACTGATGCCCTTGACGAATTCCATCACGATGCACGGCCCTTGCGCATCGAGCGACGCGTCGTACAGGGTGACGACGTACGGATGCTGAAAGCGGGCCATCAGCAGCATTTCACGTTGAAATCGTTCGCGGAATTTCGGATCGCTCGAGACGTGCTCGTGCATAACCTTGACCACGACCTGTCTGCCCAGGTCGGTTTGCTTGGCCAAGTAGACGCGGCCCATGCCGCCTTCTCCGAGGAGCTTGATGGTCTCGTAACGTCCCAGGAAGGTTCGGCCTGCCATGATTACTATCCATTGGGCGCATCGGGGGAGTCTTCCACAAATCTAGGTCACGAATGGTCCACGTGACGGCAAACTGGATCAAAATGACCATGACTTGGCAATAGAGTTGTGGACAATTGATCACGTCGCCTTGATGCGGTGCTCGTTCGCGCGAACTTCTTCAGTTCCTTGCTATTCCCGACGAGGCCGCATATAGTTCACACTTGCTTGCATTCTCGTAGGGACAAGCGGCTCGCTTGTCCCTGAGTTGCAACGGGACAAGCGAGCCGCTTGTCCCTACGGAAATTGGACATGGCCAAATTCAGCATGCAGCGAATTACGCACACGTCCGCGGATGCCGCGGACCAGCTGCAGCAGCTCTGCCGGCGGCTCAGCTTGCAAGCGGATGTCGTGTCGCCGCGCGGCCGGGAGCTGACCGTGCAGGTCTTCGGCGAAGCGTTGACGCCGGCCCAGGTCGTCGAACGCATCTGTCTTGATGTGCGCGAACGCGGCTTGCCGGCACTATTGCATTACACGGAGAAGCTCGACAAAGTTACTTTGACGCCGGACACGTTGCGAGTCGGCGATGACGAAATCGCCGCCGCGCACAAGAATGCGGCGAAGGATTTCCTGGCGACGATCCGGCGAGTTCGCGACAACTTGATGTCCTTTCAACTCGGCCTGGTGCATCGCGACGCGATTTTGACGCGGCGCGACCACCACGAGCTGAAGCTGCGTTATCGGCCGATGCGGCGCGTCGGCGTCTGCGTGCCGGGCGGGGCGGCGGCGTATCCGTCCACGATCCTGATGACGGTTTGCCCCGCGCTGGCGGCGGGCGTCAAGGAAATCGTCCTCGTCATGCCGCCCACCAAGACCGGCGCCGGGCATCCCGATTTGCTGGCGACGTGCAAGGAACTCGGCGTCACCGAAGTCTATCGCGTCGGCGGCGCGCAGGCCGTGGCGGCATTGGCATATGGCGTCGAAGGATTGCCGCCGGTGGACATGATCGTCGGCCCCGGCAACATCTTCGTGACGCTCGCCAAGAAGTTCGTCTTCGGCCAGGTCGCCATCGATTGCCTGGCCGGCCCGAGCGAGATCGTGGTTCTCGCGGACGATTCCGCGTCGCCCGAATATGTCGCGGCCGATCTCATCGCTCAGGCGGAGCACGATCCCGCGAGCAGCATCCTGATTACCTGGCACGAACCGCTCCTGGATCAAGTGGAGTCCGCGATCGAACGGCAGCTTGCGAAGTTGCCGCGCGGCGAGCAGGCGCGCAGCAGTCTGCAACAATTTGGCGCCCTGGTGCTGGCCCGCGATGGTGCTCAGGCGATCGCGTGGACCAATCGCATCGGCCCGGAGCATTTGCACCTGGCGACGAAGAATGCCGACGCGTTGGTTGAGAAGATCGACAACGCGGGGGCGATCTTCGTCGGCCATTTCGCGCCGGTGGCGCTGGGCGATTACGTCGCCGGGCCGTCGCACGTGTTGCCGACGGGCGGCACGGCGCGGTTCGCGAGCGGGCTGAGCGCGAACGATTTTCTGCGCCGTTCGAGTGTGATATCGTTCACGCAAGCGGGGCTGGCGGCGCAGGCGGACGATGTGCGCGTTCTCGCCGAAATAGAAGGCTTGACGGCGCATGCGGCGAGCGTGGACATTAGAATGAAATGATCCGGCGAGCCGAGCCCCGTAAGGGGCCGGTTGAGTATGACAATACTGAATCAACCGGCCCCTTACGGGGCTCGGCTCGCCGGGAACGATTCGCAAGTTTGAGATGCAATGACCATGTCGCAATACCTGCGGCCGAATATCTTGGCGATGGCCGGCTACACCCCCGGCGAGCAGCCGCAGGGCGATGGCTACGTCAAGCTCAATACCAATGAAAATCCCTATCCGCCGTCGCCGCGGGCCGTGGAAGCGATGGCGGAAATCCTACGCTCGGACCGGCTACGTAAATATCCCGACCCGCTCGGCACGACGTTTCGCAAGACGGCGGGCAAGCTTTTCGGCGTCGATCCCGACGGCATCCTGATCGGCAACGGCTCCGACGACATTCTCACGATTCTCACGCGCGCGTTCGTTCCCGAAGCCGGCCTCCTCGTGTCGCCGACGCCGAGCTATTTGCTCTATGCGACCCTCGCCGAGATTCAGGGCGCACGCATTGAACGCGTGCCGTTCACGAAAGACTGGCAACTCCCGCGCGATTGGCCGTGGAATGACGCTCACGTGACATTCGTCCCCAACCCGAATTCGCCCACCGGGACCGCTGTCGCCAACGAGGCGCTTGAAGACATCGCGAAAGCGCTGCACGGTCCGCTCGTGATCGATGAAGCGTACGCCGACTTCGCCGATGCCAACGCCATTCGCTTGACGAAGTTGCCGAGCGTCATCGTCACGCGCACGTTGAGCAAATCGTACAGCCTCGCCGGCCTGCGTTTCGGCTTCGCGATCGCGTCCCCTGCCCTGGTTCGCGAACTGGTCAAGGTAAAGGATTCGTACAACTGCGACGCGCTCAGCCTCGCGGGCGCTCAAGCGGCGCTCGAAGATCAGGATTATCTGAAGCAAACGGTCGCCAAGATCATCGCCACGCGAACACGCATGCAATCCGAGCTCCGCAAGCTCGGCTTCGATGTGTTGGCGAGCCAGGCGAACTTCGTCTGGGCGTCGCGGAAGGACCGCCCCGTGAAGCGCATCTTCGAGGAGCTGAAGGCGCGGAAGATCCTCGTTCGTTACATGAACTATCCGGACTTCGGCGACGGCCTGCGCATCTCCGTCGGCAGCGACGCGGAGATCGATCGGCTGCTTGAAGAATTGCAGAAATTGGTATGATGAGGCCAATGTAGTCATCACGCTCCGCGTGATGGCGCTCGGCAGATTGCCAAGTTGGAATGGTTGCACAAGGAGCCAGGCAAACTCCATCACGCGGAGCGTGATGACTACCATAAGAGACGCCATGACCGCACGCACTGCCCAAGTTCGACGCGATACCGCGGAGACCAAGATCACGCTCGGCCTCAACCTCGACGGCACGGGCCACGCTCAACTCTCCACCGGCGTCGGCTTCTTCGATCACATGCTCAACCTGCTCGCCCGCCACAGCCTGATCGATCTCGACATCGAAGCGCAGGGCGATTTGCACGTCGATGCGCATCACACCGTCGAGGACGTCGGCATCTGCTTCGGCAAGGCGCTTATTCAAGCGCTCGGCGACAAGGCCGGCATTCGACGTTATGGCTCGATGACGTTGCCGATGGACGAAACGCTCGTCACGTCGGCGCTCGACTTGAGCGGCCGGGCTGTTTGCGTGTGGAACGTGGCCATGCCGGTGGAACTGCTCGGCACATTCAACACGCCGCTCGCGGAGGAGTTCTGGCGCGCGGTTGCGGGCAGCGGCTTGATGAACCTGCACGTGATCTGCCATCACGGACGCAACAGCCATCACATCATTGAAGCGGTCTTCAAGGCGACGGCACGGGCGTTGCGCCAGGCGGTCGAGATCGATCCGCGGGGCGTCGGCGTGCCGTCCACCAAGGGCGTCTTGTGAACCAATCCCGTATCGCCTGATGCGATTGAGACTGATATACTATCCGCGTGCTGCACTGCATGCGGCCAAGTAAGAATGGAGATTCTCGATGAAGCGAATTTGGATGCTCGGACTGGCCGTGGCGCTGTGCGGCACGCTGTCTGGCTGCGGCACGGAGACGCACGAACAGCTCGTGGCCGACACGATTTCCCGCATGAACCTCGCGTCCGTCGATGTCGGCAATATTACCAAGGGGATCAACGACGCCGTCGATGACGCCAAAAAGTCGGGGAAGAAGCTCGACTTGACCGACGCCGGCAAGGCCACCGAGAAACTGAAGGAATCCGGAGCCAAGCTCGTCGAAATGAAGCAACGCATCGAACTGTGGCGTGCAAAGATCACGGAAGACGAGAAGCGCGAATACGCTCAAAGTCAACAAGAGAGCTTGAACAAGGCCTTCAAGACGTTACTCGAACGCCAGGATGATTTGCGCAAAGCGCTGTCGGCTGCGACGGCCATCGACGCCGAAAAAACGGAAGAGCTGCGCAAGAAAATCGAGGACGCTCAGGCCCCGTTTGAACAGCAAGCGCGGACCGGCGCTTGAATTGATGAAACCACAGATGGACACAGATGAACACGGATAGGAATCCGGAATACTGAAGCAAGTCCTTGAATCGACTGCGAAGGCCATGCAGGGCCAAAACGAGGCGTGGTTTCTTTTCCCATCTGTGCTAATCCGTGTTCATCTGTGGTTCTTTTTTGGGGGACCATCATGAAGCGTCGTGCAGGAAGCATCGGCATCGTGTTGGCGGCCCTGGCTTTTCTGGGCGCCGGTGAAGGTTCGCCCTACGAAAAAACGCTGCAGCAAATGATCGCCAGCGCTGATTCGATCGGCAAGACGCTGAAGACGATCATGGACGAAGACACGGCCATGGCGTCCAAGCCTGATCTGCGCAAGGCCAACACCACGTGGGTCGAGGCGCGCGACAAGGCTGCGAAACTTGAGCCGCCCGAGCGCGACGAGAAAATTCGGCTCGAAAAACTCTACAAGCCCAAGCTTGAAGAAGCCTTGAAAACGATGTTCTCGGAAATCCGCCGCGTCGAGGTGATCCCGGGCGGCAAGGACGCGCTCAAGGAAATCGCCGGGGTGCTGAAAAAAGACGGTAAGTCATGATCCGCGCCGCCAACACGCCGATCCTCGCCTGGCTCGTCCTCGCGTTTTTCGCCGCCGGGTGTGCGAAGGAACGCGATTACCTCGACGTCATGAATGAACAGCAGGACGCCTGGAGGGAATTGACCGACGTGCTCAAGACGGTCAAGGACGCCGAAACGATGACCAAGGCGAAAACGTGGCTGGACGAGAATTCCGCCCGCTTCGCCGAGATATCGCGCAAGGCCAACGCACTGCCCAAGCCGCCGCCGGCCAAGGTGCAGGAACGCATGCAGGAGCAGAGCTTTGTCATGAACCGGACGCTCGAACACTTGCAGACCGAAGTCGGCCGCGTCGGCCGCCTGCCCGGCGGCGCGGAGTTCCTCAAGCAATTCGAATCCACCAAGGGCCTTCTTTCCGCGGTGCAACCATGATGCGCTACAAACTTCCGCTCATCGGCTTCCTCTTCACGCTGGTCGGCTGCACGGACAACATCGACACGCTGACCCGCGAGTATCGCAACACGATCAACGAATCGATCGACGCCCTCATGATGATCACCGACGAGCGCTCGGCCAAGCGAATCCAGGTGCTCGTCCTCGACAACATGAGTCCGCGCTTCAAGGAAATCGACCGAAAACTGGAAATCGTCGTCGCCAACCGCACCAAGGCCGAAATAGTCAAGGACGTGTTTGAATCCGACGGCTTTCAGCTTTACCTGACCGACCTCACGATGAATCGCCAGCGCCTGGCCGTGGAGACCACTCGGCTTCGTGACGTTTTCAACAAGCTCAAGAAAGTCGAACGCGATCGTCTGGACGAGGAAGGCCTCTTCGACGAGGAGCCGGACATGACCAAGATCTGCCCGACGCTCGTCGAATTGGTGGACAAAGAAGGTAAAATCGACGAGTTGCGAAATCAGATTCTACAGCCGAAATTACTGCAAAAAGTGGCCAACTTCCCGAACATGAAGGTAAATAACTACGACGCCTTGTTCCAGAAATTCCTCGAGCGGCGAAAAAAATCGTTCGTGAGTGACAACGATGTCGAAATTGTTCACTGAGTTTTTTTCCGCGGGCATTCGCGAAGGAGGACCAGGCCATGACTCCGGAAGTAGAACGCCAGCAGCAAAAAGCCAAAGAGTTCATGAGCTTGCTGCCGTTGACGCTGGCCCTGGCGGGGCTGCCGAATTGCGAAATGGGCAAGCCGTTCACGGAAGGGCAGCTCGAAGCGCGAGCGATCGCGATTCGTCTCGCCTACAAGGCCGCGCGCCAGGTGATTGCCGATATTGCGAAGTAGGGACAAGCGGCTCGCTTGTCCCTGGCATAAAAGGGGACCAGCGAGCCGCTTGTCCCTACGCGTCAGCCTTTCACCGCAATCGCATACGCCGTCGCATACGCTCGGGTGTGCGCCATCGAGACCAGGATTTCGCGCACCTCTTGTTTTTGCGCCTGGTCCTTGACGGCGCCTTGCAAGCGAACGACGGCGCGCCCCTTGACGCCGTCTTCAATTTCCAGATCGGTCCACGCCAGCTTCTTCACCGACGCGATGCCCAGCGCCTTGAGCACCGCTTCCTTGGCGGCCCATTGCGCGGCGAAGCGCTCGGTCGTCTTCTTGTCCTGCCGGCAGCGACGCATTTCGCCCGGAGTAAACACGGTCCCCAAGAACAGTTCGCCATGTTGCTCAATCATGCGCGCAATGCGTACGCACTCGACGATTTCCGTGCCGATGCCGATGATCTCCATGGCGGTTCTCCTCGCTTACGCTTCGGGTTAGTGTAGAGATACCAACCCGACGCGTAAGCGAGGCTCAGGAATCGTTGGCGCAAGTCAGATGAGAGCCGCGATGAAAAAGCACAGCGTCCCAAACGCGCCAATCGCCGCCGCGACATAGAGCGCATTACCCATGCCTTTTGAATCGGCCCGCGCTTTGAACTCACGTCCATTCCACCATGCGAAGAACGTGAGCAAGAGCATGACGATGGTGCTGTACCAGAGCATGAAGGGATTATACGTTCCGCACGCGAAATCGCCGGACGCCGTGCACGAACGACCCCACTCCGCCCAGCGTCATGGCCGAGCCAAGAGTCAGGAGCACAACGGAAAGGGTCAGCACTTCCTCATTCAACATTTGCTGCACCGCCGGCATGACGAATGCCATGCCGACGAGGATGGCAACGACGCCGAGGACGAGAAACAATCGCCACATGATTTGCTCCTTTTGACCAAGTATCCAGGAACAAACGCGTTCCCGGTTCGTCACGCACGTTTCGAGTTCATGATGCAGGTCGCCCGCAGCGCCGAAGCGTTGAATGGCCGCGGCAACCGC
>DAIOGM010000296.1:8756-9390 GCA_036745215.1 Gemmataceae bacterium
CGTCGCTGCTCCGCGCGATTTCCTCGTCGTAGACGCTCAGCAAATGGCCGAGCAATTCTTCACGCATCGCCCGCTTACGATTGCCAAAAAACGGCGTCGCTGCCAGCATTCGATCGACATGAGCTTGCAGGGCCGCGAAAGTTCGTTCATTCATGCGGGCGCCCCCAGGATGCCGCCGAGGACTTGCACAAAGCTATGCCATTCTTCGCGTCCCTTGGCGAGCGCCTTGTTTCCGGATCGCGTGAGATGGTAGATGCGGCGGCGAGCGCCCTTGCGTCCCTTGGTTTCCTCTTCCCATTCCGCTTCAATGAGCCCCGCGTTTTCGAGACGATACAGCGCCGGATAAAGCGAGCCCTCTTTGAGCTTGAGCGCACCGCAGCCGGCCTCCTCGAGACGGCGCAGAATCTCCAGGCCATGCCCGTCGCTGCGTTCGAGAACGGACAGGATCATCGTTTCAAGATGGCCGCGCAATTGATCGCCGCTGATTTCTGCCATGTCACTTTTCCCTCAATCGAGTATTCTGGCAACGCCGCGAAGGATTTTCATTTGGTATTCCCTGGGTTACACGTCGCCTCAGCATGAATCGTCAGGCCATCAAATACGCCAACGGCGTTGAATCTCGAAGCCCAGGGTC
>DAIOGM010000297.1:0-424 GCA_036745215.1 Gemmataceae bacterium
TGCCATTATTTGGCACGGTTCGATCTGAAGCAAGGCCAAACTCGGTGCCGAACTCTTCGCTTACGCTTCAGGCTCTGACACTAACCAACCAATTCGGCCATCGCCCGATGCTCGCCCAGCAAAAACTGCGGCCGGCCCGACAGATCCGTAAACTGCGTCGTCGCGACGTCGATGCCGAGCCGCTGATAGAGCGACGCGAACACCTCGCCGACGAGGTCCGCCGGGGTGACCGAGGACTGCCGAGCGAGCCGGTGACCGAACGGCACGAGGATGTCGGCCACGTCGACCCCGATCGTGGCCAGCTCGACGTGCTCGGGATGTGCGAGGGGCGTGTCGCCCCACTGGTGGACCAGCGCCGCGTCGACCTGGCCGGACGCGACCGCCTCCATCCCGAGCGGCGGGTCCAGCTCGACGAGGCTCAGCC
>DAIOGM010000297.1:434-1126 GCA_036745215.1 Gemmataceae bacterium
CATCGCGGGCACGGCTATGGGCGCGATGCCGTGCTGGGCGCGTGCGCGGCTCTTCGCCCCACCGACTCGTCGAGCCGAGCAGCTGCCCGCAGCGTAATCCGCCTCCCGCGACCAGGGCGCTGCACACGCGCGGCCAATGGTCGCGGCCGCCGTTGGCGTTGATGCGCGGCGTGCGGCCGAACTCGCCCCACATCACGACGGCGACGTCGTCGAGCAGGTTCTTTTCGTGCAAATCTTGAATCAACGCGGCCAGGCCGAGATCCAAGAGCGGCAACGCCTTCCGCGCTTCCGGGAAAAGATCGCGATGCCAATCCCAGTTGTGATCGCCGCGCAACACTCGGCCAAACGGATAACGGCTGAACGCCAGCGTGACACAGCGAGCGCCGGCTTCGATGCATCGCCGCGCGAGCAGAAATTGATCCAGATGCGTCTTGCCTTCGCGCTCGTCGGAATGATCGCTCAAGAGGCCATAGCGTCGCCGGCCGGCTTCCGGCTCCTGGCTCAGGTCGAGCGCGTTGGCGAGCCGGGCCGAGGTCAAGAGTTCGATCGCTTGCTGTTGATGCGCATCGACGCCGCTGACGGCGCCGCGGGCATCGGCTTCGCGGCGATAACCATCGAAGGCGGCGAGCATGGCGCGACGATCGGCGAGGCGGCCCAGATTGACGCCGTCGAGCAAGATGTTGCGGCGATCG
>DAIOGM010000297.1:1136-6020 GCA_036745215.1 Gemmataceae bacterium
CCTGCGCCTCGAAGCCCGCATGAGCGACGCCGAGATAGCCCGGCTGCCCCGGCGGCGTACGCATGATGAAGCGAGCGTCCGCATCCACCGGCGTCAGATCGACGCACGCCGGCACGCCCGCAACACGCGGACCGAGCGCCCGCGACAGGACGGCGCCCATCGACGGCCAATCCCCCGCGGGAAAGCCCGGCACGAGCGGCGACGAATCCATGGCCGGGTGCGATTCCCAGCCGGTCGAACACCAGTGCGTGTTGTGATCGTCGCGAAAGCCGACGAGCGAGCGGATGAGCGTGATCTTGTCCGCGTGACGAGCTAACATTGGGAAATGTTCGCACAGGTCGATGCCGCGCACGTTGGTGTTGATCGTGCGAAACTCGCCGCGAATCTCGGCCGGCGCGTCGGGCTTGGGATCGAGCGTATCGAGATGCGTCGGCCCGCCCGGCTGCAGCACCATGATGACGCCTTTGATGCCGCGCGACGGGCCGCCGTCGCGCGATTGCGCCTGGGCGCGCAAGATATCGGGCAGCGCCAGACCGCCCAGGCCGAGGCCGCCGATCTTGAGCCAGGTGCGGCGGGAGATGCGATCACAATAGCGCGCGTTCGGTCCGGGGATCGTCAGCATAAGAGAATCCTGCCGGCGGGGTGCTTGCGGTAGGGATTAACAATTCTTCATAGTGTATCGGCGCGAAACTGCCGACGCAATCGCCAAATGACAATTATTCAATCTCGTTTGTCTTCGGCCGGTGGCGCAGCGGGTCGAAAATTGCGGAGGTAACGCCAGAAATCCCAAAGCGCGAAAAACTCGCGCAGCCGGCGGTCGATCGCGGCTTGCGACATATCCACTTCGATCAAGCGCTTCGCCGATTCGAGCGGCGGCCGGTCAGGGTTGGATGGCGGGAACATGTTACCATTCGGGAATGCCCAGATCGCGGCAGATTTTACGTGCGAGCGGATCAGGGATCTCGTTATGCCGAGGCACCGCGGTGCGCCGCTTCAAGACGGGATTGCCCCACCACGAATGCCGCCGGCCTTCGCGGATCAGGACGCAACCGTGCTGGCGCAGGTGCGAAATCAGCTCATGCCGTTTCACGCCGACAAGCTCACTTCCTCAAAGGCGCCCGTCGCGGCCGCGATGGCATCGGCCCGATTCATTTCCAGGGCTTCTTCCAGCGCATCGCGGAGATTGTCTAGCAACTCCGCTCGATCATGGCCCTGCGAATTGACGCCGGGAACTTCTTCGATCCAGCCGATCCACCATTCCCCGTGCTGTTGAACAATCGCGGTGTAATTTGCCGGCATGATTGGCCTCTCCTCGTGGTGATGCGTGCGAATCGGTTTGATCAAATGGATAATACCAGTCGGAATGTTGTGGTCAAGTGAAGGCGATGCGCCGACGCGCGCGCCAGGGTTTTCCAGGACGCGCCGGCGGGATCATTTCGGAATTGCCTCACGATCCATCTCGATGCGCGTCACGCGGAACCCAGCCTTCTCAACATCGTGGATCGCAGAGGTAATCGCGGCCTGCAGCGAACGAGCCGAACGCGTAAACATCAACTCCATGCCTTCTTCATGGCCCGACAATGTTGCGTCGGTACAAGCAGCTTCTCCCAATGCGTCTGTTGCATCGAGGATTTGTTTGTGCTTCATTTTCTTGCCGGCAACGATCACGGCGAAGTCAAAACTTGGCATGGGATCCACGCGTATTTGGATGGCGTTTTCTTGTTCATCGGGTATGCTATCATCGTCCACGCCTTCCTTCCACCCCAAGAAAATCACGCCATGCGATCGATCATTCGCGTCGTCTTGTGCAGCCTCGGCATGCTCGGCACATCGAGCATGGTCGCCGCGCAGGCCCCCGTCAGCTTCAAGGGCGAAGTGATGGCCGTCCTGTCGCGCGCCGGTTGCAATCAGGGCGTCTGTCACGGCAACTTGAACGGCAAAGGCGGTTTCAAGCTCTCGCTGCGAGGCCAGGATCCCGAAGTCGATCGCGCGACGATCACGCGCGATCAGCTCGGCCGACGCGTCAATCCGCAGAATCCGGATCGCAGCCTCATTCTGCTCAAGCCGAGCGGCCAGGTTGCCCATGAAGGGGGCGTGCGTTTTGGCGTCGATTCACACGAGTATCGCATTCTTCGCGATTGGATTGCCCAGGGCACGAGGCTCGATTCGCCAAGGTCGCCGACGCTGTCCAAGCTGATCGTGACACCGAGCGAGCAATATCTTGTGCAGCCGAACAAACAGATCACCGTCACCGCGCGGGCGACGTTTTCCGATGGGAAAAGCAAGGACGTTTCCGCCCTGGCCGTGTTCGAATCGACGAACCCGAAGATTGACGTATCGCGCACCGGCCACGTGCAGAGCGACGAACCCGGCGAGACGACAATCGTCGTGCGCTATCTCGACAAACAAGCCACCGCGTTGCTCGCTTTCGTGCCGGAGCGAAACGGGTTCGTTTGGAGCAAGCCGCCGGTCCACAATTACATCGATCAGCACGTCTACGCGCGACTGGAAAACCTGCGCATGAATCCGTCGGCGCTCTCGAGCGACGCCGATTTCGTACGCCGAGTGCATCTCGACGTGATCGGCCTGTTGCCGACGCCGGAGGAAACACGCCGCTTCCTCGCCGATCCACGCCCGGACAAACGCACCCGTTTAATTGATGCGCTCCTGGCTCGGCCCGAATACGCCGATACGTGGGCGCTCAAGTGGGCCGACTTGTTGAAAGTCGAGGAGAAGGCGCTCGACAAGAACGGCGTCAAAGTGTTCCACGGCTGGATTCGCAAGGCGATGGCGGATAACGCGCCGCTCAACGATCTCGCGCACGATCTCGTCGCCAGCCGCGGCAGCACATATTCGACGCCGGCTGCGAATTATTATCGCTCGTTGCGCGACCCGCAGATTCGCTCCGAGGCGTTCGCGCAGGTCTTTCTCGGCATCCGCATGATGTGTGCCAAGTGCCACAATCATCCGTTCAATCAACTGACGCAGAATGACTATCATCAACTCGCTGCGTTTTTTCCGCGTGTCGATTACGAACTCATCGACAACACCCGCCGCGACAAGCTCGATAAGCACGAGTTCATCGGCGAGCAAATCGTTTTCATGAACCGCACCGGCGAGGTCAAGCATCCCGTCTCCGGCGACGTGCTCAAGCCCAAGTTCCTCGGCGGTTTCGCGCCAACGTTAAGTGAAAAGGACGATCGCCTGATCCTCCTCGCCAATTGGGTTGCGCAGCCGTCGAATCCGTACTTCGCGCGGACGCAGGCGAATCGCATCTGGTATTGGCTCATGGGCAAAGGCGTCGTCGATCCGGAGGACGACTTCCGCCAATCGAACCCGCCGGTCAACGGCCCCCTGCTAGACGCGTTGACGAAGGACCTCGTCGATCACAATCTCGATCAAAAGCAACTGATCAGGACCATCATGCTGTCGCGCACCTACCAACTCTCGGCCATTCCCAACGCGACCAACATCGACGACGAAACGAACTTCTCGCACACGATCGTGCGTTCGCTTCCTGCAGAGGCGCTCCTGGACGCGATCAGCCAGGTAACGGGCATTTCCTCGACGTTCGATGGCTATCCGGAAGGGACCCGCGCCGCGCAAGTTCCGAGCTTGCCGAGCTTGCGCCGCAAGGAACCGCTCGAAGGCGGCATGAAGTTTCTGCGCCAGTTCGGCAAACCGGAGCGTCTACTGACGTGCTCCTGCGAACGCAACGATTCGACGACGCTCGCTCAAGCGTTGCAAATGATGACCGGCCCCCTGGTCAATCGCGCGTTGAGCGAGCCGGACAATCGCATCGGCAAATTGATGAAAGCAGGCAAGTCGAACGCGGAGATCGTCGAGGAGTTGTTCGTCGCCGCCTTGAGCCGGACGCCGAATGATCGCGAACGTTCGACAATTATCGAGCGCATCGAGCGAGCGCCGGATCGGCGCATCGCGCTGGAGGATGTGCTGGCGGCGATTTTGACGAGTAAGGAATTCATGTTGCGTAAGTAGGTATTATTGACGAGAGACCTCCCATGAGCTTCACCACGGCAATCGTAATTCCCCCGGTGCCGGACGACAACGCCGCGGCGTGGGCGGCGCTGGATGGATTCATCGAGATGGAAGGACCGCGGCCCGCGATTTTCCAGACGCTGCACGATCGACTCACGGCCAAGTATCCGTGCATGTGCTCGCTCTCGGACGACGAGATCGACGACGCCGTCTGGAGCGATGGGCCGCTCATCAACAATTTCGGCCATCGGGCGGCGGTGCTCGGCTTGTCGTACTCGTACGTTGAAGAAGTGATGCCGTTCCTGATCAAAACGGCGAACGAGCTTGGCCTGGTCGTTTTCGATTGGGAAACTCAGGCGATCCATCGCCCCGCAATGTTGCGGAAATGAGCGACGCCTAGCCGTGAGCCGAAGGCAAGCGCGCCTTCGTGATAGAATGGAAGTAACAGGGAGGCCTGCCATGATTGTCAAACGAAAAATGAAATCCC
Source organism: Gemmataceae bacterium (assembly GCA_036745215.1). Classification (GTDB taxonomy): domain Bacteria; phylum Planctomycetota; class Planctomycetia; order Gemmatales; family Gemmataceae; genus SIAQ01. Next base: position 5,623 of record DAIOGM010000297.1, read on the forward strand.
GGCAGCCTGTCCGGGCAAAAAAAAGGCCGGCAAATGACTGGCGTGCCGCTATTCAGCGATTGTTCGCAAAAGTGTCCGCGGTGCATGCCGTGTTTACCTATGAATTCGATGATGCCATTCATGTGTATTCCATCGTTGAGCGGTTTGACGACGACTCCTGCGGCAAAATCATGAAGCAGGAAAGCATGCTCGAGAAAGCGTTTCCCGACTTATCGTTCGAATTCCACACCCGCGCTCACCAGGGCCGAAAGCCGAGCGAGTCCGGGCCCTGGAGTTCGAAATTGGTGTACCTGAGATGATGAGCGACGAAGCGGCGCGGCATTATTCACGCTACATGGAAAATGTCGCGCTGGCGACGGACATCGATCCGGAGCTGCCGCTGGTGCTCGCCGACCGCG
>DAIOGM010000297.1:6030-9384 GCA_036745215.1 Gemmataceae bacterium
ACCAACTCTTAGCCACCCATCGCGGATGGAATTGCGTCGTTCGTTTCTACGCCGTCTTGCATCTGATCAACGCGTACTTAATCGGCAAGGCAAACCTGCGATTCAATCCGGGATCGACGGAGCACAAGGAACGAACGCAAGCAATGGCGAGTTGCCCGGAGTTGCGGGACGTGCCGCAAAAGTACCGCAACATGAAGAACCTCAGCGAGGCGGTTCGTTACGACGTGAACTACGTCTTCACAGAGGAGGATGAGGAAAAGTCAGTCGCGTGGCTAGCCAAGATTGTCGCGGTTGTGGAGCCGAAGCTCAAGAAGGCGTGATGCCGATGGAGAACTTTAACACTGATCCGACCAGTCTCCTGCGAATCTGGGCGACCATCGGCGCCAGTTTGAGGACATCCAGGACATTACCCGTGGCAAAATGGGCGGCCGCGACTCGAATGATCGCTGCGGTCCGTCCGAAAATGGAGGCCGACGCTAAGCGTCTACAGGTACTGCTTGAACAATCGCGCGAGAAGCTGTTGCCGCTGGGTGAACCATTCGATCTCGATCTCGGGCTACATCGCTGGCTAGATGCCGAGCGCGAAGAGGCGTATTCGGATTGGCTCGAATGGGTGGTGCGACAAGCAAAGACGGCCACTAACATTTTCGGTTTGTTCGGTATTGATTTGCCGGACGATTTGCCGAAGGACGCAATCCTTCACGTAAGACGTGAAGTCCGCGTCGCACATGGCCATGCGGATCACGAAGGACGATTGGATCTTGTCGTTGCCTTGGGCGACCAAGTAGTCCTGGTCATTGAAGTGAAAAAAGGAGACGCCGATCACGCGGATACCACGAAGCAAGCCGGTTACAAAATCGTGCATCCCAATGCCAAGCACGTGCTCCTCGCGGTTTCCGCTGTCGAAATCGATTACGAGGGATTTGAGTTCCGTTCGTGGGCCCAGGTTTGTATCGCGATACGGCGACTCGCACTTGCGTTGAAAAACGACAAGCAGCTCATGGTAGCCGCAATGGTGCTTGCGTTCGCGGCTGCGGTTGAACAGAATCTCTTAGGATTCTCTGCAGAGCTAGTCCGAGGCATTTGCGATCGCACCCGTTTTTTTTTCAATTCGTCGGTGGTCGATCACTTCAACAATTTCTTGACTGATTAAGGACATTCGCATGAAACCGAAAGCGGTCGCTGAAAATGACGACGCACGAATGCGGTTATTGGAGGAAGGCGCGCGTTCGTACCTTGAGGCGACTACCGCGATCATCACGTTCGAGCGCGAAATCCAAAAGAAGTGCCGAGAACTCTTGGAAAGCAATATTGCCGACTACTCTGACGCGCTGCGTGCCCCAGAAATACTGGACAGCGAAGAGATTCAGGACTGGCTATGGCCCTCAATGGAGAAATTTGACGGACTCAGTCGCAGCGTCGGCGTAGCAATTCAAGGCAAGCGATTTGAGCCGTTTGTGAAGTGGTGGGGAACCTATTGCACTCTGGATTGGGAGGAAAACGACTGTTACGCAAGCGTTTGCGAATGGATAGGAGGTCCATGGATCAAATCTGAACAGCTTTTTCAGACGTTGCAAAAGACTGGAGTGGAAACCTACAACTCCACTTCAAGAACCGGGCTTTTTCATAACGAAAAAAACGTCGGACTTTGCCAACTCATAAACGTGGAGAATGCCCAAAGATTTGAGGAGCCGCTAGAGCGCGCGTTACTTCAGTGGATAAAGCTGTGGAAGAAAATTGGAGGTTTGAAAGGGGTTTTCAAATAGCTCGAGACCATGCCATGAAGCGAAGAACGCGGATCCGTAAATCAGTTCGCCGGCCGCCGTCTTTGCGCCCATTCTTCTGGGACTACAACTTCTCCCGCCTGACCTGGACCGCCGACCGCGACCTGATTATCGCCCGCATCCTCGCCGTCGGCAATTGGGACTCGATTCGCTGGCTGTGCCGCCGCGTGTCGGATGCCGAGTTGTGCGAATGGCTGGTGCTGCGACGCGGCGGACCCTTGGGTAAGAAGTCGCTGCGGTACTGGGAACTCATTTTGAGGATTCCGAAAGAACAGGTCGATGCGTGGATTGCCGATCCAGAGCGCGAGAAATGGAATCGCGAGTATGGTGAATATGCAAAGCAATTCGATTTTTGGTCGAACCGTTGAACACCGCTCTCAAGGAAGATTGGACATGCACCTGCCGGGAGGGTAGAATAGGCGTGATTTTACGGAATAATCTCTAGCAAGCCCCGCGCGTTGGAATCGAATCCATGCAATTGACTCGCCGCAAACTGCTGCAAATTGGCGCCGCAGGTGTATTCGGGGCGCTGCCGTGCGCTCCCCCCGCTGACGCGGCAGGCTCGCTGCGTCGCCGTGCTCGCGCCAAGTCGATTATCTTCCTGCATCAATATGGCGGGCCGAGCCATCTCGATTCGTTCGACATGAAACCGGCCGCGCCGCCGGAGTTTCGCGGCATCTATCAGCCCATCCAGACCTCGGCGCCGGGCATCCAGATTTGCGAAAAGCTTGGACGCATGGCGCCGCACATGGACAAGGTGACGCTCGTGCGCACCGTGCGGCATGAGATGCGCAATCACAACTCCGCCGGCTACTACAGCCTCACCGGTTACGCGCCGCTGACCGACGATCAACGGCTGCGCGATTCGCGCGAATTGTTCCCGGCGTATGGCAGCGTCGTGGATCGCTTCAATCCGGCGGAAGCGGGGACTCCGACGTTCGTGTCGTATCCGCACGTCATCGCTGACGGCTCGATCACGCCGGGGCAGCACGCGAGCTTTCTGGGGCAGACGTTCGATCCGTTCTTCATCCAGCAAGATCCGAACGCGGACGATTTTCGTTTGCCGGAGTTGAGCCTGCCCGACGGCGTCACCATCGACCGCTTGCAAAATCGCCGCGACGTGATGAACCTCATCGATCGCTCGACCGAGATGCTCGAAATCTCCGCCCGCGCTCGCGGCATCGACGCCCATTACAGCCGGGCGCTGACGATGCTGACGAGCCCGCGTTTTCGCCGGGCGTTCGATCTGTCGAGCGAGCCCGTTTCGACGCGCGAACGCTATGGCCGAACGACGTATGGCCAGGGCTGCTTGCTGGCGCGGCGACTCGTCGAAGTCGGCGTCAAGTTCGTCACGGTCTACTTCGCGGCGTCAATCGGCGGCCAATCGAAAGTCTCCGGCGGCTGGGATACGCACGGCTTCAACGATGTGCCGATGTACCCTATTCTCAACGATTATCTGCTGCCGATCACCGATCAGACGCTGCCGACGTTGATCGAGGATCTGCATGTGCGCGGCTTGCTCGATGACACGCTCGTCGTGTGGGCCGGCGAATTCGGCCGCAGCCCGCGC
>DAIOGM010000298.1:0-9320 GCA_036745215.1 Gemmataceae bacterium
CCGCATGTCTGTTTCAAGCATGGGGCACGGAAAAGGCGAGCGACTTCTATCGCAAACTGAAGGCGAACGGCATCGAACTGGTGACCGGCAACAAGCAGGTAGCGGTCGGCGTCGGCATCGGGCAATATGCGGTCGGCATGACGGACACGGACGACGCCGTCGCGGAGATCGAAGCCGGCAAACCCGTGGCGATGCTGTTTCCCGATGGCGACACGTTGTTCATTCCGAACACCGTCGCGATGGTGAAGGGCGGCCCGAACCCGGCGGGCGCGAAGAAGCTGATCGATTTTCTGTTGAGCGCTGAAGTCGAGATGAAGCTCGCGAAGTCGGAGAGCCGGCAGATTCCGCTCAATCCGCAGGTCAAGATCGACGAGATCAAGTACGTGCAAACGCCGCGGACGGTCAAAGCGCTTCAGGTGGACTTTGCGAAGGCGGCGGAGAACTGGGATGCGTCGCAGGCGTTTTTGATGAAGGAGTTTGGGTTGCGCTGAAGGAGATTCGTAATGCCAATTCATGACTGGTCAAGCGTCAACGCGTGCTACTTTCATAGCTTCTCGCTTAGTTGGATCACGGCTATCAGCAGCTCACTAAAAAAGGGCGTGCTTCCCTCGTCGCATTATTCGCTTATCGAAAACCATCGCGACGGCCGGATTCGCCATTTTGTTGAGTTGCCAGAAACGGAATCGGCGCGCAAAGAACCAATAGACCAGCGAGGATGTTGTTTCCTCGACGAGAAACCGCCGCTGACGTCATATCATGATGTTAGTTCGCATCCCGAGTACGCGGAAAAGGTCATCACGATTCGTCAATGTCAGTTTCACAATGTGGTTTCGGCGATCCGTTTCGTGACGCCACAAACTAAACGCAGCCGTTACCGAATCAATCAATTCGTTGCTTGGGCGGTTGAAGTAATTCGGGACGGGGTTTCCTTGATGGTGATCGACCTTTTTCGTTCAGGATCACATGATCCAAACGGCATTCACAAGGCAATCTGGGACGAGTTCGTGGACAACGGGTTTGTTCTTCCAACGTCCTCATCGTTAACATTTGCGTCCTACTTAGCAGAGCCGATGCCTGAGGCGTTTGTTGAGATCAGTTCCTTCGGCAGCCCTCTGCCAGCCATGCCGTTATTCCTGAACTCCGGCAGTTACGTGATGGTCCCGCTTGCCGGAACCTACGAACGAACCTTTGAAAATGAGCCGGAGCAGATTCGCCTGCAATTTACGGAGACTGGTAATTGAATGGCTTGACCATGAATAAACTACTTCGGCGCGTTTTCCTTTGGGTTGCAGTCGCGTGTGTAGCGGCAACACTTTACATCTTGAGTTGCGGTCCGGCAGCTTGGTTGTCATTTGCGACCGGTGGAAGATTCGATTCCATCATTGGACCTTACGTTGCGCCGGCGGAATGGTTATCGAAGAATACCCCGATGCGAGACAGCCTAGGCGTCTACGTTGGGTTGTTTATGCCCGAATTCGATGAAGAACTCGGATTTCGGTAAGGATTCATCCTTCCCCCACCGGCACCGTCGGCTCCTTGCCATCTTCCACCCACACCCAGCCGAACTGGCGATTGCTCGGAAATGGATCGCGCTGATACTCCTCGCGCGATTGCGTCAAGCGGTCCGAGCGAATGGCGTGACGGGCCGAATTCACGTCGATGTTGAACAAGCGCGCCGCGTTGCCGCCGAAGATTTGATTCTTGACCTCATCGGTGAGCCGTGCGTATTTGAAGCGGTCGAGCAGCTCATTCGTCATCTGCAAACGCCGCAAGCGCGTAATCTGGCTCTGCGGACTGCCGCCCCAGATCGAATCGGTGCCCCAGAGTATGTGATCCGAGCCGGCGACCTGAACCATCTGCCCGAGCATGTGCAGACAGCGCACCGGGTTCGACGCGGAGAGCTGCTGGAAGGTGCTGCCGAGCTCGAAGTAGATGTTGGTGAGCTTTGGATTATTGCGGATGATGCGGAGGATGTTGCTGATCCACGGGATTTCCTGCGGATCCTTGTTTTCCGGATCGTTGACGCGTTCGCCGGTGCCGCGCGACGCGCCGCCGGTGCCGCGATAGCCGGAGTGGTAGATGATGAAGTTGAGATTCGGAAAATCGCGGGCCGCACGTTCGACGTCGTTGGGCAGGCACGCGCGTTCGTTGAAGAGGCCGAGCGGCAGGCCCTTGTGAACGCAGACGTTGCGGACGCCGAGCTTGAGCGTGCGTTCCCAGAATGGGTAGGCGATTTTTTCGTCGTCGAGGAACCAGGCCTGTTCGCCGAGTTCGGCGCCGGTGTAGCACTTCCACGCGGAGATGCGAAGCTGGCGCACCTGGCGTTCCATTTCTTCGAGTTCGCGCTGGCCGAGGTTGGGCCGCAAGAGGCCGTGCGACAGGACGCGCGTCGAGTTGGCCAGGCCGTTGACGTAATCGCGCGTCGCCGCCATTTGATCGGGGGGCAGGGGGTTCTTGTTCCAGTCGCGCGTCGGCACGCCGGAGATGATCGCCATCACGGTGTCGGAGTCGCCGAACACTTCTTTGACATAATGAGCGCGATTGAGCGCCTCCATGCTGCGCTGCACGCTGCCGGCCAGGGGGCGAAAGATCCGCAAGAAGTTCGCGACGCGCCGGCCCTCTTCGGTTTCCTCGTACCAGCGCCGCGACACATCGACGTGATGCGTTTGCACGTCGAAGATGAACTGATCCTTAGGCCAACGCTCATTGAACGCCTCTTGATTCTGCACCTCGGCCGCGGCGACGTCGTAGCAATTGCCGAAGACTTGATTGAGCGCGACCATCGCCGCCGCCAGGCCGCTGCCGGTGCGCAAGAATTGGCGGCGCGTCAGCCCCTGACTCCTGGCGGCATCGTCGGCGAGCGATTGCAGGCGCGCTTCGTATTCTTTTTGTTCTTGCGTTTGCTCGGGCGGAATGAATTCTTCGTTGGACGCGATCCGGCTCGGGATCGGCAATGGTTCGGTGTCGAGTTCGCAGTCGCGTTTCCACATATGGAGCTCCGTGAGATGTCAAATGGACAAGCGAGACGCTTGTCCTACGGCAGAGAGGCGTGGATGCGTACAGTGTTACTTGTTTATTACCGAATGCAATGGAAAAAGTTTCATTCGAACGGTCTGCGTGTCAGTGAGGCCAAGCCAAACGCCACGATGCCAATCGCACTCACGCTCGCCAGCATCAAGACGCACAGCGCCGACACGTTGTTGTCCACGCCGTTGTGCATGCGATCGAAAATGAGCTTCGTGAACGACTCCCAGCCTGGCGTGCCGACGCACGTGCTGGCGGCGACCTCACCGAGACAAAGCGCGGCCGATGCCAGCGCCGCGATCACGACGGCTCGCCACGTCATTGGCACGACGATGCCGAACCATTGACCGATCGCGCCGGCGCCGGCGAGGCGCGCCTCCTCAACGACCGACGGCGGAATCATGCGCACGATCGGCCATAAAGAGACGACCGCGATCGGCAAGGCGCGAATCGATTGCACCCACATCAAGGGCAACGGCGATGGCCCATAATAAAGCGCATCCTTCCATACGCCTTCCGGCAAATTCATGATGATTTCGCGCAGACCGATACCGACGACCGGTCCCGGCAGGACCCACGCCCAGGTCGCGACGCTGAAAAGGAGCCAGCGAAACCAGCGCGCGTCGCGCGCCAGCCAGCAACACGCCAGCGCGACGACGGCCACCGCGAACCCGGTGACCAGCGACGTGCCGAACGTCGCCAGCAGATCGTAGCCGAGCAAGCGCGCCTCCGCCTGGAGGAAACGCCCCGCGGCGTCCGCCGTCCATTGACCTGGATGGCCCGTCAGTCCGAGCTTCCAAACCAGGCCATAGAGCGGCGCCAGGAGGAATCCAATCATCAAGCCGGCAATCATGAATCGCAACCATGCCGGCCCCAAGTTCAACGGCCGATGCGATCGCGTTGACGGCGCGAGTGGCGGCAACGTCCGCTCCAGCCATGCCACGATCGCCAACACCGACGCCCACGCGAGCACGAGTGCCGGCAACGAAAGCACGAGCGTCCGCGCGAGGCCGTCACGATTCGCCGCGAATTGCGTCAACGTTTCCGCAGCGAACGTGTCAACAAGCATCATCTCCGCCACACTGACTTCGCCCGCCGTTTGCAGGCCGACGAAAAGCGCCGCGGCCAGGATGCTCGCGCGTGCTCTCGGCAAGGTGATGAAGACAAGCACGCGCAACCAGCCAACACTCTGCGCCGCCTCGTCCTCCAATTCCGGCTCGACCCAGCTCAAGCCGATGCCGATGATGAACGCCACCCATGGCACCGCGGCAAAGGCGTGCACCCAGATGGCCGTCGTCATTCCCGTCGCCCATGGCCGATCGACGGTGCTGCGCCAAAACTCCAGCGGCAGCCAACCGTTCGACCCGAACGTGCTTTGCCAGCTCGAAACAAGCACCGGCAATGGAATGAAGAGTAATATCGCCAGAAGCGCCAGCAAAATGCGGCGAACAAGAATGGTGCAGCGAAAAAGCAGAACGGCTAGCATCAGGCCCAGCGGCAATGCCAGCGCGATTGTGCCGGCAGAAAGGACCAATGTGTTGACCGCCAGTTGACTCAGTCGCCGCCCATCTTCCGAAGTCCATTCCCACGTCGAAGACGCCGTGATCGAACGGAACGGCGTCGCCAACGGGCACGCCACGAAAACGACGAGCCCGACCGCGAACGCGAGGCGCCAGCCAGTCATCGTCCGGCCCGCCAACGGCGATCGTCCTTCGGCGCCGTTCCACCATCCGCACGAATGGCGACGAATTCTACTTCGGGCAACTCGAACGGGCGACGCGCCGCCTTGTCTTTGTCATCCTTCTTTTCTTCCTCTTTCTTTTCCTCTTTCTTCGGCTCTTCCTTCGGCTTTTTCTCTTCCCGGACCTTGAGAACATCCGGCGTCCTCATGACCAGCGGTTTGGCAAAATCGCGATGGCGCAGGCACAACACCTGGCCGTCATTGGCGGCGAGGTAAATGCGGTCGGTCCATTCATTGGCGATCGAAATGGCCCAGTCGGACAAGTCGTGCGTCGCCAGCGTCGTGCCGCGCCGCATGTCCACCACGTAGAACTTGCCAATGTGATCCAGTGCGTAAACATACGCCGGGTTGGCGGCGAGGAAGCGTTCGGTGTCGCGATTGGTCCACATCTCGCGGCCCGTCAAGCGGTCGAGGCGGCGAAGACCGGTCCGCTTGGGACTGACAAAGACGTCGGCGTCATTCGCCACCGGGGGAATCAGAATCGGCGCCCCGCTGACGTGACGCCATGCGAGCCGGCCATTGTTCATGTTGATTGCGTACACGTTAAAGTCGTCCGAGCCGACGTACGCAATATTGCGGTACTGCGCCGCCGCGGCCGGCGATTTGCCGATCAGCTTGAACTCAAACAACTCCTCGCGCGGCCCCCGGCCGAATCGGCCGACGGATGTCATCACGCCGTCCGTCGTCAACATGCTGAGCTGTTCGCCGTAAACCAGCGGCGGCGTCGCCAGGAACTGTGTCGCGAACTTGTAGCCCCAGTAGAAGTCCGGCTGCGGCGAATCGGGGCCTTCCGGAACATAGTCCTCGTCCGTCGGCAGAATCGGCTTGCCTTCTTTTTTCAGTTTTTCGATGTGCTTTCTGGCTCGCTCGATGCCGGCAAAATCGGGAATCACAATCGCGCTCAGGCGATCGCCCATACTCAAGTACAGGAAATTCTCGTCCGCCACCGGGGCGGCATTCGGCGTGAAGAGAAGCGGGTAGCCGAAGTCGATGCGTTTGCGGACGGGGTCCAGCGTGTAGACGCGTTGCGAGCCGTCGTAGCGATTGAGGACATAGAGCATGTTGCGGCGCGTGACGAAGATCGATTGCGTATTGAACGCCGCCGGCTGCGCGCTCCAGAACGCTTCGCCGGCGCGCGTCTTCCAGATGAGGTCGCCGGTGTCCGCGTCGTACAAGAAGATTGCACCTTTGTACGTCTGCACGACCAGTTGATTGGTCGCGCCCGGGAGGAGTTGCACGCTAAGAATCCCGTCGCGATTGCCGTCCACGGTGACGCGCGTGTTCCACGCCACTTGAAGATTCATGCGCTCCAGGGCGTCGCGCACCGGCAGCTTCGGGCTGGTGTAGACTTTGTACGGCGGCTGCGCGAACGCGCACCAGCTTCCGATGAGCAAGGCGGTAAACGCAAACAAGAACTTCTTCATGACGGCCTCGACGACCCGAATCGATCGGACATGGCGCTCGGTCCAACTGTGATTCTAACACGAGCGCCACGCCGACTTGAAGCTCCGTTGCCGATTTTTCTTTTTGGCCCGCTCGAACACCGTTTGTTGACGGCGTCAAAGTCGCTACAACCGGCCGTTAGCCGGACGCGCCAGCGACGGTTGATCGAGGCGACCGTCGCTGGCGCGTCCGGCTAACGGGACTTTCGCTTGGCCGCGAAGAATTCGGACAAGATGGCGCCGCACCGCTCGGCCAAGACGCCGCCGACGACCTGAGCGCGATGATTGAGCCGCGAATCATTGGTGATTTGATAAAGCGTATCGCACGCCCCGGCTTTCGGATCGGTCGCGCCATAGACGACCATCGGCAAACGCGCCAGCACGATGGCGCCGGCGCACATCGGACAAGGTTCGAGCGTCACGTAGAGGATGCAGTTTTCCAGACGCCACGATTGCAACGACGCGGCCGCCTGCGTGATCGCGATCATCTCCGCGTGAGCGGTGGGGTCCTTGAGCATCTCGCGCTGGTTGTGAGCGCGGGCGATGACGCCGCGTTCCAGCGAGACGATGACGCAGCCGATGGGCACTTCGTCCTCGTCGGCGGCGGATTGGGCTTCGTCGAGCGCCATCTCCATGTGTTCGACATGGAAGGGATGCCGCGGGTCGGTCATCGGCAAGTCGAAGGGGGAGATTTCCATGGAAATTGGTCAAGCCCCAGGATGAGCGCAGCGATTCCTGGGGGTCGTACCCCCGCGAATCGCTGCGCTCATCGCGGGGCTTGGGGGAAAAATCACTGCACTCCCAGTTGCGCCAACACAAAACTCCAGATATCGGTCTGCTCATCAAGAATCAACCCGCGCGGCTTGCCGGCCCCATGCCCCGCGCGCGTTTCCTGTCGCAACAAGATCGGCCCGGCGCCGATCGACGCCGCCTGCAAGCGCGCCGCCATCTTGCGGGCGTGCAGGGGATCGACGCGGCTATCGGACGCCGCCGTCGTGATCAGCATCGCGGGATACGCCGTGCCTTCCTTGACTTTCTGATACGGCGAGTACTTGTGAATCCAGGTGAAGTCCTCCGATTTGTCGGGATCGCCGTACTCCGGGATCCACAAGCGCGCGATCAGGAACTTGTGATAGCGCGTCATGTCCAACAGAGGCACCTGGCAAACGACGCACTTGAAGAGATCGGGCCGCTGCGTGGTGACGGCGCCCATCAGCAGGCCGCCATTGGAGCCGCCCTGGATCGCGAGCTTGTCCTTGTTCGTGATCTTGTTGTCGATCAAGTATTGAGCCGCGTAGATGAAGTCGTCAAACGTGTTCTGTTTCTTGTCGAGCATGCCGGCGCGATGCCAGTCCTCGCCGTACTCGCCGCCGCCGCGAAGGTTGGCGATGGCGAGGACGCCGCCCTTGTCGAGAAACAGGAAGCGCGTCGTCGCGAACGTCGGCGTCAAGCTGATGTTGAAGCCGCCGTACCCGTAGAGCAGCGTCGGGTTCGTGCCGTCCTTCTTGACTCCCTTCTTGTACGTCAAAAACATCGGCACCAGCGTGCCGTCTTTCGATTTGTACTTGACCTGCTCGACCACGTAATCGTCCGCCTTGATCGGCGTCTCGACGCGGCCCCACAATTCGAGCGGGCCGGCGTCCTTCTTCAGGAGATCGACGCGATAAATGCTCGGCGCGACGGCAAAAGACTGGAAACCGAAGAGCAATTCGGTTCCGTCCGCTTCGCCGCCGATGCCCGCGATCGTACCAAGCGTGGGAAGTTTGATTACGATCCCGGCGGTCTTGCCAGCGCGATCGAATATTGTCAATCGGTTCGTCGCGTCGTGCATGTATTCGGCGATCAAATGCTCGCCGATGGCCGCGATGGCTTCGAGCTTGTTCTCGCTCTGAGGGATGATCTCCTTCCACTTGGCGCGATCGCTCCAATCTTTCGGCGGCAACTTCGGGTCGAGTTCGAACAGGGCATAGCGCGGCGCTTTGTGATTCGTGTGAATGTAGACGCGATCGTTGCGCACCGTGGCGTCAAACAACGCGGGAATCTTCTCGGCAATCGGCGAAAACGCGCCGGGTCGCAAATCGGCCGTGCTGGCGAGATACACTTCCGATTTCGCCCAGCCCTGATGCACGTTGACGCCGAGCCATTTGCCGTCCGGCGACAGACTGATCGACGGCCAATCCTCCGGATCCCGGCCATCGCCAAAAACCTTCGGATCGTCCTTCGCATCGCGGCCAAGCGCGTGCAGGTACACGTGCCGATAGTAGTTTTCATTGCCCTTCGGCACGCTGCCGACGGCGGGATACCGCGTGTAATAAAACCCGGAGTCGTCCGGCAACCAGGCGAGCGAGCAGGCGCGGGTGCGTTCGATCTTGTCCGATAGGTCTTTTCCCGTATCGACGTCGCGAATCGACAGCGTCGAGACTTCGCTGCCGTCGCGCGACAGGCCGTACGCGAGCAGTTTGCCGTTTCGACTCGGGAAAAACCAATCGAGCGCAACGGTGCCGTCCTTGGCAAGTTCGTTGATGTCGATGAGCACGCGGACCTTGCCGTTCAGGCCGTCGCGAACATAGAGCACGGGTTGGTTCTGCGTGCCTTCGCGTTTGGTGAAGAAGTAACGCCCCTTGCGCGGCGTCGGCGTGCCGAGGCTGCCGATTTCGAGCAAGCTGCTGAGGCGTTCGCGGATCTTGTCGCGCCCGGGCGTTTTTTCCAGGATCAATTGGGTGAACTTGTTTTGAGCGTCCACCCACGCGTTTGTTTCTTCGCTCTTACCGTCTTCGAGCCAGCGATACGGATCGACGATCTTGACGCCGTGCAGCACGTCCACGACGTTATCCGTCTTCGTCTGCGGATAGTTCGGTTTCTTGCCGTTCTGTGCCATCGACATGGTGGCGCCCAATCCGATCAACACGATTGCGAATGCTTCGCGCATGAATTCCTCCTTCATCGCCGCTTGCGGCTTCGCGTTCGCCACGCACCCAAACAATGATCGCGAACGCGAAGATAGGTGTAGGGATTGCGAAGGGCGCAGTCGATGGTACTCAGTACTAAGTACTGAGTACTTAGTTCGACAGCGCACCTTGACTCATATCGCCAGGATTTTGTAGACTCTCCAT
>DAIOGM010000299.1:0-4673 GCA_036745215.1 Gemmataceae bacterium
CAATGAAGGACAAGTCCAGATCGTTGCCAACGACGAAAGGTCCCGGCGCATCTTCGAAAGCGCCAACCTGACGGTGCGCGATCGTGACCATCTGACGTCGCATCCCGTCTCGCTTGGGTTGAACAAGCTGCCGCCGGGCGATTACAAGTTCGACGATGCCGCCCTGGCCGCCGGCCTGTTTATCGAGCCGAACCCGTTCGTTCTGGAACGCGGCAAAACCGTCGAGATCAGCGTGCGCTACCAGCCGGCGATTGGGCTGGTCAAGGCCGACGACGCGAAGCGATTGCAAAAGGAATGGTCCGCGTTTCTGAAGCGGTCCATCGATGAGACCAATTCGCTGGACGCGGTGCTTACTTTGATACCGCCCGGCGAGTTTTACATGGGCACATCGAAGGATCAGCTATCGGTCCATCGAAATGAGTTCTTCATTTTCAAGAAAGGCACCGAGAAAAAGACCCCTCCGCCCAGTCCGTTCTACGTGACGCAAATCAACAACGAAACGCCGCAGCACCGCGTGCGCATCAGCAGGCCGTTCTACCTCGGCGCCACCGAGGTGACGATGGCGCAGTTCATGCAGTTCGTCGCCAAGAAGGAATATCGAACCGTGCCCGAAGTTAACAAAAAGGGGGGCACCGGCCTCGACAATGGCAAGGACATCGGCCGCAAGCCGGAGTTCACGTGGCTCAATCCCGGCCCGAGCTACAAGCCGGCGAAGGAGCATCCGGTTACGAACATCACCTGGAAAGACGCCGAGGCGTTTTGTGCGTGGCTGAGCCAGAAGGAGGGCAAGACGTATCGCCTGCCGACGGAAGCGGAGTGGGAGTATGCGTGCCGGGCCGGCGCGACGGGCCTGTGGTCGTTCGGCGACGATTATCGCGAGCAAGTTGCCCGCGAACACGCCTGGTATTCCGCGCCGGCCAGGTTTGCGAGCAATCCGCTCACGCCCGGCGAAGTCGGCCGCAAGAAACAGAACGACTTCGGCCTATACGACATGCACGGCAACGTTTGGGAGATGTGCTCGGATGTATTTGTTGCCGGCTTTTATGAACAGAGCGTCAAGGACGGCCTGGCGATCGATCCCAAGAGCGTCGGAACCGCGCCGGCGGCCTCGCGCGTCGTCCGCGGCGGCAGCTTCATCGAGGCGATTCACCTCGCACGCTCGGCATATCGGCACTCGTTCGCTCCTGCCGACGGCCACGTCAACATCGGCTTCCGCATCGTCTGCGAAATTTCGGATTGAAGTGATTTGTGGGCAAATAATATCTGTAGCCGCATTCGCCAGAATGCCGGCCGCGTCGCGTGTATCGGGAGGGCGAGGCTCCTGCCGAGCCGTTTTGGGCTCCGTTTTCTCGCGGTTCGCGGCTCGGCGGGAGCCTCGCTCCCGAATTATCGCACGTCCCAAAGATCAACAAACCCGCATTCTGGCGAATGCGGCAACAAGAATCGTCTTGAAGTTTGGGAACTACTGAAATGTGAATGAATCTGCAAGCACAAGAAATCCTTGACTTTCTCATTGCGCAATGCTCCAATAGGCGCGTATCAAATCACCAGGCTCGCTCACTCCCTTGTTCGGCCACCAATCTGGAAGCAATATTAAATGGCCTTTGTCAACAAGGAGCCGCACAATGTTCCGGAAATCTTGTTCCGCTCAGGCGCTTTTGGGCCTCTATGCAATTTGCTTGTCAATGGCCGCTATGCCAATGCAGGCAAATGCCCAAGTGGTGGAACAAGTCATCAAAGATTGGCAGAAGAAAGCCAAACGCACCGACGGTGTGATCTACCAATTGGAAGGAAAAATCATCTTTGCCAAAGGTCACATGTCTCGCACCTTTTCCGATTTGTTGCCCGCAGAAGTGCCGGTCCCGTCGGAAGATTACACGGACCAGACGAAAACCAACTGGCACATCCATCTGGACAAGAACTGGATTCGCAAGGAGATTTGGAAGCCAATGTTTTATACCGGCAAGCTCGTCTTTTGTCCCAGGTACGAGGTGGGGTGCTTCGACGGAAAGGATTGTGTAAGCTACACGCCAAGGAAGGAAAACACGAGCGCCGCGTACACGCCTTCTGCCAAACAGCCCGATCTCACATTTCGCCTCAATCGCTCTGCAGCGTTCAATTTTCTGGTCGAAGATTATCCGATCCTGTTCGCCCACGGCATAGTTCCCTATGAGCCGATCACCTTGGAAAATCTGCGCGCGAGCATCAAGCCTTCGGTGCTAGGCTATGTCGGAAAAGAAAAGAAAGATGGCCGGCACTATCATGTTTTCAAAACTCCCGCACGCGGAAAAATGGCCCAGCTCGTTAATGAAATCTGGGTCGATCCAGAACGTGAAAGTGCCATTGCCTTTATGAAACAATGGAACCGAGGAAATCTATCGAGCATCCTTTCCATTGAGTACATGGAACGCAAGGGCGTTTGGCTGCCCAAAGAATGGAAGACTTTGTCTTATGACGAGGGCGGACAACTCGGACGGCACCACCATCAGACGGTCAAGGAAGCTGTCCTGAATCCTCCTTTGAAACAAGCAGATTTCAGGATAGAGATTAAGCCTGGCATGATCGTGTCCGACGCGCGGAAGTAAATAAGTTATCAATCAAGTATCGTTTTCACCCCAGCCTAGCCGCACTCGGTCGAATTTCCCACCAAACTTTCAGCTGCTCACCCGAAATGTGAGCGCTTCATGAAAATAGCGTGACAAACCCGGCGCAATCTTTTAGACTGGTGGATGAATCCATCTCCATAGCGATTCGGCGCGGGTCCGAGTGTCGTTCCACATCGGGGATTGTTCGCCCGTAATTCAGGCAGAAAGGTGCTCGTCGTGAGTATCGTCCGCATCGGCTTGGCTGAAACCAAGAAATTCGCTGAAGGCTATGAGGCCATCTTCGGCGGCAAGAAAAAAAAGAGCGAAGACAAGCCCCAGGCCAAGAATTCGGGCGGCAAGAAAGCCGGCAAAATGCCCAAAAAAAAGGGCAAAAAATAGCGTTTTCGCCGCCTGTGGCGTAGCCTTCTCCAGGCGGTATGATGAACCTTTTCGCCACACCCGTCGTATGAAATGGCAGAGATGTCGTGGCCAGTTCCTCACCTTACGCCGACTGTTCTGACGAGGAACTCCTCTCCCTGTTTCGGCAGGGCACGAGCGAGGCGTTCGGAGCGCTAGTGCGCCGCTACGAAGGGGAATTGTACGGATACCTGCGCCGCTACCTGGGCGATCGCGATCTCGCCGACGATGTGTTTCAGAACACGTTCGTCCAGCTGTACACCAAGATTCAGCAATACGAGCCGGGCAGGCCGGTGCGCCCCTGGCTGTATGCGATCGCGACGAACCAGGCGATCGACGCCTTGAGGCGACAGAACCGCCATCAGACGATTCGGCTGCACGTGGACACGGACGACGGCACGGATAGCGACCTGCCCCACCTGCTGACGCTTTTGGAAAGCCGCGGCCCCGGACCCCTGGAACAACTGCAAGGCGAGGAACGCCGATTGATGATCCGCGCCACCGTCGAGAAGCTGCCCGACTTCTTGAAGCAAGTGGTGATCCTGGCGTACTATCAGGGCTTGAAATACAAGGACATCGCGGCCATCATGGACATCCCGGTCGGCACCGTGAAGTCGCGTTTGCATACCGCCTTGTGCCGCTTACATGAGTCATGGGCCCTGGCGTGGGCGGTCGAGCCTGTGTTTGACGATTGACGGGAAGAGATGCAGAAGAGAATTGCGAGTCGAACAATGGACGAACTTCTCATCGGCTATGCGCTCGATGCTCTGGACGAGCCCGCCCAGCGGCAAGTCGAAGCGTACCTGGCGCAAAACCCCAAGGCGCGCGAACGGCTGGCGCTCCTGGAGCAATCCCTAGCCCCATTGGCTGTGGACGAGTTTCCCGTCGAAGCGCCAGACCGTCTTGTCGAACGTACGTTGGCCCGCGTTGCCGAGCGTATCTGCTCGCCGCATCAGCCGGATGACTTGCCGACGGCCCCGCCGGTTTCGCGTTCGTCCGTGTCGTCGCCGCGCACGTGGTGGCGCCGTGCGGACGTTCTGGTGGCTGCTTGCCTCATCCTCACCTTGCTCGGCGTCGGCTTGACGATCCTTAACAACATGCGTGCGCCCAGTTCCGCCGCCAATGTGGCGCTTTGCAAGAACAACTTGCGGCAATTCTATTTTGCCTTGCAACATTATCGCGATCATTATCGAAAGTTCCCGGATGTGTCGAGCGAAGCACCGCGTGATGTCGCCGGTATGGTCGTGCCGATGCTTTCTGACGCCGGCGTATTGCCTGAAGGAACGTCGGTCGGCTGTCCCGGCGTCGGTTCGCGGCTTGTATGTTCACTGTCCGTGGCGTCTCTGCGGGCGATGAGCGATGAGGAATTCGATAAGTACGCGCCGACCTTGTCATTGTGCTATGCCTATTCGCTTGGCTATCGCGACAACACGGGAATGCAGCGCGGCCCCGGCGACGTACCGCCTGGATCGTGGAACCAGTTGCCCATCATGGCCGACCGTCCCCCCGCCGAAGGGATTATTCGCAACAGCATCAATCACAGCAAAGAGGGCCAGAACGTGCTGTTCGCCGACGGCCACATCGCCTTCATCGATCGCCGTATCGGCGGCGGCGACGACATCTTCCTCAACCGCGAAAACCGCGTCGGCGCGGGCCTCGACGGGAGCGACT
>DAIOGM010000299.1:4683-9295 GCA_036745215.1 Gemmataceae bacterium
CGTCCTCGGCTACAGTTCCGCGCGCCCCTGATCCCGTCCTCGCTCTGCGTCAACCTTGGACTTGCCGCCCGTGGTTGATTGGGTTATGATTGCGGTTATGAAGGTGTGTAACCCTTGCCGGCGATCCTTGAGCATTTCGCGATTTGCACGAGCGATCCTGCTGATTTTTTTCTGTGGCGTCGTAGCGGCGCAAAGCGTTCCCACCAAGGTTTCCGCAGCGGCTCCGACACACGATCAAATGCCCTTTGAAGACCCAGATTCCGAGAAACCATGCGAAAACGAGGAGTCTGTCGCAAAGACGGAATGCCACGCCGCGGCCGCGCAGAATGTTCCGCTCTTGCAACGTTGTCAGCACGTTCAACACCTGCATGATTTCGCCAGTGCCGATGTCTTCGGCAGAAATCTAGTGAACGCAATTCATCGTCTACGCATTTAGACAACTCCTTTCCGCAATCGGTCGTGCGCTCATCGCGACGCTGTATGGCGTTTGCGCCGTTGTTTCGATCCCGCCACGCAATTAGCTTTGCTCTGCGACCGATCAAGAACGGTCGATCAACCCGCCGCACGCTCCGGCGACCTGCCAACCTCGCTTTCCAAAAATCGATTCCTCCGAGTAGACGCCATGCGCACCTCGAACGCCACAGAACAACGGGCCTGCGTTCATCCGCAATTCGCCGACAACGAACCCGGGCGCCACGATAAAGATGACGACGCAATTCACCGTCTCGAATTGGCGATCGAGCAGGCGGCTCATGTGCTCCCGGCCCAGGGGCCAATCACGACATTCGTTCATCACAACACGCTTCATGCCTTTGAAGAACTTCCGTTTGTTGAAGCGGTTGAAAAAGCGGGGCAACTTTTTGGTTGCGAACCTTACTGGAGCGAAGACCGCTATCGCGATGCGTTGAGAACGGGACGAATCCGAAGCGCGGATCTTGAAGTGATGCTCCAAATGGAGCTGGGAGAACAGGCGAACGAGGCGGTGGTTCCGGGATGCACACGTTGCCAGTTGCGGCTCACGATTCTGGAGCATCCGTTGCGGACCGGGCCGGCCGCGGAATTGCTCTGGTACGTCGCCGAGACGGACGCGCTCCGGCGCATGTCGAAAAACGTGTCGGCGGCGGCGCGGGTGCAGCTGATCGCCGAGACGCGACGATGGGCGATGCGCGATCTCCGCAACGGCAATGGCCGACGCAGCGCTCCAAATGACACGACGTGGGCGGACGGATTGTTCGACAAGTGCGGGCGCGCGAGCTTTGAATCATGGACGGAAGACGAATGGGAAGCCTTCACGCTTCGGACGTTGTGGCGCGTTTGCTGTAACGGCGTCGCCGGCGTGCCGCGGATGGACGCGCCGGTTCCGGCGCCGCGGCGGCATCGCGATTTGCTTCTGGCGGCGTGCGGAATTGATGCCGATCGTTTCGCGAACGACGTGCTCATCCGTTTCACCGCCGCGTTTCTGGATCAAGGGCTCTCGCACTGGTCGTTGCCGCGCCGCGAGGAGGGATTTTTCCGCGCGTTCGTCGAGCTTTATCGAACGCAGGCCGGCGCGCCCGCGTCTTGGCAGCGCGAGTTGGCACGCGAACTTGCAGCGCTGAACGATCTACGCCTGAGCCCGCTGCAGTCGATTCGCGAATCGCTGGATCAGCTCGGCGTCCCGAAATCGGAATGGGAAGGCTTCCTGACGTCCACTTTCCTGGTCCTGCGCGGCTGGGCCGGCATGACCAAGCAGGTCGAGGAACGGCGCGATCGCGTCGTTCGGCCGATTCCGCAAGGCAGCATTACCGATTTTCTCGCCATTCGGCTCGTACTCGATCGCGTGGTCCTGGCCCACATCGCAAGGGAAGCGTTCGGTTTTGCCGGACCATTGCGTGGACTGCGCAACCAGCTTTCAGCGCGACGGGCGCCCGAACCGGCAACGACCACGGAACAACGCGCCTTCAGCGTCTTTCAACTTGCGCAGGTTCTGGGCTGGACGCCCGAAAGACTCAGTCAGTTGGACGACACGCATTGGCGCAACCTGGTCAATGAGATCGAAGCGTTTTCACCCCTGCAACGGCGGCGCGTCTTTCATCTGGCGTATGAGCACCGTTTTTACACGCGTACGCTCGACGCCATCGCCATTCACAATCGCGAACCAAGGGAGGAACCAAAATCACCGTCGTTTCAGGCCATGTTCTGCATTGATGAGCGCGAGGAATCGCTGCGCCGCCATGTCGAAGAGGTGGCGTCCAGCGCGGTCACCTTCAGCATCGCCGGGTTTTATTTTGTGGACATGTATTACAAAGGTTTGGAGGATGCTCATTTTGTGCCGCTCTGTCCGCCGGTGGTTCGGCCCAAACATTGGGTCGTGGAAACGGTGGCCGACGATCTGGCGGCGACGCACCGGCTTCGAGCACAGACGCGGCAGGCATTGGGCAAGGCGTCGCACCAGTTCCACATTGGCACCCGGTCGTTTCTTTTGGGAGCACTGTTCTCCGGGGCGCTCGGCGTACTCGCGTCGATTCCCTTGATTGCGGGCACGCTCTTCCCTCGCATCGCGGCCCGATTGCGTCGCGTGTTTGGCGGCATGATTCGGCCGCCCCATCGCACCCGGCTCGACCTGGAACACAGCGCGTCCACAACCACGTCCGACGCGCAGCCCGGCTACACCGTCGAGTCCTTGACGGACATTGCCGAGCGAATTCTGCGCGACACCGGCTTGACGTCCGGGTTTTCGCGCTTCGTGTTCACCTTCGGACACGGTTCGACCAGCGTCAACAACCCGCATGAGTCCGCATACAACTGCGGCGCCTGCGGCGGCGGGCGCGGCGGCGCCAGCGGCAGAGCGGCGGCGCAGATCCTCAACGACCCACGCGTTCGCCAACGTCTCCAATCCCGCGGCATCGTGATTCCCGACGACACCGTCTTCATCGGCGGCATGCACAATACGGGCAACGATCAGATCACCTTTCACGATCTCGATCGGCTTCCGGACTCCCATCACGTCGATTTCGAAATGATCTGGCAACTCCTGGAAACGGCCTGCGAACGCAATGCGCATGAACGCTGCCGACGCTTCGAATCCGCGTCGCTCGGCCTGTCGCAATCTGGGGCTCGTGGCCATGTTGAAGGCCGCGCGGAAGATCTGGCGCAGGTCCGCCCGGAGCTGGGGCACGCGACGAATGCGATTTGCATCGTCGGCCGGCGCACGCGAACGCGGGGTTTGTTCCTCGATCGTCGCGCTTTCCTCAACTCCTACGATCCGACGCAGGACGACGCCGATGCGACGATCCTCTTGCGAATCCTGCAAGCCGCGATTCCGGTCTGTGCGGGCATCAGCCTGGAGTATTACTTCTCGTGCGTCGATTGTCGCGGCTACGGCTGCGGCTCGAAACTACCGCACAACGTCGCTTCCTTGCTCGGCGTCATGGAGGGCGCCGCCAGCGATCTGAGAACCGGCTTGCCCTGGCAAATGGTCGAGATCCATGAGCCCGTTCGCATCCTCTTCGTCATCGAAACAACGCCGGACAAAATGCTTCGCATCATGGAGCGCAATGAAATGATCGGCCGGCTCGTGCGCAACGGCTGGGTGCAACTTGCACTGCTCGATCCGGATTCGTCCGAGATTCAGTCGTACAAGGACGGCGCCTTTCATGCCTATGTCGCGGAAGCGGAACAATTGCCGTGCGCCGCGACCTCCGTTGATTGGTATCGCGGCTGGCGCGATCATCTGGAATTCGCTCAGATTGGCGTGTGAGAAATAGGTAAAAATGTTCGACCACATTACTCTCGTAGTTGCGATGGGGCTGGTTGCCTTGGCGGCGCCGTCGTTTTTGTTCATCGTGCTCGGCGTCTCATCGCTTCTCGATCGCAGGCTCAGCGAGAATGCCACGAGTCGGCTTTGTCAGACCATGAACGTCATCGGCCTCCTCGCTTCATTGACCGTTCTGACGCTGATGCTCGTCGATGACACTCGCTATGAGTCGATTGAGATCGGCGAATGGGTCGCGATCCCGCATTACCATTTTTCGCTCAAGCTGGTTTTCGATCGCCTTTCGGTGCCGTTTGTCATCCTCACGTTTGTGCTGTGCGGAACGATCGGCGCGTTTGCGAGCCGATACATGCACCGCGAATCGGGGTACAACCGGTTCTTCGTGTTGTACGCGCTGTTCATGATGGGAATGATCCTCACCTCGTTGGCGGGGACGATCGAGACCTTGTTCGCCGGCTGGGAATTCGTGGGGCTTTCTTCCGTGTTGCTCGTGGCTTTTTTCCAGGAGCGAACCGCGCCGGCACAAAACGGACTTTGGGTTTGGGTGATCTACCGAATCTCCGACGCTGCTCTGCTTCTAGCCGCACTGGTCATGCACCATCTCCGCGGCGGAGGCGATTTCAACGGCATGCTCGGCGGCGCCCCCTGGCCGGAAGGGCATGCCGTCGTCTCCGATGCCGCGGGCCTGACGGTCGGGCTGCTCCTGATTGTCGCTGCGATCGGCAAATCGGCGCTCGCGCCATTCTCGGGTTGGCTGCCGCGCGCCATGGAAGGTCCGACGCCGTCGAGCGCGATTTTTTATGGCGCGCTATCCGTGCACCTGGGAGCGTTCATCCTGCTGCGGGTAAGTCCGCTATT
>DAIOGM010000300.1:0-4749 GCA_036745215.1 Gemmataceae bacterium
ACAACTGCGAGGAGCTTTTGTCTCGTTCTTCGATTCACGAACCATTGTAAGGGTAAAAAGTGCGGATTACAAGCGTTATTTGAAAAATTTGTGAAAATAACACCCGCACGACTCACCGATCGATGTGGATCAGGAAGAGTGGTCGTTGCAAGTAAAATGTCCAGACTCTATCAATCGTACTACATTCCCTGTCAGGCGGCATGGGGGTTCGCCGGTTTTTCTCCAATTTCTGTTTGGTGCGCCTGATACAATCGTAACTCGTGCAACAGGGCGAGGATTTCCTGGTTTTGCTTCACGATCTCAGCGAACATCCCGTGCGGCGTTTTCGCTTCGATGCTCTCAACCAACCACGCGAGGTCCAACTCCTCCGCCGCGCCATCCTGGGGCGGCATCGGCTTGGTTAATCGATAGAGCGATTTCGGATCGACGTCCGGGAACAAGCCCGCGAGTCGCTTGGAAAGCGGCGCCGGCAATTGACGGCCATCCGCGTCCTCCGCCGCGAAAACCTGCAGCTGGTGATTTTCAATCTGGAAACAGAGCCGCGCCTTGCCGAACAGCACCAATGCTTGACACGCAATGACAAACACACCCGCGGCGATGCAGGCTTGCTCGTGCGCTTCGAATTGAAGCAGCGCCGCCACGCGTCGCGCACGCTGGCGCGCCAGCAAAGCGTGCTTCCGGCTCGACAGGCGAACGGTCAAAAAGGGAGTGGTCGTCATGGTGGGTCGATCCTCGACCGTCAAAAAAATGGTGCGTCGTGCACGCGAAAATCATACCCGATCATCATTTTTTTTACTAGAGCAATAGGGTAGCATGAGAGCCCGTCGGAGTCGGCCAGGCTCGGCCTCGCAAACAAATGGACGCGTTCTCCGTTGAAACTCCGTGCCCAGGAAACCAATACCACTATTTTTTAGGGAGTGCCACATGGCTGACGAACTGCGAACCCCCGAATCCGCCACCCCCCCCGCGCAACAAGCGCAACAATTCCAGACCGACGCCAGCGAGGTGTCAACGATCTATACGAATTTCTGCCGCGCCAGCATGACGCCTGAAGAACTCGTCCTCGACTTCGGCCTCAGCACCCAGCTTGTGCCGAATCCGAACGAAGCGATCAAGTTGTCGCATCGCGTGGTGATGAACTTCTACACGGCCAAGCGTCTTCTGGGCCTTTTGCAAAACGTCGTCGCGCAGGTCGAGAATTCCTACGGCGCGCTCGAGCTGGACTTCCAGAAACGCATGCGCGGCGGCCGACCGGCGAACCCTTCGTTGGTTCCCAAGCAGTAATTCCCTTGAACCCTCGTTCCCAGGCTCCGCCTGGGAACGCACTGCCGCGAGGCTCTGCCTCGCCGTCCCGCGCAACAACTCAACTCATGGCCGGCAAGCAGAGCCTGCAAGGCAAGTGCGTTCCCAGGCAGAGCCTGGGAACGAGATCTGCCACTCATTTTTCTCTTCATATTCCTCTGGACAGAATCTCCATCATCGCATATAGGCCCCGCCTCAATTAACACTCAGACATTTACGGAAGCACTCCATGGCAGGGAGGATTCGCGAGGCGCTTGCTCATCGGGGGATGGGCGGCGCCTGTGAATCCACACAAGATGCCCTCTTGTGCCCTACCGCTTTTGACGGCGCCCGATCGAAGGAATCGCCCGGCAAAAGAGTTTTCCTTCAAGCGTGAAGAGAAAGGGGTCGATAACAACGAAGCGAGTGATCGTATGAATTGGGGCCCGAACTGGGGGACAATCGCAGCCGCTCTGCCTGGAGCGAACCGCGGCTGTTCATTCGGGAACCTGAACAGGCGAAATTCACGCCTGGCGGAATCTGGTTTCGTCCGACGGTTCACGAGAAGAGTCATGGCACTTATCGGCATCCCTTGGTCGCGGATTTCCTGATTTCGGGGGAGTTTTCAGGGCCGCATCAAACGGGCGCCGGTTCAATCCGCAGCGATGGAACATCACGTTTCTCGCCGCCGCGCCGATGGATCGATTCAACGCGCGGCGCCATCGACTCGTGCAACCTTCGATCAAGCGACGACAAACCATTCATTCGCCAGGCCTCATCAGGGAGGAATCCATGGTGACGCATGTGGACGTGGACGTCCCACAACTCTGGCGGGACCACAAAACGGAACCGACCGTTGAGTTGCGGAACCAGCTGGTCGAACTGTATCTGCCTCTGGTCAAATATAACGCGGAACGAATCTGGTCGCGCTTGCCCGACGGCGTCGATCTCGACGATCTCATCTCGGCCGGCGTCTTCGGCCTGATGGACGCGATCGAAGCCTTCGACCTGGAGCGCGGCGTCAAGTTCGAAACGTACTGCGTGCCGCGCATTCGCGGCGCGATGCTCGACGAGTTGCGAACGATGGACTGGGTGCCGCGCCTGGTGCGCAGCAAGCATTCCAAGCTCGAAGAAGTCCGCAAATCGCTCGAAGCCGAGCTCGGCCGACCGCCGCGGCCCGACGAGATGGCCGTTCGGCTCAATGTGTCGATCGAAGATTTCGAAAAATTGCACGGCGATGCGACAGCCGTCAGTCTCGTTAGCCTCAACAAGAAGTGGTACGAGACCGACAGCTACAAGGACGTGCGTGAAATCGACATCCTCGAGGACAAAAAAGCCGAGGATCCGACGCACCGCTTGCAGAATCGCGACCTGATGCGACTGGTGACGCGCGGCCTCAATCGCAATGAGCGGCTCATCATCATCCTCTATTACTACGAGGACATGACGATGAAAGAGATCGGCGCGACGCTGGACCTGAGCGAATCGCGTGTGAGCCAGATGCACTCGAGCATCGTCACGCGATTGCAGCAACAGCTTTCGAAACGCCGGCCGGAGTTTAGTATTTGACCGAAGCGAGCCACGGGGTTCATCCCCGTGGCTTAGCGGCGTACCACGGGGATTAACCCCGTGGCTCGCCCGGACTGATCGGCAACCGCATCCCCGCCGCCAACAGCGCGACGAGAATGTGCTTCGCCAGAAACGTCGCCGTCAAACCAAGAAAGACATGCAATTGATAGCACCACGCCGTCGCGAAAATCGTCGCGAGCGCCAGCGCAATTTGCAATAGATGAACACGCACACGGTAGGATGGCCGTTCGTCCTGCAGATCAACCACGTGCGGCGTGATTCGGGACATGGCAATTCCTCGAGCCAAACTGCTACTCCAAAAAGTTTACCCGATCCCTATTTGCAGTACAAGCGTCTTCGTTCCCAGGACGCGACAATGTACTCATCACGCTCCGCGTGATGGTGTTGGGCTGGATCTGCGGACGGAATGCGCCTCGTGAGTACGTCGCCGAACTTCATCACGCGGAGCGTGATGACTACATTGGAAACGCCTGCACCAGCGTGAGCGCCCCGCCTTGCCAGCGCATCACAAACAGCGGCCGTTGAACTTGGCGATCCGAATTGATCGTCAACGGTCCATTCAAGCCGTCGAAGTCCTTCGTCTTCAGCAACGATTCGTGCAGCTTCTCCGGCGTCAATTGCGTTGGCGTCTGTTTCATCGCCTCGACGAGGATGCGCATGCCATCGTAGGCAAGCGCCGCATTCACGTTCGCTTCGGTCTTCGCTGGCATGGCGCGGAACGCCTTGAGAAAGCTCTGAACTTTCTCCGACGCCGGATCCGCGTGGAATGCAGTCGCGACCAAGATCCCCGTCTTGGCGTCGGGATCGCGATCGAACTGATGATCGCCGTCGGTCCCGGCGTGAATGAGACGCACGGCTGTGAGAACCTTGTCCTTGCGGCAAATGCGCCGCCAGGCGTTGAAATCTTGAACGCTTCCCGCGAACGCGACAGCGTCGGGATTCAACTGGGCGACGCGCGTGACGATGTCGCGCCAATCGTTCTCGCTGCCAAACGGTTCGCCTGGTTTCGTCTCTTTACCGAAGCGAATCGTGGTGATGATCGGAAACTGGTTAGCCCAATTTTGGCGGCCTTCGATCATTTTTTTCTGGAACGCTTCGACAAACGCCGCGGCATCGCTGCGTCGTTCGTCTTGCAGAATAACAACTTTATCGATCCCCCGGTCCAGGGCGGCGACGCTCGCCAGAATTTGCCCCTGGCGCGTTGCCGACATGCCAAGGTAAAACACCTGATTGCTCGCGCCGGTGACTGGTTGTCCATGAAACGTGAGGATGGGCTCTTTGACGTGATCGAGCGCCGTCACTTCCTTCGGCGACAGGCCGCCCAGGATCGCGACGCTGCGGTTAATATTGAAGAGCCGCACCGCTTGCGATTCGAAAGCATCCACGACGCCTTCCGTATCGGTATGCTGCACGTGAATCTTCTTGCCGCCAAACACTTCGGCGAGAGCGCCATCCTTGCTCAGTTCACCAAGCGCCAGGCGCATGCCAAGTTCGGCCTGCACGCCGGCCTTGTCGGCACGCGTATTGTCCGACACATGGCCGATGACGATGGCCGGCGGCGTCGAACTCGTATTGCAGCCGGCGATGGCAATCATTAAAGTCGCAAGGATCAATGGGGTGAATCGTGTCATGCGAACCATTGTAGCGGATATGGAGATTTCACGATACATTGACCTCAATTGAATTCACACGCCCCCATCGACAAAGTGCGAACCGAGTCTCGTGGCACGCTACTTCAAATTTCATACCCTGGCCGACCTTCAAGCCGAAACGACTCGGCTCGGGCTCGATCTGCGCTTCCGCGAAGACTTCGCGCCGCTCTTTCGCCCGGTGCAAGTCGGCACCTTCCGCGTCGGCAATGCGTTTTGCGTGCAGCCG
>DAIOGM010000300.1:4759-9220 GCA_036745215.1 Gemmataceae bacterium
GCCGCGGATCGTCGGCGAGGCGGTAGTCGATCGCGGCGTGCTCGACGGCCACCCCGATGAACTCGTGTATCGCCGCTATCAACTCTTCGGCGCCGGCGGCGCGAAATTGATCTGGGGCGAAGCCGCCGCCGTCATCGAAGAGGGCAGGGCGAATCCACGGCAGCTTCTCGTCAACGACCAAACCGCGCCGGGCCTTGAGAAAATGCTGCAAATCTGCCGGCAGGCGCATCGCGATGCGTACGGTAGCGACGGCGATCTCGTCGTCGGACTGCAACTGACGCATTCGGGCCGCTACAGCTATCGCAAGCCGTTGATCGCGGTGCACGATCCGATTCTCGATCCGCGCATCGTCATCGACAAGGCGAGCGGCCAGACCATCGATGCGTCCTATCCGCTGCTCGACGATGATTATTTGAAACGCCTCGTCGATCACTACGTCAACGCCGCCAAGATCGCGTTCCGCGTCGGCTACCAATTCGTCGATGTGAAACAATGCCATCGATACCTGTTGGGCGAATTCCTGGCAGCGACGACGCGGCCCGGCCCGTTCGGCGGGTCGCTCGAAAATCGCACGCGGTTAGCTCGCGACATTATCACCGCGATTCGTGCTGAAGTGCCGGGTCTGATGATTGCGACGCGCATGAACGTTTACGATTGCATTCCCTATCGCAAGAACGCGGAAACCGCGCTCGGCGAACCATGCCCGCACGCGTTGCCGCTCGAATGTGCGTGGGGCACGAATCCGCAGAATTACCTAGAAGTGGATTTGACGGAGCCGCTCGTGTGGATTGACTCAATGGTGAAGCTCGGTGTCGCTCTCGTCAACGCGTCGATGGGCAGCCCGTATGCGACGCCGCACGTGACGCGTCCCTTTGAATATCCGCCGCCCGACGGCTACGAGACTCCGGAACATCCGCTGATCGGCGTCGCACGTCACTTTCTCGCGGCCGCCGAGATACAGCGTGCATTCCCCGACGTGCCGATCGTCGGCAGCGGCTACAGCTATTTGCAAGAGTTCGTGCCGCACGCCGGCGCCGCGAATCTCCACGATGGCCGCTGCTCGTTCGTCGGCGTCGGCCGCGCGACGCTGGCACAGCCGGACTTCGTGAAGCAATTACAAGAACACGGCAGGCTCGATCGCAAACGCATCTGTCGCACGTTCAGCTATTGCACGGCGCTGATGCGTGCGAAGCACAACGAGTTGGGCCAGTTCGCGACGGGTTGTCCGCCGTTTGACAAGGAGGTGTATGGGCCGATTTGGGACGAGGCGAAGAAGAAGGAATAACCAATAGCGGAAAGTGACTTCGCTCGGTTATAATCTCAATGGAACGCTTTCGCCGAGGATTGCCATGCCGGTACATGACTGGACACGCGTGGACGCAGGGTTGTTTCACCATTTTCATCATCAGTGGATCAATACGCTTTGCAATTCACTAAACGCCGGGAAACTACCTAGCGATTTCTTTGCGTTGGTGGAACAGAACGTTCGCGGCCCCATCCCCGATTTGTTGGCGCTCAAGCTAACGCCGGATGACGACGATTCCGACGACAATAATGGCGGCGTCGCGCTGGCGACGGCGCCGCCGCGCACCAGGTTGACCAAGAAAACGGAGGCGGAATCCTACTTGACGAAAACGAATCGAATTTCGGTCCGTCATCGGCATGGCAAAGTGGTCGCGGTAATCGAAATTGTGTCGCCAGGCAACAAGGGAAGCAAGGCGGCCTTCCGGAGTTTCGTGGAGAAGACGGCGGAGCTTGTGTTGCAAGGAATTCATTTGCTCGTGATCGATCTGTTTCCGGCGGGGCCGCGTGACCGGCAGGGCATCGCCAAGGCGATCTGGGATGAATTCATCGTCGAGGAATTCGAGCAGTTTCCCGACAATCCATTGACAGTACTTTCGGTTGACGCCGGGTCGGAGCGAGCGATATACGTTGAGCCCGTGGCCGTCGGGGACGTATTGCCGGATATGCCGCTCTTCTTGCAGCCTGAATCCTGGGTGCCCGCGCCGCTTGAATCTACCTATCTGGAGACGTGGCGTCACTTTCCCGCGCCAATGAAAAAACTGTTGACCTGAAGCCTCATTTCTCGCGCTTCTCCAATTTCAACGACGCCGAGTTGATGCAATAACGCATGCCCGTCGGCCGCGGCCCGTCGTTGAACACGTGCCCCAGGTGTGCGTCGCAAGCGCTGCAGATCACTTCCGTGCGGCGCATGAACAAGCCGCTGTCATCCACGAGCGACACGTTGTCTTCCGCCACCGGTTGCCAGAAGCTTGGCCAGCCGGTGCCGGATTCGTATTTTGTGGCTGAATCAAACAACGGTTGGCCGCAACAGGCGCAGGTGAAGACGCCGTCGTCGTGGTTGTTCCAGTATTGGCCGGAGAAGGCGCGTTCGGTGCCCTTGCGGCGCGTGATCTTGAATTGCTCAGGCGTCAGGACTTTTTCCCATTCTTCATCCGACTTCATGATGCGCTCCTTTTTCGAGTGGCCGACGCGCGTTTCGACCGAGTCATTTGGATAGACCACAATGGCGATTGCGATGACGGCGAC
Source organism: Gemmataceae bacterium (assembly GCA_036745215.1). Taxonomy (GTDB): domain Bacteria; phylum Planctomycetota; class Planctomycetia; order Gemmatales; family Gemmataceae; genus SIAQ01. Next base: position 7,310 of record DAIOGM010000300.1, read on the forward strand.
AATCGCCAGGCCGGCGATGATGGTGTTACGCATATGGGGGGCCTCACCCGGCCTCACCCCCAGGAATCGCTGCGCTCATCCTGGGGCTTTTGATCATCAAAACAACTCGCGAATCGGGGCTGCTTCCACGATATGCGTCGTACTTCGGTCAGGCAACGTCAATCGCGTCTGCAACGGAACGCCCATCGCTTGATAGATGGTTGCAACCACCTCGCCGCAGCGGACCGGCCGGGTCGCCGGTTCCGACGCGTGCCGATCCGAGACGCCGATCGCTTGCCCGCCGCGCACGCCGCCGCCGGCCATGACGATCGACCAGCAACCGGGCCAATGATCGCGGCCGCCTTGCGTATTCAAGCGCGGTGTGCGGCCGAATTCGCCCATCGCGACGACCAGGGTTTCGTCGAGCAGGCCGCGTTGGTGCAAGTCGTCGATCAAAGCCGAGAAAGCGCGATCGAGCATCGGGCACAGCGTGCGGCGGTAATCGTCGAGCGTGCTGGCAAGCGAATGGCGGTCGGCGTGGCAATCCCAGGTGACGCGATCGTACACCGTCTCGAACATATTGACGACGACGCAACGGACGCCGTCCTCGACGAGTTGACGTGAACGCGCGCAGGCATCGCCGAACGCGGTCTTGCCGTAGCGTTCGCGGTCATCCGGCATTAGCACCGTTGCGAATCGCGAGTTTACATGCGGCTCGTGTGCCGCGCCGAGGAACCCCGCGCTTTGGCCGTGGCTGAGATTCATGCCGGTGTTGCCGATCAAATTCGGCAAGATGACGAATGGCGCAACACCGCTCCTCGTTGATCCAAGTTGATGCGAAACCACGGCGCCGAAATGCGGGTGCTCGACATTGTTTCGCGTCAAGCGGCCCGTCTGCAATAACTGTTGTCCCGTTTCGTGGATCGGTGGCGCGTCGTGATGCAGCGTTCGCACGATGGCGAGGCGATGCGCGAGGCTGGCCGTCCTTGGCCAATGCTCGCTCATGCGAATGCCGGGAACGTTGCTCGCGATGGATTGGAACGGGCCGCGAACCTCGGCGGGCGCGTCGGGTTTCGGGTCGAATGTCTCGAGCTGGCTTGGGCCGCCGACCAGATTGAGGACGATGCAGCTTTTGGCGCAGCCGACACGAACGTGACCGGCCGCGCCCTGGCTGGCCAACGCGGCGCCGCCGGCCGTGGCGATTCCGGTCTTCAATGCGTCGCGGCGAGAAAGTTTGATCATGCGGACCTCCTGGGTGTAATTCTACACAGGGAGGCCATGAAGTGTCGGTCTTCGTTTAGCGCTCGCGCGAAACAGTCGGCGACCATGTCCCGGCTGTTCCGCGCGAACGCTAAACAAAGAGGGGTCAATCATTCTGCGGCCGTTCCACCGCCCGCGAGGCGATGCGGGCCAGAAAACGCCGGCGTTGTTCCGGCGTCAGTTCGCCGATGAATCGATTCCGCGCCGCGTTGATCCAGCGCACCGGCCGGCGGCGATAATCGACGACCACGCGCGTCAGCACCGGACCATTGTGTTCCAGCACGGTGCGAATGCGAGGCTCCAGCTCGTCGTGATTGCGAATCTCCTGATACGCGACGCCGTAGCCCATCGCCAGCGAGCGATAATCGAGCCGCGCCAATATGGTCGCGGTCGTTCGCAAATACGCGGGATTTTGCAGCTCTTGCATGTAGTGATACGCTTGATCGTCCAGCACGAAGAACTTGACCGGCAACCGTTCGCGCGCCGCCGTCGAAATCTCCGTACACGACATCAGGAAGCAACCATCGCCGGTGATCGTCAGCGTTTGCCGATCGGGATGGACTTTCTGAGCGCCGAGCGCGGCGGGAATGGACCAGCCCATCGCCTGGTTGTCGGTCGGATTGAAGAACGTCCGCGGCTGCGTCGTCGTGAAACATTCGGTCGCGAGGTATT
>DAIOGM010000301.1:0-9219 GCA_036745215.1 Gemmataceae bacterium
CACCAGGCCGGTTTGCGGATCGTCCTTCAAGGCCAGGTCGCGGCAACGCTGCAAGACGCGCGAATCCTTCTCCAGGCCGTAATCGACCACCCAATCTTCAATGACGCGCCACGGTTCGCGCACGCGCTGGCCGTCGAGAACGAGGCGATGCTGCACCCAGAGATGTTCGACCATGTCCTTCTTGCGCAGTTCGGTCGGACAGCGTGGACAGCTCATGCGGATTTCATCGTCGAGTTCCCTGGTGATTGCGTCGATGGCGGGCGAATGGCCGAAGCGCTGTTCGAGATTCTCCAGCTTCTCGACGCCGCGTTTCTTGCTCGTCTGTGCCACGTAGGCTCGCAGGATTTCCGCGGCGAGCGCGCGGTCCTTGCCGGCGGCTCGCAGCAGCGCCAGGGCGGCGTTCTCGCGCGAGCGGCGCGGCAGTTCTTTTTGATCGAGAAACGGCAAGATGAGCGCGATCGACGTTGGCGTCATGGCGGCGCGGGCGCAGATCTCCAGGGCGATGCGTTGGCCGAGCAGCTCCCATGAGGTGTTCTTGTTGGGGCCGGCGAAAAGCGGCAGCAGTCGGCCGGCGGCATCGCCCGCGACGACGGTCTCCGCTAATGCGCCAAGGTTCAAGCCGCGTGTTTCATTGTTCGCGTCCTTGACGTATTGCAACAGCCAGACCGCGAGATAGCGATCGATTTCATCCGGATGCTTGTCGGCGGCCAGCGACTCCAGGCTTCGCCAGGCGGCACGGTCGGGCGGCGGCGTGCAGACCGCGCGGAGAATCGCGTCGCGCGTATCGACGTACGTCGTCCGGGCGCCGCGAAATTGAAAGACCTGATGCGCTCTCCGTAGATGCATTTCCAGATCTTTCGCACGCACTTGCGATCGACAATCCGGACAGACGACGAGTCGTTCTTCCTGCAAATCGACGACGCACGCACTGACGAGCGTTGGATCCACGCCGAGCTGAGCAAGCTGCCGGCACAATTCAACTTGCAGATCGGTCTGATCGAAATCGACGCAAACCTCCGCGAGCAAACGCCGCAAGTCGTCCACGCTCGAACGCACGCGCAACTGATCTTGAAAAAACGGCAACACCGTCTGCACGCCGAGCTCGTGCACCTGCTTCGCGGCCGACCGCAGCAACGCGCGCGCGATCGGCAGAAACGACCGGCTGTTGCGCACGTTCGTATGAAATGCCACCACGGCGGAGTACGTCAGCGCGACGGGCACGTGGTGATTGCCGCGTGCCCCGGGCGGCGGCTCGGACATGCCGCCCGCGAGATAACGTTCGAGGTCGGCGACGTAGCGATCGATCGCCGCGTCCTGGTCGCGCCGCGAATCGGGCAAGTTCAGATACATGCCTACCAGCTCTTCGTGCGCTTGCCGGTCCGGCTTTTCGAACGCGCGTTCCCAGAGGCGATGAAACACCGCCGCAGCAGGTAACACGTCGCCTTGAAACAAAAGGTAGCCGTGCTCGGTTTGCAAATGCATGCCGCGTTCGCCGAGCGTCAGTACTTTTTTGCAAATGGGACATTCGGTCGGCCGACGCGTTTCCAGATGCTGCAAGACGAAACGGATGCGGCTTTCCGGCAACTGCAGGCGGCGCAGGAAATGGTGGATCGGCGGCGGCGCATCGACCGGCGGCGTCTCCAGCGTTTCGACCAGGCCGATGAGCAACGCGTCCGTCTTGGATGGGTAAAGCGACCACAGGATGCCGGCCGCAGTTTGACGCACTTCGACGTTCGGATCCTTGACGTAACGCCAAACGAGCGCCGCGTGCGCGTCCGTGTAGCCGCGCTCCTGGAGCGTTTGCTCCAGGCGGCGCAAGCTCCATTCGCGCACGCCGACGATCGGCGAGCGGAGCAGGCTGTCCGTGACGGCGTCGGGGTCGAGCGCACGGAGCACCATCGCGACCGGCGTCGGCATGTCCTGCCCGTCGATCATTCCGGTTGCATGTGATTCCACCCAGTTGCGCAAGTTGACGTCGGTCGGCTGCCACAATTCCGCGGACACGCCCGGCGAAAAAGCGCGGCGGCCGGCGAAGTCGCGCCGTGTGAACGCCGTGTAAAAAATCGGATCGGTCGTCAACGGCAACGCGTGAATATCGACGACCGGACGCAGCGGCCCTTCGACAACCGTCGCCCCCTCGCTCGGCAGTTGCGGCGCCGCGCCGCGGCTGCACTGAATCGCCATCTCCAGATCCGCTTCGATGCCGGTGCAATCGAGCAACAGCGTCGCGGCGTCAGGTCCCGTGTGCAGCGCGATCAAGCCCGCGATCGGCGGCGGCGGCGGGTCCGCTAACCAACCGAGCAGGTCGGCAATCGAGCGCGGCCGACGCGTCGGATCGGGGCTGAGCAAGAGTCGAAAGACATGCAGCAGCTTGCGAGGCCACGCCTCCATCAACGTCCGCGGCCCGACGCCAAGTTGCTCCGCCCAGCCGGACACGCTGTTGCCCGGAAGCTGCGTCAACATCTTCTCAAGCTGCGACCAATGTCCTTCGGTCAGCACGACCCACGGCCGGCCCTGTTCGTCGGCAAGTTTCGCTAGATCGATGCCGCTGAGGAGGCTGAATGCGAGGGCGCTCCAGGAGTATAAATCCGACCGCGCATCGGGCCGTTGGGCGGGATCGAAACACTCGGGGGCCGCGTATCCTCGCGCAAAACGATCCGCCGGGAAGAGCCTCGACCACAAGGGCGTCGGCGTCGTCTCCTTGAGCAACGCGCTTTGCTGCGCCAGCACCAGCTCCGTGCCCACGTAATGCACGCGGTCGCTGCCGTCGATCAACAGGGCGGGCGGGCCCAGGCCGAGCAGCAACAACCCTTCCGCGTGCGCCTGCTTGATGAACTCCAACAGCTCGGCCAGCACCGAGAGGATCGACGTGATCGGCAACACCTGCCGCTGCCACTCCGGCGTGAAGCGCCCCTGCGGCCGCGCGTAGACCGCGATGGGTTCGTTGGCCCGCAAGTTCTCCGACGAGAACAGAAAGGGATCGCGCGTGTTCTCGACTTCCAATAGATCGAGCGGCTCCGGCCAAAGGTTGGAGTGCCGATTGCCGAGGATGGCCCGCACCTCCGCCCGCGCGAGGGTGCGGCGTTGCTGGACGTACATTGCGTCGTCGAGGATGGGATAATGATTGGTGCGCAGAAACACGTCCAGCCACTCGACTTCGTCAGTCTCGCGCACTCGTTTCACGGAAAAGTCGAAGTTGTAGAAGATCTTTTTGCCGGCGTAGAGTCCGTGCCACGGCGTCTCGCGAACGACGGACGTGACGACGTACCCGCCCGGCTGGTGCGCGGGGCCGGCGCCTTCCAGACGTTCGCCGACGGTGAGCTTCATGGCGTTATTATAGCTGGCGGCATACGTGCTTGCGGAGAGGAAATCCGTTGGCAATAATTGCCAATCATGGTAGAATCTCGGAAATGGAGAATGACATGCCAACGCGCAATATTAATCTAACCGAACATTTCGACGATTTTGTCGAGCGCCAAGTTTCTTCGGGGCGTTACAGCAACGCCAGTGAAATCGTCCGCGATGCACTAAGGTTGTTGGAAGAACAGGAACAAGTGCGGAAAGCAAAACTAAAGGCCCTGCGGCAGGCGGCCAAGCAGGGCTTCGATGAAATCGACCAGGGCAAGGGCATTGTAATCAAAGGCAAGAAGGCGCTGACTCGGTTCTTCAAGGAAATCGAAGCCGACCTCACTTAATCAATCCACTCAATATGCACTTCGTCATTCTCGTCGGGAAGCCACGCACGCATCCCGTCCTGCATTGCGTAAACAACAGCGCCAATTCGTTTGGCGTTGGTGTCGAAACTTGGGTGGCGAAGAAAGCGTCGGACATACAACGCGACCTCTTTTTGACTCACAGCAAGGCAAACGATCGCATAGTGCGAATGTCGATTGTCCTCGTCAAAAAAGCCCAGGTCGCGGGTGAAAAACGTCGGTCGATTGAGTTCGTGCAACAGCGGGAGAATGTGCTCTTGATCCTTCATTCCCTTACGGCCAACGCTCCGACCGACCTGGCGGAATCGAATGCGCCAACGCCGTAGAAGCTGACACTGATCTTCCGGAATGTTCTCGTCGAGAACGATCATGTTTGGGCCGGTTCCACGTCAATGGACAGGTTTTCCAGCAATGCTTGACGTGCCAAGCGAACCGCCTCGGCGATGGCATCTTCGTTGACAGCGCCGCGCCACTGCTTCTCAATCGCGTTCCATGCCATGCCGTCGGCCACTTGTTCCAAGACGTCGCTCACCAGGATGCGCGTGCCGCGAAAGGTCGGCTGGCCGTGGCATATCTTTGTGTCCACGATAACGTATCGTCCCAATGCTTTTCGCATGTGATGCTCCTCGATCCATATGCCGCCTGTGCAATAGCATTCTATCCGATATTTGACAGGCGACGAACGTCGCAAGATTCAACCATTACATTCCCCGCAAGATCACCTGCATCGCTTGCTGCAACGAACGCGCGTCCGCGAAGCGTTTGGTCGGCTCCGCGTCGAGGCAGCGCACGATCAATTCTTTGAGCGGCGGACGGCATACGGCGTCGAGCAGTTTGAAATCGAATTGCACCGAGCGCGGTTGATTGGCGCCGAGAGCTGGCGGCAACAACTCGAGTGGACTCTTTCCGGTCAACAATTGATACAAGTTGGCGCCGACCGTGTACACATCGGCCGCCGGCGTCAGAAGATTGTACGGCTGTTCGCTCTCCGGCGGGCAGTAGCCGGCGGTCGCGGCGCCGGGGAGCAACTTTTGGCTCGTGTCGAGATTGAGCAATTGACACCCGCCGAGGTCAACCACCGTCACGCGATCTTGCGACGAGATCAGCAGGTTCGAGGGCTTCAAATCTTGATAAATGAGTTGCCACGTCATGCCAGTTCGCATCGGCTTGGGTTGATGCAGCATGTGCAGTACATCCGCAACCTGGCTCATGATGCGCAAAGCCCGCGGCTCCGACAAACGCTTGCCGGGCGCCTGCTCCAGAATCTGCGCGAGCGATTGGCCTTGCACGGCTTCCATCACCAGGTACGGCTCCGCGGCGAGCATGTCCGCGTCGGCGTACGTCCATTCCTTCTTGTCCTCGGTCGTGTACGGCCCTTCGAGCTGCGGGTTGGCGTCGTAGACGAAATCATTCGGATGCGGCACCGCGTTGCAGCCGGCGTTGCGCAGGAGCACCAGGATGCGCCGTTCCATCTCCAGCGTCTTGCGCGGCAAACGCAGTTGATTGGTGAAGCCGTCCTGATCGCGCACCCGGGCGTAGGGAATCACGTGATAGAACAGATTGGTCTTGATGAGCACACGGCATTGGGTGCGCAGATCGAGCCCTTCCAGGAGGAGGCCCATACCGCCGGATGCGAAGAAGTTGACGATCTCGTAACGCTGTGCGAGCGGCTGCGCGACGGTGAAGATTCGGCCGCGATTGTCGCCGGCGGGGACTTCGGCGCGCACGAACGTGCGATCGTTCCAGGTGAAGGTCTGGGCGTTCAGGGTGCTGGTGAGTTTGGAGGGCATGGGAATAAGCTGTCAGCCGTCAGCCGTCAGCGACCAACCCCAACTTGCAATTGGCTGAGAGCTGATAGCTAACGGCTGTTAGCTAATTTCGAACTTCAAACGAATCACGCCGCCCAGAATAATGCGATGGCCGGGCCGCAGCGGATAATCTTGCATCGCCAGGAGCATCTGCGTCTCAAGCTGCGTGCCGGTGTTGCCGGTCAGGGGACGCAAGATGAATGTACTTGTGGCGCGACTGCGCAAAATCAAGGCGTGCTGGCGGGAGATCTTGCGGATGGTGGCGCGGTCGAACCAGTCGTCGAGGTCGATATCGGGAAAATTACCTGCCACCGCGTCGAGCCGGCCGATCAGGATCGCGTCCTTTTCAAGCGCGAAGTATTGCAGCGGTTGCTTGTCCGGGCCGTAAAGGACCAGGCACGGCGTCCCCGGCGACGGCTTGACGCCGCGCGGCGAGTCCTCGATGATCGGCGCCATCGGCACGATCATCATGATCTCGAACTCTATGCCGCGGAGCGCCCAGAATTCGCGGTAGTACTGCTTGCGCCAGCCGAGCAGAAACTGACGCAACCGCAGGTCCGGTCGGTCATAGATGTGAAAGACCTTGCCCAGGTTCACGGCTTCGATGATCGGCGCCATCGGCACGTCGTCGAGAATCGGCGCCATCGGCGCCTCAAAGATCAGTTCGGTGCCGCAGGTGCAATAGCCGTCGTTTTGATCGGCGGCGAAGACTTTGGCGCAGGCCGGGCAGTAGCTGCCGCCCACGGGGATCGAGGACGGCGGTGCGATCGGCGGTTTGGCGGATTCGTCGAGCCTGAGCTCGGTTCCCATTGGAAAAAAATCGTCCGCGCAGGAGCCGCACAGGGGGCAGGCGCGGCTGCCGTCGGGGATGGGTTCGCCACAGATCGCGCATGCGGGCATGATTATTACCAAATGCTTGCGTTTAGCGCTCGCCTGGCGCCATGCGAACGCTAAACGCAAGCCGGAAAACTAGAAATCGATGTCCTGGGCCATCACCATTTCTTCCGCGCGCGACGACGCCGCCAGCGAGCGGTTGAGCATTTCCTGGGAGATCGTGCCGTTCTTCGTGAATTCGTCCTTCATGGCACGGTATTGATTCGCCATCGCCTGATCGCCGAAATCCGCGAACTTCTTGATCAGCGCATCGAGCAATTTGGCGACGATCTCGCGATCGCGCTGCGAGCCGGCGCCGCTCTTGAGCAGGTCGATCTTGCCTTGCAGGAATAGGACTTGCCGCTGCACTTCGGCGCGGGCCAGGACTTTGCGAACGTCGCCGGAACGCTCGGCGGCGCGGGCGACGTCGGCCGTGTACTCGACGACGATGTTTGTCTCCAGCTTCTCCTGCGACTGCTGTGCGCTCGGCAAATCGTAAATCAGCGTGCCCTTGGCGATGCGAAAACGCTGATTCGCGGGACGGCCGGGCAAGGCACATCGGAACAAGAATTCGTACGCACGGCCGCGCTCCATTTGTTCGAGCCGCAGCGTTACCAGGTGGTTCGCGTCCGGCAAGAGATCGCCGACAAAAAGAATCTCCGGCTTGGTTCGATACAACTCGCGCACTTGCAATTCGGGAGACAGCCAGAGCTGAAGCTGCACGTTGGTCGCCTGGATGTTTTTTTGGCTGTTGACGGCCTGCCCGAAAAGCTGTTGAGCGGCGACCTCATCGCGAATGTGATTGAACGCGCCCGCCAGGCTTGTCTTCGCGAGTTCGGTCAAGAACGCGACCTTGCATTCGCCGGTGCCGAACGCGACGATCGGCAAGCGAAAGTCCCAGCCGACGGAACGAGCCACGGAAAGCGTGCCGGCCGGTTGTTGGTCTTCGCCGTCGGTGAGCAGAACGAGCTTGCGTGTGCGCGGCGTATCCTGGACGGCGGAAAGAATCGTCCGCACGGATTCGAACGCCTTGCCCATCGCGGTGCCGCCGCCGCCGACGGTGTTGAGTTGCTGGATCGCGTTCCAGACGTTGTCCATATCGTTTGGACTGACCGCCTGCGCAAGGACGTGCGGCTTGTCGTCGAATGCAATCAGAGTCAGGAGATCGTCACCGTGGAGACGCTCGACCATTTTCTGCACGACGCCGGCGGCCATCTCCCGACGGCTCGGCACATCGGAGACGACGCGCTGGGCCGCCTTGCCTTCCGCGGATGCGGCGCCGACTTTCTGCGCGTTGGGATCGCGCCGCACCAGCACATCCATCGATTCGGAGACATCAACCAGGAGGATCAAATGCGTCGGAATCGCCGCCGCCGGAGCGTTGCCAAGGACCGTGGGATTCGGCTCCACCGTCATAAGTACGTACACTTCGCCCGGCGTATCGCGCTCCAGATACGGGCGATCGAGCTTCCATTGCAGAGTGAACGCGTCGGCCATGAATTTGTTTCCGCGAGCCACGGGGTTAATCCCCGTGGAATGGACTCCTTCCACGGGGATTAACCCCGTGGCTCACTCAAATAGCTTGATCACCACACACGATACATTGTCGCCGAAACCGTCCGGCTCCAGGATCGTCGGCACACGCTGCATGGCGTCGGCGGCCTCCACCAGGATATGCGCCAGCTCGGCAGCCGTGTGATTCCGGTTCTTGCGGACGATGTCGGCGAGCATGGGCGGGTCGAGAAAGTATCCCTCTTCAACGAGGCCGTCCGTGCACAAGACGACCACGTCGCCCGGCAGGAGAGTCCAGCGTGAGATTTTCGGATTGCAGCTTTCGGGGAGCACCGCGACGGAGCCGTCGTCGGTTTTGATGCAACCGCCGACGCATTCGCGCAGTGCTCGGCCCATCAGGCCGAGTTCGCGAATTTCTTCCGGGGCGGCGCCGCGCGCCAAGAGGTCCGACGCCAGATCGCCGTCCACCGTCAATTGTTCGACCAGCTTCGGCGTGATAAGGTATGCCCGGCTATCGCCCAGATTCGCGACGCTCAGCTCTCGCCCTTGCAGCCAGGCGACGGTGAGCGTTGTGCCCATCAGATCCTTGCCGGCGACAAGATCGTCTCGGCAATTGTGCGCCAGGGCCCATTCCAGCAAGCCTTCCGAGCCCCGTTGCGTCGCCGCGGCAACGATTTCCGGAAACGTCGTATGCGTGCAGCCGTCGATCATGGCGTTTTCGATGACGATGGTCGTCATCATGCTCGCCAAGCCGCCGGAGCCGATGTCGCACGTGGACACGCCGTCGGCGACCAGAGCGAACGCGGCTTGATCGTCGTGCTTGATCAGGATGGAGTCCTCGTTCGATCGGCCCAGCTCCGTTTTGGCCCGGCCCGTGCGCGTCATGCCGCCGAGGTCCCACTTGAGCGAACCGGCAAACGCGCGACGCCGATGGGCCCGCGCGATGCTATCGTCCAGAGCTTGCACGAAGTCGAGCGGCGAATTGTAACGAGCGATCGGTTGAAACGCCAGGCCGCGATTCACGACGGGGATGATCCCTTCCGGCAAATCGGGCGCGAATACACGCAGAAACGGAATCGCGTAGTCGTGGCGTTCGAGGCCGTCGCCAGGCATGCCATCGGGCAGAATTCCCGCCAACCAATAATAGGCGAACATCGCCAAGTGAAAAACATCGGTGCGCGGGCCGATTTCGGCGGTACGGAATTGCACGATCTCCGGGGCGGCGAAATGCGGATGGACGCGCACGCGCTCCGGCATCGCGCCAAACGGGAACATCTCCATGTCGAGGTTGGTGATTCGCGGCGTGCCAGCCG
>DAIOGM010000302.1:0-9213 GCA_036745215.1 Gemmataceae bacterium
CGCCTTTCAATGGCGCCTTGTGCAAGCCATATGACGCGTCAGCGAACGAGTTCACCGCGACCTTGTTGAGCAAACGCACGACGTCGCCGGCCTGGATGCCGACCTTTGCCGCCGACGAGCCGGGCTTGACCTCGCGCACCAGGTTGCCGCGCATCAGGTCGAGCGTGATGCCGACATTCTCCGGCAACGGATACGTGTAGATGCTCTCGCGGTCCCACGTGCCCGCCTTTTGCTCTTCGGCGCGGAGAATCTCCTTCACCTGATGACAGTGGATGCAGCCCTGGTACCGCGCTTTGGCGATCGGGAAGTTTTCAACGTAGACCGGCGGCTTCGCCGGCGCGTCCGGCCTGGCGTTCGGGTTCTTGCGATGCTCGGCCAGCGCCGCTTCCATCGCGAAATGCAGTCCCTCGAGCGAATTGCGCGTGTCGGCCCCCTTGCCGTCGCGGCCTCCGAATCGGCCGTAGACTTTCCCCGACGCGTTCATGAAGAACGCCGCCCAGGTGAGATCGTAATCGAACTCGAACAAATTGAGATCGGCGCCGCTGATCTTCAAGACGCGCGCGCGAACGAACTGGTCGGCAAGATCGTCGATTTTTTCCAGACGGACAACCTGCCCGTCAAACTTTTGGCAATCCCCTCAGGGATCGCAGCGGAAAATCACCATCAACGGCTTGCCGGTTTTCTGAGCCTGAACGCGGGCCGAGCTGAAGTCGCTTAGCCAACCTTTCGACGGCGCCACTTTCGACGCCGCGCTGTTTTGCGCGAACGCCGCATTTGTCGTAAACGCACAACCGACCAGCCCAATCAGGAAATAACGATTCATATGCCCCCCATCGATACTCGTTCCCCGGCGGAGCCGGGGAACGAGATGACTCTTCACTTCTTGTCCTTCTCCGCCGGCAACTTCAGCACTTTGACGGTCAGCACGCGCAAACGTTCCTCGAATTCCCACTCCACTTCGATGCGGCTGCCGACTTTCAATTCGCTGATGACCTTGAGCACCTTCTTGTCCGGTCCGCCTCCCTGTGCTGGCATGCCGCCGACCCAGTGCGGTACATAGCGTCGGCCCTTCTCTTCGCCGTCGGCTTTCACTTCGATGAAGTTGGGCCCTTTCTCGGTGAGGAGGCCGATGACTTTGCCCTTCTTGCCCTCTTGCGGATCCTTCTCTTTCTTCTTTTCTTGAGCGGCGCTGTCGCCGGCGAGCAGGACAATGCTAAAAGTGAAGGCAAGTGCGAGCATGGCGAACAATTGGCGTTTTGCAAACATGGAGTTCCCCCCGGCGAGTTTTTCGAAGCGGCTCAATGTAACCATGATAATACAGGCCGAAAAGGTCGGCAATCGCAGGACGCGGAATTCATAACAATTGAAACGCCGAGGCCGCAGAGATCGCGGCGAGAGGTCAACCCCTCCTCCGCGATCTCTGCGGCCTCGGCGTTTCAAACGTTTTGCTAAATCATCCGTTATGACTGACGAATAACCAGTTAACGCCCGCGCTTCTCCGCGTCGTGAAGTGCAACCAGGATGGCCGCCGCCTCGGTGTCGCCCTGCGCCTCCACGGGAGCGGTCGGCAGAACCAGCGTCACGCGGAAGCCACCCGTCGGCACGCGGACCTTGTGATAGCCCTTCACATTGAGCTGTTGCATGCGCGTCTGGATTGCCTGCCAATCGACGGCCGCAACGGCTTGCGGCGTCTGCTCCGGAAGTTTCAAGCTGCTCGACACGCCCAGCGCCTCGGGCCGCGGCAACACGAACTTCGGTTTTTCAGCGGCCGAGACGCCGCGCACGACGGCGGGGGTTTGTTGCCATTGCGTCGGCTTTTGCTGCGCAATCGGTTGCTGAGGCGCCGGACGAACCGGTATCGCCAGCGGTTGCGTCTGCCAGGCCGGCATCGCAAACATCGGATATCCGCCGACCGGCGGAGTGCATCCCGCCGGCGTTCAGGACGCGCCGGCGCGACCGGGGATCACGCTGAGCCAGGAAATTGCGATTGCCGCCACCAGCCAACCCAGACGTGCGTCCTTGCACATATGCGTGTCCTTCCCATTGGCTTGGTCAGGTGCGTCCCTGCACCGTTCAAGCGAAGGCGATATATCAAGGCTCGCGCCAAACAAAAAGACCATTTTCCCCAGTCCCTGGATTTTGCCAATTGTTACAATGTGAGGGTGTAATCCCTACAATTTTCGGCCACGATTCAACGTGAACGCGTCACCCAGACGCTGCGTCTATCCGAATGTTACGTCCATCGCCGAGGAGAAGCCTGCATGGCCCGACGAGACGACGACGACGAAGATGATCGCGACGACGACTACGAAGACGATCGCCCGCGCAAGAAGAAGAAAGGCATCAGCGATGAAGAAAAACAGATGGCCATGTTCTGCCATCTCGGCCTGCTCATCGGCGGCTTCATTATCCCGTTGGTGATTTGGATGATGAAAAAAGAGGAATCGAAATTCATCGACAAACAAGGCAAAGAAGCGATCAATTTCAGCATAAGTACATTCATCTGGTCCCTGGTGATTATCCTGCCGACGTGCGGCCTGGGCGGCTTGGTGATGGGGCCGCTCTGGTTGTACTGGACCATCATGGCCGGCCTGGAGGCGAACAAGGGCAAGATGTATCGCTATCCGATGACGATTCGATTCCTGCAATAGGCTGGGGCCATGCAGGGTATAATGAAGTGCCACGCTCGGCGAGCCACGGGGTTTATCCCCGTGGAATAGACATCCATTCCACGGGGATAAACCTAAAGATTTGCTCCGGAGGCCAGAATCCATGTCCCGCAATCTCACGCGCTTCCAGGCCGCCTTCCTCGGCGCGCTCGTCCTCGTCACTCTCGCCCTCGGCGGCGCGGGCTTGATGTTTCTCAACGAACGCTCCGGCTGGGGTTCGGACAACTTCCGCGTTCAGGCCGGCTTCCCCGACGTCGGCGGCGTCGAGGTCGGCACCCGCGTCCGCATCCAGGGCATGGACGCGGGCGAGATTGAAGCGATCGTGCCGCCCGAAAATCCGGGCGAGCCGGTCAAGTTGCGTCTGCGTATCAATGGAAAGTACCGCCACCTCGTTCGCGACGATGCCAGAGTGCAGATCGCCAGCGACGCGCTTTTGGCCGGCAAGGTCGTGCGCATCCTGCCCGGCACAGCCGGCGCCAAGGTGGTGGACGATCATGCTCAACTCAAAGCGGACATTCAGCCCGATGTGCTCGAAGGCATCGCCACGGCCGCGACCAAACTCAACAAGCTGCTCGTCGAAGTGGACGACGCGATGCAAGCATTGCGCAAAAATGACGGCTCCATCACCGAGGACCTCGTGAGCGCCACCAAGAAGCTCAACGTCGTCCTCGCCAAGGCGGACGCCGCCCTCGACAGCATCGAACGCGGCGAAGGCACGCTCGGCAAGCTCGTCAAGAACGATGAGCTTTACACGGAGTTGACCGAGACGCTCGGCGTCGTCAAGGGCGCCATCTACGACGTACGCAACGGCGAAGGCACGCTCGGCAAGCTCGTCAAGTCCAACGAAGCGTACGCCGAGGCGGTCGCGTCGCTTCAAGATGTGCGGCGAATGGTAAACTCCGTCAAGCAAAACTCCGACGCGATCAAGGCGCTGCCGGTGGTGCGCAGTTACGTCGTCGATTTCAACAAGGAGCTGATTCGTCCGGAATGCAAGCGCTATCGCACGTATTATGCGGAAAGCGACCTGTTCGAGCCGGGCAAGGCGGTGTTAACCTCCAAGGGCAAGAAGAAACTCGATGATGCAGGTAGCTGGCTCAATCGTCAACAATATGAAGGCTCGGAATTGCTGGTGGCCGCATTCGCCGAGCCGAACGCTCAGCCCGATTTCGCGCTCAACGTGACGCAAAAGCAAAGCGAGGTCGTGACGGCGTATTTGCGCAGTCAGCACAGCGTGCATCGCACGGGCTGGTGGTGGTGGTCCACGCGTTCGATCCGCTCCATCGGCTGCGGCAACAATCCGTCGCCGATGCCGGAGACCGAGAAGCTGCCACCGGCGCGCATTGAGCTGATCGTCTTCGTCCCACAATAATAACGTGGCACTAAGCCCCAGGATGAGCGCAGCGATTCCTGGGGGTCAAGGAACCAAGGATGCCCGAACGAGCGCCAGAAACCGCCGGCCCGCGCGTGGAGCTTCTGTACTATTTTTGCCGGCTGCAAATGCCGGCCGTCGATCTGCCGCGCGAGAAGTGCCAGCAACATTTGCAGCGCACCTTTGGGCTCTTTCAAAAGAAGGTCGAGCAACCGGTTTCCTGGGAAGCGTATCTCGATCAACTTTATCCACTCGACTGGTTCCTCGCGTCGGCGTGCCTCGAAGGCAATCGGAAAGCATGGGAGCAACTCTTCGCGTCCCGCGCGGGCCGTAGCGATTGCCTTTTGATGGACGCGTTGCGAGCTCGGGCCGCACGGCTTTATCCGCGCGATGAAGAACGTCAGGACACCGCCGTCGCGGATTTCTGGGGCCACTTGTGCATCTCCGAGACGCCCGGCTCGTTGCCCGTGATGGCGCGTTTCGACGGACAACGGCCGCTTGTGCCCTGGTTGATTCGCGTATTCCAGAACTGGCACATCTCGCAACTGCGCAAGCACCCGCTCGCGCAAGCCTTGCCCGACGACGACCTGGCGATGCCGATGCCCAACGGCTCGGGCGAGATCGACCCGCGCTGGCGCGAGGTCTTCGCCGACGCCGCCCGGGAGTGGCTGACCGGCATCAGCGACGATGAGGTCTTGCTGCTGGGCCTGCGCATCCGTTATCGCCTGAGCCAGCGCGAGGTCGCCCAGCTCTTGAAGGTTCATGAAGGAACGATCTCGCGCCGCACCGATCAACTTCGCGATCAATGTTTGGATCATTTGACAAAACAGCTCGCCGCCGCCGGCTGGATCGGCGAGGACGTGTTCGAGCTGGTGCGGACGGAGATGATCAGTTTGCTGCTCGACGATCCGCGATTATCGATCGACGCCCTGGCGCAGATTTTGGCGAAGAAGGGCAAGAAGGCGCCGGAACTCGCTCCGTAGTGCCGGCGTCTCGCCGGCACGCACTTGTGCAAGCGAGACGCTTGCACGACGAAGGCCGAATACCATGTCCATCATCACCTACGAAGAGCGGCTGAACGCGGATTCGAGGTGGGCCTTGAGCGAAGGCAGCAAGTTCTTCGAGGAAAAAGGCGCCGTGCAGGATTCTCTGCGCAAAATCGCCAAGCGATTGCTTGACCTGAATATTCCCTATGCCGTCGCCGGCGGCATGGCGTTGTTCCACCACGGTTTCCGACGATTCACCGAGGACGTGGATATCCTCGTAACACGCGAGTCGTTGGATCGCATCCACCAGGCGCTGGATGGTCTCGGCTACGTGCCGCCGTTCCAGGGAAGCAAAAACCTGCGCGACGCCGACACGGGCGTGAAAATCGAGTTTATCGTCTCCGGCAACTATCCCGGCGACGGCAAGCCGAAGCCGATCGCGTTTCCCGAACCGAATGACGAAGTCACGCTCGAAGCGGACGGCGTGCGCTACGTCAATTTGCCGACGCTCATGAATTTGAAAATCGCATCCGGCATGACGAATCCGGGACGTTTGCAAGACCTTGGCGATGTTCAGAACCTCATCAAACGCCTTCCCTTGGCGCGCGATTATTTATCTCAGCTTCATCCCTTTGTTCAGGATAAGTACGTGGAATTGTGGGACGGCGTCCAACAGGGCTCGCCGTCGGTCGAAGAGTGATTAACGTCCGATGAGCATGACGCGCACATCCATCACGTTCGTCTGCGTCAATCCCGTGATTAACAAATCGCCGGTTGCTTGAAAGAAGGGATACGCATCATTGCGGCGTAAACAATCTTCCGCATCAAGCCTGGCGCGACCGAGCGTCGCCGCGTCCGCGATGGCGCCGGCGGCGTCGGTCGGGCCGTCCTCACCGTCGGTGCCGCCGCTCAAGATCACGACGTTCGGCGTCATCCCAAGCTTCAGTAACGCGGCGAGCACGAACTCCTGATTGCGGCCTCCCTTGCCCGCGTTCGAGGATAACGTCACGGTCGTTTCGCCGCCGCTCAAGACGCACACCGGCGGCGCGATCGGCACGCCTTGTTCGACGATGCTGCGGACGACGCCGGCGTGCGCGGTCGCCACGTGACGTGTTTCGCCTTCGATGTACGAGCCGAGACTCAAGACGCGATAGCCGAGCGATTCCGCGTGCGCCTGGGCCGCGGCAAGGGCCTTGACGTTGTTGCCGATAACGAGGTTATGTGCGTTCGCGGGCAGCGATTTCGGCGTCTCGTCGATTTTGCCGGCCACACCTTTCACCAGGTGCGCCAACACCGCCGGCGGCGTCCGCTGGCGCAGTTGAAAGCGATCGAGAATGGCGAGCGCCGCGGCAAACGTGGACGAATCCGCCGCGGTCGGGCCGGACGCGATGACGTCGAGCGGATCGCCGATGACGTCGGAGATGATCAAGCTGTAAAGCGCCTTGCCCGCGAACGCCTGGGCCAATCGACCTCCCTTGATGGCGCTCAAGTGCTTGCGGACGGCGTTCATTTCATTGATGGTCGCGCCGCATTGATGCAGCAATTTCGTGATCGCCAGCTTGTCGGCAAGCGTGACGCCGTCGGCCGGCGCTGGCAAGAGAGCCGAGCCGCCCCCGGACAGGAGGCACAGAGCAACGTCGTTCGGCCCGGCGCCGCGCGCAAGCTTGAGCATTTCCTCGGCGCCGGCGACGCCCTCCGCGGTCGGAAAATTCGTCGCCGCGGGACGGGCGGCGTTCAAGCGGATTTTCTTGAGCGGCTTGACGGCGTCCGCGGGCACGTTGACGATGCCTTCGATGCGATCGAGCCGATCAACCAGGGCGCTCTCGACGGCCTCGGCCATCGCCGCGCCCGCTTTGCCGGCGCCGAGCACCAGGAGGCGCGGCGCCGCCCCGAGATCGAGATCAACGAGCGCATCGCGCACCAGCGGCGCGGGTCGCACGGCTTCAACGGCAGCGTCCCAAATGGCGCGGGCATGATGACGCAATACTTCGACCATGCTCATTTTTTCTCGTCCTTGACTTGATCAAGACGCCGGCCACGTGTGTCCTCCGCGCCGGCGAACTCGTACGCCACAATCGTTTCCGTCGGGACCGTCCGCAGCAGATTGGTGTTGAGCCCCTTTTCCTTCGACGGCGGTTGTTCATACCGAACAACACGCCCCTTGACGCAACGGCCGCGCTCGTCCTTTTCGACGACCAGCAGACCGTCGTGATTGTAATCCTGAATGCCGTCGCTGCCATAGCGCCGCCAGCCGATGAACTCGCCCTTGTGGTCGTGGCGAAACACATCGCGCCATTCGCGCGGCAACGACAGGCGATGATCGACGTAGTTAACTCGTTCGGTTACCTGCAACATGCCGGGAAA
The DNA here is from genome assembly GCA_036745215.1 of Gemmataceae bacterium. Lineage (GTDB taxonomy): Bacteria > Planctomycetota > Planctomycetia > Gemmatales > Gemmataceae > SIAQ01. The sequence goes on from DAIOGM010000302.1 coordinate 7,389, forward strand.
CGCCAGCTCCGCAAGAAGGAACGCGTGGAGCGTTTCGAGCTGAGCCAATTCGAATCGCGTCCATTTCGCATCGGCCAACGTTCCCCTGCCCGGCAAGAGCGGCGTCAGCGTCTCGTTGGGTGTGGCAATTCCCAGGCGAATCGGCTTTTGCCAGAGGCGAGTGACTCGTGCATCCACGGCCGGCGTGCGCTTTTCCTTCAGCCAATCCTTGTGGTGATGCGTGAAGAGGGGTTCTCGAGCGAGCTTGGTCAGGCGCGACTCGACGAATTGCCGCAGCGAGCCGCCAAGCGATTCGACGCCCTGATCGAGCAAATCATCCATCGCTTTCTGCGCCGCCACCAATCGTTGGCGAACGGCGGCAAGCGCCTTGGTTGCTTTCTCAACATCCGCGGGTTCCTTGGCCTTCCCGCGAACGGTTTCGGCTTCCTTCACCTCCGCTTGAACATTCTCGAAGGCATTGCGGCGTTTCTCGTAGATTTCCGCCAGATGGGCGAAGATGCCTTTTTGCGTCACCGTCGCATCAAGCAACTTGCCAGCGAGCGGATCGTTGGCCACATGAGCAAGCAGCTTGTCCCAGTTGGCGCCGCGCAGCGTGGTTTCACTCATGCCGTGCGCGATGTCGAGAATCACGCCGCGCTCGTTGTACGTGCGCGCTTCTCGGTCGAGCGTGTGGATCGTGACAAAGCCCGGCGCGGAATAGTGCGTGCCGTTGTGCACGAAGACGCCGATATCGACACGATTCGATTCCATGTCCGAACCCGGTCCAATCGGCCGGCGTTCGTGGTAAGAAACCGTGATCTCCGCGACCGATGCATCGTCCTTCTTTGGCACGATCTTGATCTTGCTCGCATCGCCGCGGAGGACGACCCAGGTGTAAATCAACTTGCTCTTGTTGACATCGAAGCTCGCGCCGGCATCGACGACCAGGCGTTGTTGATATGCCTTGCTGCGATGGATGCGGGCGATGCACGCCGGCGTGTAGGCGAGCACTTGCGACGGCGTCGAATCGACGTAATCGATGCCGGGGATCGCCTTGTCGTCCTCGAGCACGCGTAACTGCACCATCGGCGGCAACGCGTCCAGCGTCAAGGCGTGCGCCTTTTGCACGAGCGCCAATTCATCGACCCATGAGCCTTCGAAGACGCTCGGGTGCGCCTTGCCGGTCAGGTATTCCTTGGGATCTTTCAGATGCTTGTTGGTCAAGCGAAAGAGCATCTGAATCGTCGGCATCAACGTGCCGGTTTCGATGAGCTTCGCCTTGACCTCGGGCCGAAACGCGGCGAGCACCGACGGCATCATGCGCATGAACGGCTGATCGGAGCCGGACGAGCCTTGCGAGATGATGAGGTACGGCGTGTTGGTCGGATAGAGGTCGCCATATCCTCCCTCACCCCCAACCCCTCTCCCGGAGGGCGAGGGGGGAGCGACGCCATTATGGCCCGGATCGTGGTCGCGATGTTCCGGATAGATGTAAAGGTTGTTCTTCCGGTATTGCTGGTAAAGAACCCCCATGCCGATGGAAGAAACATAATAGGAGCGCGGATTGCTCCCGCCGAGGTGCGCCGGCGCCGAGGTGGACGAGTTGCCGAACGTGACGTGTGGCCGAATCTCGCGGGCGGCGGCCCAGTTTTTCTTGAGCTTGAAATCTTGCTCGGAGTATTTGAACAAGGAGAGCTGCGGGTACGGCGTCAAGTTGAGCGGCGAATGATCGCCGTCGCGGTTGTCGTAGAAATCGCCGGCGTTGCCCGCGGCGGAGCCTTCCGTCCACCACAGGCGCAACAGCTCGCCGACCTTGCCGCCGCCGTTCGCGATCGGCTTTTCTTTG
>DAIOGM010000303.1:0-9207 GCA_036745215.1 Gemmataceae bacterium
AATGCCGCGATCCTGCGCATCTCGCTGCCGATGGGGCCGAGCTTCAATCGGCACGCGGGCGCCATCGACTGGATTCAATCGCGCTTCCGCGCCGATCGACCCGCGACGCTGTATTTCGATGAAGTACGATCTTGCACCTATTGCGACAATTTGAATCATGTCTTCGAGAAGTTCCTGAGCAACAGCGCCGCGGGCATCTTCCATTGCGGCGGTCCGCAACCGATGACGCTGTACAAGATCGCGCAGGTGATCAACCGCGTCGGCGACTATCGGCCGGAATTGCTCAAGGGCTGTCCGCGCATCGAAGCCGGCCCGATGCCGCCGCGCGCGGGCGACGTGAGCATGAATAGCGCCAAGCTGATCGCGGAGCTCGGCGAGCAGCCGTTTCAGCCGTGGCCGTTGGGGGACGATTTGCAGTTAACGGGGCGCGACTGGCATTTTGAGCGGCCCGTCGGCGAGGCGCGTTCGTTAGAGGAGATCGCGCGGCGATTGTATCGGTATTCGCAAGGAATCTTGGCGAATTCGAACAATCACGCGTTATAATGATCGGAGAAAAACCACTCATTCCAGGTGAGAACATTCATGTCTTCCATCATGGTCCCGCCGCTGCCTCCCGCTTTGCCGCCGGAACCGATTTCGCGCTTGAGCGTGGAGCAATATCACGGCTTGATCGAGAACGGACTGTTGGCGGACGACGATCCCGTTGAGTTTCTGGAAGGGTGGATGGTGCCGAAAATGCCAAAGAAGCCAACGCATAGCATCGTGATCGAGATGACGCGCGAGGCCATCACGCCGTTGTTGCCGGCGGATTGGTTTCTGAAATCTGAGAATCCCATTACGACGGACGAAAGCGAACCGGAGCCGGACATTACGGCCGTGCGCGGCAGGTTGCGCGAGTACTTGACGCGCCACCCCGCGCCAAAGGACATTGGCATGATCGTCGAGATCGCCGACACGACGTTGGCCCGCGATCGCGGCATCAAAAAACGCATTTTCGCCCGAGCCAACATTCCGGTCTACTGGATCGTCAATCTCGTGGATAAGCAGGTCGAAGTCTACACCGATCCGAGCGGTCCCGGCGAAAATCCAGACTATGGCCAACCTCATATCTACAAACCTGGCGACTCAATCGCCGTCATTCTCGACGGCAAAGAGATTGGCAAAATCGAAGTCAACCTGTTGCTTCCGTGAGGAAGGAGTAATCCATGCAGCCGACGACAACCAATGGCAGCGCCAATACGGCGCGCGAGATGCTCGATTCCGTTCGCCAAACGATTGAGAAGCTGGAGGCCGAACTCGCTCAGCAGCGGTCGGAGATTGACCAGCTGCGTGTCGAGCGGGATGAGTATCGAAAAATGCTGACAGAACAAGTAAAGCACCTTTTTGGCGGTCCTGAAGAATGGGATGATTTCGATGAAAAAGACTACACATTGACCATTGATGATCTTGTGGCAGTAATCAACTCCAAATAACGAAGAGCGCCATGTCGCCAAATGAGCCGGAATATCGCGTGGTTTATTCCGAAGCGATTCGATCGGCCTTGAATACCTATGTAGATGTGTTGCTGCTGGCGGGCTGGGAAAAACAAGCCGTTCGCGCTCTCGTCACGTCGATGGACAACAACCTCAAGCGAAATCCGACATATTTCGGGAATCCGCTCTATTCCTTGAAAACATCGAAGATCATCATCAACGTCGGCTTCGTGCGGCCGCTTGCTGCACAGTTTGGCATCCATGAGAAAAGCAAATCGGTATTCGTCCGCAAGTTGATTTTGATGACGACAAAAAAGTCGCCTTGACGTTCATTCACTTCTTCAACGACTTCCACTCCACCGCCGTCTCCGCCGTCTTGCCCGTTTGCACGTCAATCTCGATCGCCGCGCGATAATTCGTGTCGGGATGGATCAGCATCAATTTGTGCATTCCGGCCGGCACACCCTCGATGCGAAACTTGCCTTGCGCATCCGTGACCGCATGGTACGGATGTTGCGCCACGATCACGTGAGCGCGCATCCACGGGTGCAAGACGCAGCCGATCGGGATCGGGTTCTTTTGCCATTTGAACGGGTGCTCGTATGGCTGTCCCGCCGGCGTGGTCACATTGAACGTGTTCTCGCGAAAGATGGATTGGGCACTGACGGCGTGATTGTAAAGATCGGTGTTCTCGAAGCGCACCTTGCGGCCTTCCTGCACCGTCACGACGCGCGGCACGAACCGCATGTCGCGTTGATCGACGATCACCGGCTTCGCCTTCGCGTCGGCCGGCACTTTTTCTTTCCAGTCGAGCACGACGGCGACATCGCGCAGCCCCTTCGTCCTGGCATCGACGACGACATCGTTATGCAAAACGACCTGCCCATCGGTGAGCGTGACACGCTCGCTCGGCGGCACGACGCCGGTGTAGCGGATCGTGCCCGTGATCGTGCCGGTCGCCGACGATTGTGCGGCGGTAAGGCTCAGCAACGCAACACAGGCAATCAGGTTCATTTTCATTGGGTGGCACTCGTCTCCGCGGCCAGTTTCCGAGCACGGCGCCATCGGCCGCGACGCACCAGATGTCGGGTATCCTGCCGTCATTTCTTGCGCCCCACTGCCTGTATCGATATGGATTTCCCCACGGATCGATTAGTTTACCAGGGTCATCGACCCAAATGATTCCGAATGCGTCTCTTGCAAGGAGTTGTGCCAGCGTATTGGGAAAATGTCCATGTTTGACGGCATAAGCTTGACAGGCTTGTGTAAGTGACTTCATTTGCGTGATGGCACAGTCTTCGCGAGTACAGCCAAAAGGGTGGCTCATAATGCCAACACAAAAACTCACACAGACGACAAGCAAAACGCAACAAGCCACAGACGAAAAGCCATACCACAAGCAGCCAGCCGTGGGATGTGTGCAAATCGTATGGTGACTCGTTGGGCCGGCTTCCAGACGTATGTATCTGCGAGGCGGTCCGGCCTGGATCGATGTGTTGTCCAACACGCGGCCGCATGCATAACACGTCGTCGTGTCGGAGTTCAGTATCTCGCCGCATTCGCAGATCTTGTAGGCGGCCATACGAACCTCGTTGGCGTCATCGCACTTTGGGCCAGTTGCCGATCACGGTTCCATCGGGCGCAACATGCCAAATATCGGGATGGAGGCCCTGGTTTCGAGGGCCATTCTTGTCGTACTGGTAGGGTTTGCCGAAGGGGTCCAATAGTTTGAATGGTTCGTCGAGCCAAATGATGCCGAACTCGTCTCTGACAAGTAGTTCCGCCAATGCATCAGGATACCGTAGGTGCTTGACTTTGAATGCGTCGCACACCTGAGTCAGTGCCTTCGACTGAGGCCCAATGTCAGACAGTCTGGAGTGAGGCGTCGACCAAGAAAACCACGCGCCGCCCGCGCCGAGCACCGAAATGACACAGCCGAACAGCAACGACGCCACGAGCCATCCGCGTCCCCAATGAGGCTTGCGAACGTCAACTTGCTCGGTGATAGCATCGTCCGCGCATGGAGGACGAACCGGCGGCAGCTCCGCTTGGACGGCTGTCTCGCTCGGCCGCCACAGCAGGATGTCCTCATTGAGTATTTTTCCGCAAATAGGACATTGCGCGGTCTGTCCGCGCTGGTCATCTTCAACGAGCAGAGTTCGTCCGCAAACGCAATTCATCGTGCCGGCCATGGGCGTTTTTCCTCTTCAAGTGCCTTTGGCCAGTTGCCGATGGTCATGCCGTCGCGCGTGACGACCCAGATATCCGGCCTGACGCCGTCATGGTTCGGCCCCTTCGGATCGTACTGCCACGGCCGGCCCCACGGATCGAAGAGTTTTTGGACATCGTCAATCCAGATGATGCCGTGTTCATCTTTCTGCAGAAATTCATTCAACGTGACTGGGTACCGACCGTGTTTGACGTGATACGCTTCACAAGTGCGCGTTAGGGCTTTTATTTGAACTTGGGCCACGTCGTTTCCGTCAGTCGAATATGGAAGTCCAAGAGAATACCAGATCACGGCAACATTGCACGCTGCGATGCCGAACAGGAGGTATAACAGCGTCACGCTCAATCGGAACCGCCCCTTGACGCGAATATCCGGCTCGCCCAACTCATCGATCGCACTCGCCATCGCGCGAACCCGCGGCTCCGCTGATTGAACCGCGACCTCCGGATTCGCAAGCAGCGTGCGCGGCGTCGGCTCCACCTGAAATGTCGTCGGCGGTTCGAAGTGCGCCGGCAGCGCTTCGCCGAGCACGAATTCGCATGCCGGGCATTTCACGAGCTGGCCCTGACGCCACTCGTCCACGTCAAATGACTTTCCGCAGATGCAAGTCCAGGTCGCGCTCATGGGATGCCTCCGCCTTGCGACGGTCAAGATAACAGGCGGCCCATTAAGCTTTCGTTAATTTGCTAACGCGATTCCATGCCGATCCGCTTGTGCAGATTATCGACGATCCAGTGAAACGCGGTGAGGTGAATGGACTCGACGATGCCCATGTCGTCGAGCGGAACGTGCAGGCAATTTTGCGCCATGCTCTTGAGTTTGCCGCCGGAGAAGCCGGTGCAGCCGAAGGTCGCGACACGGTTGCGATTGGCCCACTCGACGGCGCGGAGGATGTTCGGGCTGTTGCCGGAACCGCTGATGGCGATCAGGAGGTCGCCGGGGTTGGAGAGGTTTTTGAGCTGTTCGGAGAAGACGCGGTCGAAGCCTTCGTCGTTGGCCCAGGCCAGGATATAGGGCGTGTTGTCGGTGAGGCTCAAGATGCGCAGGCGTTTCTTGTTGTCGTTGTCGAAATCTTCGCGGCGCAGCGTGCATTTGCCGAGGTCTTCGCAGAAGTGCGACGCGTTGGAGCCGGAGCCGCCGTTGCCGATGACGAAGACGGTGGCGCGCTTTTCGTAGCAGGCGAAGATGGCGTCGGCGAGGGCTTGCACCTGGGCGGGGTCGATCTTCTTGAGTTCTTCGCCGACGCGGTCGAGAAATTGGGACGGATTCAGCTTGATTCCTAGCATTTTGCGGTCCTTCGTCGAATGGGGACAGGTCCTTCGTCGTCTACTGTTTAGCCTTCTTGTCGTTTAGCGCTTGCGTGGCGCCATGCGAGCGCTAAACGTAAACGGGCATTATTGACGTTTGCGTTGCCCCCGTTTATTGTAAGCCTGCCTGCCTCGATTCGCCAAACGATTGTCGCTTGGCGCATCTTCAAGCCAGTACCAACCAACCACCAGGAGGATTCATCCATGCGATTGCTGGCGAAAGTGTCTCTGGGCTGTTTCATTCTCGGCGCCCTCGCGCTCGTGTACAGCGGGTCCACCACCGCCGTCGCGCAAGACAAGAAAAAGGCGGAATCCAAAGTGAAAGTCGGCGACACCGCTCCCAAGTTCGAAAGCGTAGACGAAAACGGCAAAACGTTCAAGTCGAGTGACGTCGTCGGCAAGAAAATCCTCGTCCTCTATTTCTACCCGGCCGACTTCACCGGCGGCTGCACCAAACAAGCGTGCGGCTTCCGCGACGACATCGAAAAGCTCAACAGTCAGGGCGTCATGGTCGTCGGCGTCAGCGGCGATTCCGTCTCGACGCACAAGCTCTTCGCCAATCATCACAAGCTCAACTTCCCACTTTTAGCTGACGAAAAAGGCGAAGTCGCCAAGCTGTTCGGCGTGCCGGTCAACAAGGGCGGCAAGTCGCCGGCCATCGACGCGACCGGGAAGACGGTTCCGGCCGATCGCGGCGTCACCATCGCACGCTGGACCGTCGTCGTGGACAAGGCCGGCAAAGTCGCGGCCATCGACATGGTCGGCGACGCAGGCGGCGACGCCAAGCGCATCGCGGATATGGTGAAGAAGCTGGATACGAAATAAGCGATTTTCGTTAACCCGATCGTCTGTCTCTTGTTATGCTTGGGGGGAAGCGAAATAGCTCCCCCCTTTTTTGTTACCGCCCTATGGCAAAACAAAGATAACGCCATTTGTTTCCCGAGCTTGACCAGATCATTGCGTCAATCCAATCGGACAAACGCCATGATCTCGTCGTGTTGTTCATCCCAAGCCATGATAAAAAACAGAATCCGCTTCCCGACCAAGCTCAATGGGCGAAAGCCGCCGGCGATCTTTTTGCAGACCTATTCACTGGTGCCACGGCTTTCCACGCCTTCGCTGGATTCTACAAAACGGAAGATGGTATAATACTCCATGACACGCAGATCACCATTGAGGCGTACGTCGTCCGCGAGAAGCTTGATGATAGACATAATTTGACCCAGTTACTCGAATTCGCCAAGCGCATGGGACGCGAAACGAATCAGGCGGCCGTCGGGTTGGTCGTCAATCATGTCTTCTTTGCGATCACGCGATTTTAATAGATCACTCCATGGAAGACTTAGATTATTACGCTCTGAGTCGGTTATTCGGCGCCAAGATGGTTCCGATGAAGGCACCGGTATTCGGGCATTTCGGTATCTTGGAAGTGACGGCCGAGGCTGCAAAAGTTCTTCATGCGCCGCAGAAGGAAAAGCCGCGATTCACGGTTTCCCAGGAAAAACTAATCGTCCAAACGTTCGAGAAGATCCGTGAAGGATTCCCGCCCGAGGCATTACAATGGAATTCGGAAATCCTGCGTCAGTTCGTAAAGGCATGCCGAAAGGCCGGCCTCGATTTTTCGCAGGAAGATCTGGTCCGGCGCCTACAGACTATCAGAAAAAATCCAAACAAATACGCGCGACTCGGCATCAAGATTAAGCCCGCCACAAGAAAAGAGCACACCGAAGGCGTTGCAGTCTTTGCACCGGTGATTGAATTTGCTTTGGTTCGACTCCGCTACCGGTACGGAATATCAATCGATGAAATCCTGATTGACCGCGGATTGGGCGCCGAACTGGAGAAACTGGTGCAAGCCTGTGTTCCAGAACTTTCGCCGCAACAAATTCGTTTGGCTGCGCTTTCCTTGCGGAAAAAACGCTTTCTTCCAAAAAACCGCAAGCAGTCGGTACAGCGACTTAGATCGGACCGACTGGAACAAACCTGGTCGCCGCTGCGCCCGCTTGCGACTCTCGATCTTTCGTCGATTCCGCGTTGTGGAGGAATTGTTGAACTCCGCCAAGGATCCAGGGATCTTTATGTTTCCCGGAATGACGACTTGCATGGCGTTCTCGAGTTTTTGCATAATTCAAAGCCCCTCTCGCTGATGGCAAGTCCATTCTGGACTCCGAACCTCAACGAAATCGAAACTCGTTTCATTCCGGAAACAACTCTGGATCCGGCAAAACTTGAAAAATGGGAGTTGAAACTGCTGACCGAGCGAAAGCCAAATTTCAACTGGCCCATTTCGACACGTGCAGCTTGACGGTTGTTATTCCTCAGAAGTGCTGATTAAGATGCCACGCGATCTCATCCTCGGCACCGCCGGCCACATCGATCACGGCAAGACCTCGCTGGTCAAGGCCCTCACCGGCATTGACTGCGATCGCTTGCCAGAAGAAAAAGCGCGCGGCATCACGATTGATATCGGTTTTGCAACGCTTGATCTCGGTGACTATCGCCTCGGCATCGTCGATGTTCCGGGCCATGAGCGCTTTATCAAGAACATGCTCGCGGGCGCCACGGGCATCGATCTCGTCGTGCTCATCGTCGCGGCCGACGATTCAATCATGCCGCAAACGCGCGAGCATCTGGAGATTCTCAAGCTGCTCGGCATCAAGCACGGCGTCATCGCGCTGACCAAGTGCGATCTCGTCGATGAAACGACGCGCGAAGTCGTCGAACTGGAAATCCGCGAACTCGTGCAGGGCAGCTTCCTCGAAAACGCACCGCTGATTCGCACCTCCGCTCACTCGGGTCTGGGCTTCGAGGAGTTGAAAGACGCGATTCTTAATGCCTGTGTGCTTCGAGACAAGGAGACAGGGAGACAAGGAGACAAGGAGACAAGGAGACAAGGAGACAAGGAGACAAATGCAATTGCCGAAAATGAGCCAATCTCCTTGTCTCCTTGTCTCCTTGTCTCCTTGTCTGATTCCGATTGGTTCCGCCTCCCCATCGATCGCTCCTTCACCGTGCCAGGCCACGGCACTGTCGTTACCGGCTCCGTGTTATCGGGAAGCGTGCGCGTCGGCGATGAAGTCGAGTGGCAGCCGAGCGGCCAAATGGTGCGCGTGCGCTCGCTGCAAAATCACGACAAGCCGGTCGAGGAAGTGCATCGTGGCATGCGCGCGGCCATCAATTTGGCGGGTGTCGATCATAAGGATGTCGTCCGCGGCCAGGAAATTGCCGCGTCCGGGTTTCTCAAGCCGTCGCGCGTCGTCACCGTTCGATTGCATTGTTTACGCGAAATGAAAAAGCCGATCAAGCATCGCAGTCCGGTGCGATTTCACGCCGGCACGGCCGAGATCATGGGCGCCGTTTCGCTGCTCGACTGCGACTCGATCGACCCCGGCGGCTGGGGCCTCGCCCAGCTTTTCCTCGAAGAACCCACGACGACGACCTGGGGCCAACCATTTGTCCTGCGCGGTTCCTCGGCGACCTTGACGATCGGCGGCGGCCAGGTATTGCAGCCGTGCGCCAAGAAGATTCGCCGCCGCCATCTGGAAACGCTCGAGCGCATCGAAAAACTCTGGACCGGCGATCCGCGACAACGCGCCCAGATCGTCGCCTGGTTCGGCGGGCACGGCGGCTTCACGCAGGCCGACCTGGTGCGCGGCGCCAACCTCGCGCCTCGCCAGGCGCTCGACACAATCCAGCAACTGCGCGACGAACATCAACTCGTCACGGTCACGCTCACCGCCGGCAGGCAGTTGATCCTGCACGCCGACGTTGTCCGCGAACTCGACGAACGCATTCTCGCCGCGCTCGCCCGGATGCACGAAGAATTCCCGTTGATGACGTCACATGATCGTCAAAAGGTGCAGGCGCAGCTCGATTACGTCGGCGATGACGCACTGATTCATGCAGAGGTCGATCGCCTGATCAAGATGAAAAAGCTGACCGGCGATCTGCGCCGCATCGCGCGGGCCGATTTCAAGCCGAAGCTCAGCGCGGCGTTGCGCAAACTCAAGGACAAGGTCGTTGAAGCGTATCTCACCGCCGGTTTTCAACCGCCCGAACCCGCGAGTTTCGCCGGCCAGGCGGGCGGCAACGCAGCGAATTTGCACGACCTCTTCGAGGTGTGCGTTGCGGAGGGTTTCCTCGTTGACGTGGACGGAGACATCTACCTACACAGCGCCGCCGACGCTCTCATGCGCAA
>DAIOGM010000304.1:0-9169 GCA_036745215.1 Gemmataceae bacterium
GAATTCGGCCAGGGCGGCGAGAGCCAGGTGACGGTCGAAGAGCGGCATGGTTTCGATCGCTTTCACCAGGCAGGCGATTGTTGCCTTGTCCTCCGCGCCAACGTTCCGCAACGCTCGAGCCGCCGCGATGCGCACCCGGACGTCCGGATCACTCAGGACGCGAACGAGTGCTTGCCGATGCTCCGGGGAGTTGACGTTTCGCTCATCAAGCAAAACGATGGCGTCGTTGCGAAGCCGTGCGTTTTTGTCGGCGAGCAATTCGGCGACGGCCGGCAGCGCGGGTTCGGACGCGGCGGGATTGTGTCTGAGAATGGTCAAGGCGTCGCTGGCCAGCGTCGGATTCTTCAAAGCGGCGAGGACGATCTTCAGCGGCTGCGGATTCTTCGGCTCCAGGCGCAACAGCCAATCCGCCGCGGCCAATCGCAGTTTCGGATCGGCATCGCTCAGCGCGTCGTTCAACAGGGGGCGAATGCTCTCGGCATCCGGCGCCATATGGGGCAACGCGAACAAGACGTAACGCCGTATCGAGGCGTCCTTGCTTTGACGCGCCACGCGCACCAGATCGGCCACCGCATCCTTGGCGTCGGGGCCAACACTTGCCAGGGCCCGGATGACTGGCTTGAGCACATTGGGACTGTTCTGGTTCAGCGCCGTCTTCAGCGCCGGCACGGTGGTTTTGCCGCTCGGGCTCAAGAATTGCATCGCATGAACGGCGGCCGCGTCACCGCCCTGGGCCGCCCTCAGCAATACCGGGACGCCATCCCCGCCCAGAAGCGCCATGGCGTGGTAGACGGCCTCGCGCCGGTTTTGATTGGAATAAACGGTCGGTTGCCGGAGCAGGTCGATCAAGGTAGGAATCGACTCCGGCCCCAGCGCCGCCAACACCGGCGGCACGCGCGGGAGGATCCACGTTTCCTTGCCATGGTCGATGAGCCCTAACAGGAAATTGCGCAGCACTTTCGCTTCCGGCCCTTTCAGTTCAGGCCCTCTTCGCTTGATGGTGTCGAGAACCTTCGGAACGTTGGGATCGCCCTGAAATTTCGCCGGGGTTTCCAGCACGGCGCGATAGACCGGCAACACGTCGTCCACCGTGCGCGTCAAATGCCAAACGGCCTCGGCGGCTTGCACCTTCGTCGTCATCGAATCGTCCTTGAGCGCGGCCTTGTAAACCTCGAGCGCCTCCTTGGCAGGCGGATTCATCGCCAGCAGGATCGTCACGGCCACGGCCCGAATCTTGGGATCGTCCTTGGCGTTGGCCTCGAGCATGACGCCCACAACACTGGGCGGGTTCTTCTCGATTCGCGCCAGCGACCTGGCCGCGCTGAAGCGCGTGTCCCAGTCATCATCCTTGAGCATCCTGGTCAACGCGGGCGCAGCCTCCGTGCCGGCCAAGCCCAATTGAACGATCGCATGCCGGCGCACGAGCGGGTCGGCGTCATCGAGCACCTTGATGAGCGGATCGTGGATGGCCGGTCGAGATTTGTTGATGGTGAGACCCGCGTGGAAGCGCGTTTCCTGATCGGCGTCGTCCAGGGCGCGCAGCAACAGCGCCAGGATTTCGCGGTTCTCCAGGGCCAACGGCCCCAGCGCCGGCGCGATGATGCGGCGCAAGCCCGGCGTCGCCTCCTTCCACTCGGCGAGCAGCACGGGCGCGGCCGGCTTCTTGTGCCCCTTGAGCTGCGCGAGCACGACGGCGGACCGGACGCGAATGGACGCGGCCTTGTCCTTGAGCAATTCGGTCAAATGCGGCGCCGCGCCCTGCGCTGCTTCGCCGGCGCTTGCCAATACAAGGAGCGCCTCTTCGCGAGCCAATACATTCGGGTCCTTCAACTCCTTCAGCCAGTGCGACAACGGTTTGCCTTGTACGATCGGTTCCTTGCCCGGCCCGGACACGGCAGCGCCCGCGACGCAAAGCGCCATCAAAAGAGCCGGCGGAAACCAACGGGACCGGGGCATACATCACCTCATCCAATTGCGTCTCGAAGCGGCTGGTCAATATCCAGCAAAGACGCACGGCAACGTCGACTTCGGCTCGATTTTCTAAAGCGCCTCGTTGGCGGCGAATTCGCTTGGCCGCGGTAGCGAGCTGCGAATCGAATCATCGACTCTAACACGTCCGCCCCGGTCGTGGAAATGGAATCGGGATAAACCACGGAAGCAGCGGCGTCCAATTTGGAAAGGACACGGCTGAAAATGAAAAGAAGGGGTCCCGTTTGAAAAGGACACCCTTTTTTTGAATCGAATCTTTGCTTCTATCTCGGCGTTCTCTGCGTCTCTGCGTTTCTAAATTGGATGTCTGTAGAAACGCAGAGGCGCAGAGAACGCGGAGAGTTGCTGAACCATTATTTCCCTTTCGGATTTGGGTACTGTCCTAGTTTCGCGTGCAAACGCCTCTAACGAATAATCCCTAAAAACCGTCTTTTTCGCCTTTACCGCTCGGGCAGACTGTGCGTCCTTATGATGCGCGATTGCATGGGCTTTCAATATTTTTGGCAATGACCGAGACAAGGAGCGGCGGTATGCTTGCGAATACTGCGAGACTGGGAACGAGAAACGGTTCACTCAAGGGAATCTTTATGAACAAGCCGAGCCCAGAGAGCCAATCCGCCAGTCAATTCTTTGAATGGTATCAAAATTCTGCGCTGATATTGACGCCAAAGTTCCAGCGGCGAAATGTTTGGAAGACGGCGCAAAAATCGTACCTGATTGATACGCTTTTGCGAGACATGCCTGTACCGCCAATTTACCTCAGGACCATCTTCGATGTTGCAAAGAGCCAAGTCGTCCACGAGGTTATCGATGGGCAACAGCGCATGAGGGCTGTTCTTGATTTTATTGAAGGAAAATACGCACTATCAAAGGGCCTAGATGCTCCGTACTCCGGAAAGCATTTTTCTGCCTTGGCAAAGGCGCAACAGACGGCGATTCTTAAGTACCGATTCAACTGCCAAATCTTTGACGACATCACAGATGCAGAAGTAATTGAGATTTTTCGCCGAATGAACACATATACTTATGCACTCAATCCACAAGAACTGAGACATGGAACCTACTTCGGCCAGTTTAGGCAGTCATGCGTCACGTTGGCTCAGGATCACTTAGAATTCTGGCGAAAGAACAGTATCGTGTCAGAAGCACGAATCACTAGGATGGATGAGGTGCAATTGACCAGCGCTATCCTTGTGGCGCAGGTTGATGGCATGCAAGACAAGAACACTTCAATCACTGAATACTATGACAAATTCGACGATGACTTTCCTGAGAGGCGCGCAGAGGAAGGCAAGTTTCGGTTTGTGACCGACAATATTAGCGATGCTATAGAAGATGCGCTGCCCGAAACCGCATTTCGCCGCCCTCCGTTCTATTACACACTTCATTGCACGGTGTATCATAGAATCTTTGGACTCCCACACGAAACGGGTTCACGCAAGACGAAAAAGCGACTGTCTTTGTCTGAACGCGAAAGCCTGAAAGATGCGGTGGTGCGGCTTTCTGAGGTAATCATTGAAGCGCGTGAGGCTCAGAAGTTGACCAAGAAAAAAAACAGCGACTCCAGAATGGCACCATATCCAGAGAGGTACAGGGCGTTTGCAGAAGCGTGTATTAGTCAAACTGACAACATTCACCCTCGGCGCACGCGATTAAAAACGTTATATAACGAGGCATTTCGTTAATGCCTTCGCCGATGCCCAGTTTTGATGTTCGGTTCTTCAGGGAAGTTGCCAGAAATCTTGAGCTTGTCAGGACCGGAGAATCAGCGCGCATACCGATCATTGGCAGCCCAAAACACATAAAGCTCAAGAATCTTCAGATTCAAGAAATCTACGAGAAAGCATATTTGAACATATTCATTGCGTGGGAGTTGTTTCTTGAAAAGTCATTCCTGGCATATCTTTGTGGCAAAGCGTCGTCGAGGCATGGCTGCGTAACATTAAAACGCCGGAGTTCGTTTTGCAAAACCATGACGGAAGCTGAGACTGTAATGCTGACCGACAAGAACGGTGACCTAAATGAATATTTCTTGTGGTCAAATCTGAAGAATGTTTTGAGTCTTGTGAAATACCACCTAGATGGTTCGGACCCAAGATATGTCAGACCGCATTATAAAACTATCAAGGCAAACTTTAATCGACTTGTTGCATTTGGCGCTGTAAGACATCGCATGGCTCATCATCAAAGAAACACGATCATTAAATTTCACGCAGCCACGCGATTGTTGGCAACAAAAATGTTTCCTAGTGCCAAGCCTGGGGAGTTTTTGCAGTCCTGGGACACTAGGACTATGCCTCACGTCAGATGGATCGAAAGCATCGCGAACGAGCTAAAAGCAATGGCGACGGCTATCATTTAAAGAGTGTGATTATTCATGGTCCGCTTCAGTTAGCAACTTCTCGAGACTCCACGTCTCGCACGTCAAGCCCGCTTCCTGCGCGGGCGTCTTTCGCAACGTCATGTGAACGCGACAGAAATTGTAGTAGGCAAAAAAGAGCGCCATCGCGGCTTCATGATTCTCCCACTTCTTGCTGTGCGCGTCGGTCAAGCGAGTGAGCCGGCGAATCTGCATTCGCAGCGTCCGGTTGCTCCGCTCGACATGCGACGTGCAGATAGCCGATTCCTCTGGCTCGCCCATGACTGGGGTTCGTGTTGTGCCAATTACTTCCGCAGGGGAGTACCGACGTTTGCCGTCTTCTTCCATTTCGCCGTACACCTTGACCAGCGTAGCGTAGTCAACGCGGTCGCCAAGGATCGCCGGAATTGCCGTGCGGTACGGCGTAAATCCGTCCGTCGTCAACTGGAATCGTCCGCGCGTTGCGAAGTAAAGATTGTCCGCGAATATCGCCGTATCCGTTGGCGTGCGCTTGCCGACGTGGAAGGTTAAGATTAACTTCGTATGGCGCTCGATAGCAGTGAAGCACCAAACGTCGCCATAAACGTCGGGCCGATCCTTGCGGATGCGCGTCTTTTCCTTCATGCCGACGAAACCCCAAATTTCATCACATTGCACATCGGTAACGGCAACGTCGTGAACGCGCTTTTCGAGAAACGTGCGGCAACGCTGACCGGCTTCAACCATCGCGTTGATAATCGTGTCGCGATGGATACGCAGCAATCGCTCAACGGCGCGAATGCTGTTGCCTTCCAGGAGCATTCGCAATGCGAGAATCATTTTGTCCTTTTCGACGCGACGCCGATCATTCGTCTGTGTTGCGGAATCCGTCCAGGTCTTGCGGCATTCGTCGCAACGATAACGGCGCGAGCCCGAGCGATTCGAGCCGAAGAAACGCGCCTCATTCTGGCAGGTAGGGCACAACATAGCGAACCGTCTTTCGTTTTCTGAGGCAGTTCGCTAGAATGAGATTGTTCAGGCCGCATTCTGCGAAAGCCGATTGTGGTTGCCCTGATGCTTGCTGATAACAGGCATCAGGGTTTATTCATCTACACATATTGTAGCAACAATAAGTAAGGCGTCAAGTCTTTTCTCTTGATTTTCAAGAATTTGTTGCTACAATTAGTTCATGGCAATGGGACGACCAAAAAAACCTGATTCCGAACGATTGGATAGCGAGCTTCGCATCCGAATGAACGCTGAAGATCGGCGCACGCTGGACGAATTCGCGGAATCGGCAGGTCAAGAAACGTCTACATGGGCGCGAGACGTTTTGCTTTCACTGGCAAAGAAGAAAGCCCGAGAGAAGAAACAGAGGTGAGATTCAGAGCGGACATGCGATGAAAGACGAATAGGCTACTCAGAAGGTTCACCTAAAATCTTGCACGCGAAACTAGGACAGTACCCGGATTTGAATCCACATAATCCTTGGCACGCGGGTTCAAACCGGGCGCCAAATACTCGCGGGTCCATTCGGGCCGCGGCGGCGTCTTGCCCGCCTTCAAGTCGGCGCGCCATTCCGAATCCGATTTGCGATTGGCGCCGCTCAATTCAAACTCGTAATGACTCATCGTCGGGCCCAAGAAGAGCATGCGATCCTTGCCGTTGTCGATGGCGATCACCATCAGATCGACGTTGCCCACGCCTTGATGCAGCACGCCCGACATCGGATCGGTGTGCACGTCGGCGACCAGGGCGTCCCAGCGCGTGATTTCGTCGCTCGATCCATAATAGAGTTTCGGATACCAGCCGAAATACATGGGCGGGCCGCCGCAACCGCGATCGACTTCCACCAGGTCTTCCATGAACTTCGTCTCGGCCGCGTTCAACTCTTTTTGCGCCAGCTCTTTTTCCGAGATCGCCTTGAGCGTCTCCATCGTTGTGACAAAATGTTTGCAATAATCCACCTGAGCGTTCTTCTGGTACTCCATGTGCTTGGGATAGGGAATTTTTCCGAGTAGCTGCCCGGTGGCCTGACCCATCTTTTGCAGACGGCCCCAGAACGCGGGCAGCGGTTCCACGTAGCCGGCGGGATAGAAGCAACTGACGCTCGCATACGATTGCTTCGCATACAGGATCGTGTCGTGGCGCAGCTCCGTCCATGAAGCCATCGTTGTATTGAGCGATTTCATCGCCCAGGCCTTCGTTTGCATCACCTGGGGATTCTTCTTATCCGTGGTCGGCTTGGACAATTCCCGCAGCGAACCGAGCCAGTGGGTATAGAGGTTTTCCTCCCAGTATGATTCGGGCAGCCGATCGATCACGTTGCGAACGGCGGCCAAATTGTGCTGATACGGCATGCCATCGCGCAATGGATGGCCTTTCGGATTGTTGATTCGCTCGACCAGTTGCGGCACGACCTGGTTGTTGCCGAAGACCGAGAAACTCACATCCAGACAACTGGGGATTTTTCTTCTGACGGGGTGTCCATCCCACACAATATCTTCGAAAACCAGTTTGTTCATCGCCCAGCTATCGACGACGAACTTTTGGCCAAGAAACGTGAACGAACGCGGCAACGGTTCGCCCGCGTCGAAGATGTCGCCGCGAATATCCTGCAGCCCGGCGTTGCCGGCCAGGATCGCTTTTTGCAGGTCGGCCAGGTTGTCGTCGGCTTTGATCTGTGCCGGCCCTTGGATTTTGCTTTCCTTGAGCACCTCGCCGAGTTGAGCGAAGGTCATCGAATCGGTTTTGCCGACGAAGGTTTGAATCGTGGCGTCGAAGTTTTGCCACGCCTGGAATTGCTTGGAGCGCTGCAGCAAATCGTGCAGCACGACCGCGGCGCCAAGTTCGCGCGTTGACGTATTGCCCGGATAGCCGGCGACGCGCATGTCGGTGCGTCCGAGCCACATCATCGCCTTGAAATAGCGCCGGAGCGTCTCGGATTTTTCGTAATGGCCGCGGACTTTGAACTGCGAGAAATCGACGCGCCGTTCCCGGCCAAAGAGGTCGAATGTCTCCATTTGCAAATCGTTGCATGCTTTGAGTGTCTTCTTGACGCGTACGTCTTGATTCAAGTGCGTCGGCCACGCGGCGCCGTCGCCGTTCAGGAGCCAGATGCCCACCGTGAGGAAATAATCCGCGTCCTTGACGCTGTCCTTGAGGACGCCGTCGCCGTATGCCTTTTGCGCGTCGGGAAGCGAATTGTGCATGCCGCACAGGATCTCGTTCAAGCTCGAAGAAAGATAAAGCGTTTCAATTTCTTCGAGCATCGCGTCGTAGGAATGATGCCAGGCGTGCAGGATGGCGTCGGAGGAGACGAACACTGGCATGTCGCGGGCGTAAACGCGATAGTACATTTCGATGAAGTTGGACGCTCCCATGCGTTCGCTGACGACGAAGCCGTTCTTCTTGAACTTCGCCAGCTCGTCGGCGTTCAAGCGAAAATCAAATTGGCCCTTCGCGGAAACCTTCGGGTACAGCGGCACGAGGTCCGGGTTTTCGCCCTTCTGGCGAGCCTGTTGTTGAAGCTGCTCACGAAGATACTTGGCGTGGCGGCCCTTGGCGCGGATCTCCGATTTCGGATCAGCGGGGTTGAGCTGCAGATGATCGTAATATTGAGCGGTGGTCGGGTCCCAGGGGAAAGATTCAAGGTATTTCGCGGAGTTGGGAAAGCGTCGCGCGAATTCGTCGGTGCTGATTTGGCCGATGAGTTTGAGTTCGCCCTTGAAGGCATTGCCGAAGCCGCCCTGGATGTGCCCGGCTTCGAGCGCGGTCGGCGGTTTTGCTTGTACGCGATTGGACGTTGGCCATTGGTAGTAGCCGACGCCGAGGATTCCAAGCAACACGAGGAGCACGAGACAAAAACGTTTCATCGCAATCTCCGATGAAGGAGGGGAGTTTGAGCATCAAATATAAGACGAACGAGAGTGCGTTTCGGCGCGACGACCAAGGTGGGAGCGAGGCTCGGGAGGGCGAGGCTCCTGCCGAGCCGCGAACCCTGTTGAGATTCCGTCGCCCAACGGCTCGGCAGGAGCCTCGCCCTCCCGCAACCTCGCCGTCCGGCAACCGCGCCATCTCGACGTTAATTCCACGGTAACTCGTGAATCACGCCTTGCCATGGCCAATCTTCCGGCTTCGTGACCAAGCCAGCACGTTCCGGATTCCGCAAGACATAATCCCATTTCTCTTCGTAGGCAAGTTGATTGCGAACTCGCACGTCCCAATGATCCGTCAACCAACGATGTTCCGGCACCTTGTGACGCTTTGTGAATTGCGACTTCCAGTACTTCACCCAATTGTCATATGGGATGGCGGATTCCGGCGCGGCTGCAAAAAAATGGATGTGATCTGGCATGATCATGTAACGCCCCATCCACCACGCATCTGCCTCTAGCCAGGTTTCGCGAAGTAACTGGTGCACGATGTCATTTGCAAGCCAGGGGGCTCGATCTTTGGTGCAAACGGTGTCAAAGATGATCGTTGGCTGGCCGTCAACGATGAGGACACCATGGGCTGGGTGTTTTCGAATTGGAAGTTTGATTTCAGCTTTGTCGTCGTTCAACATATTTGCTCCTTCGCGCGAGTTCGGGAGGGCGAGGCTCCCGCCGAGCCGCGAACCCGGTGAGAATCGGTCCCTCAACGGCTCGGCAGGAGCCTCGCCCTCCCGCCGAGCCGCGAACCCGGTGAGAATCGGTCCCTCAACGGCTCGGCAGGAGCCTCGCCCTCCCGCCGAGCCGCGAACCCGGTGAGAATCGGTCCCTCAACGGCTCGGCAGGAGCCTCGCCCTCCCGCCGAGCCGCGAACCCGGTGAGAATCGGTCCCTCAACGGCTCGGCAGGAG
>DAIOGM010000305.1:0-9121 GCA_036745215.1 Gemmataceae bacterium
GGGGTTGCCGCTCAGTGTGTGCGTGGCGTACATGCTCGCGGGGCCGGTGATTAATTTCGTCGTCATGACCAGCACCTTCGTCGCCTTCACGGGCTACGACGAAGTGGGGCGCAACGATGTCCTCGGCGGCACGTGGAATGTCGTCGCTTGGCGCGTCGGCATGGCTTACCTGGTCGCATGCGTCACGGCGGTCGTCGTTCATTGGCAGTGGCGCTGGCAAGGCAATAGCTTGCTGCATCCCAGCGTGGCGCGCGGCTTGCGCACCGGCGCCGAGGAAGAGTCGAACAACGGCACACGCCCCTTGAGCGAGCGTGTCAACAACATCACGCAAACCGCGCTCCACGATTTCGTGGACATCCTCGCCTTCCTCGTCCTTGGCGCCATGCTCGCCGCCGCCGGCAAGTTCGCGATCAAGGCGGCCAATGTACAGGAGTTTCTCCAGCAGACGCCGGCGGTCGCGATCTTGATGATGATGGGCATCGCCGTTTTATTCTGCTTGTGCAGCGAGGCCGACGCGTTCGTCGCCGCCAATTTCCCGCTCTTCTGGCCCGATGGCTCCAAGCTCGCGTTCCTGGTGCTCGGGCCAATGCTCGATCTGAAATTGATACTCATGTACACGCGCGTCTTTCGGCCGCGGCTCATTTACACGATCATCGCCTGTCTTGTCGTGCAAGTGTTCGCGTACTCGATGGTGATCGAGTCCTTCTTTGGCAGAGATCATCCGCGCGAACAACCAACCTTCATCATGCCGCCGAACGTGGACACGCATCTGCTTGGCATCGGCATGGGACCCGATCCGATGGGCCAGCTCATTCACTTCGGCGTCGCGTATCGGCCGTCCGGCAAAGGCGTGGCCGTCGATTTCAAGACTCTCGAAGGCATGTCCACGTACGAGGAGCAGCGTCAGCTTTGGAAAGAAAAGGTCGTCGAGGTGCGCGGGCAGTTTTCGCCGTATCCGAATAGCAATCAACAATTCATGCTGGTGCGCATGAAAATCAACTGCTGCGCTTCCGACGCGATTGAACGCAAGATTCCGATGGCGTCGCGCGAGCCGATCACGCAGCATCAGTTCGGCGACTGGGTGCGCGTCACCGGCCGGGTCGAGTTCCGCAAAGTGTCCGAGGATCGGTACGTGACCATCGTCGTGATCGCCAAGTCGAGCGATATCGAGAAATGCGATCCCGATCCGAATCCGTACATTCAATAAGCGGAGCGTTTTCCAAATTCTCCGTTGCACTTTCGCGCCGCGACCGGCCATAATAATGCCGGTGGGAAATCGTGTCTAAAGGAGTCGTGCCATGAAAGCGATTCGCAATGTTCTCTGGGTGGTTGGCTTCTTTGCCATTCCGTCGTTCGCGGCCGCGCTGTGTCCGTTCTGCGAATCGGAAAAAGGGCCGACGCTGGTGTTGCAGATCGAGGAAGCCGAGATCGTGCTGTTCGGCCATTTCGAGAATCCGCGTGCCGCGAAGGGCGTGGGACTGGAAGAATACGAAACCGATTTCATCATCGAAGACGTGCTCAAGACGCATCCGATGATCAAGGGCAAGGACCGCATCACGGTGCCGCGGCAGATCCTCGACTCCAAGGCGAAGTTCGTGATTTTCGCCGACGTTTACAAGGGCAACATCAACGCGTACAAGGGCACGCAGCTCGTCAACGGCGGGCACATGCTCAAGTACGTCGAAGGCGTTCTGAAGATGAAGGACAAGACGCAGCCCGAACGTCTGCGTTTCGCCTTCGATTTTCTGAACAGCCCGGAATCGGAAGTCGCGCTCGACGCCTATCGCGAATACGCCCGCGCCGATTACAAAGATTACAAGGACATGGCGAAATCGTTGCCGGCGGACACTCTCGCCGGCTGGCTGAAGGACCCGAAGACGCCGCAGTATCGATATGGGTTGTACGCGTCCCTCCTGGGCCATTGCGGCACGTCCAAGCATGCGACGATGTTGCTCGACATGATCAACGACGCGGAGAAACAAAAAGCGTCCGGATTGCATGGCTTGATGGCGGCCTACGCGATGCTGGAACCGCAAAAGGGCTGGACGCTGTTGAAGGACCTGGTAAAGGACAAGGACAAGCCGTTCCTGTTCCGCTACCAGGGATTGCAGACGATGCGCTTCATGTGGGAAAGCCGGCCGGACCTGATTGCGAAGGATGACAAGGACGCGAAGGACGAGATCGTCAAGGGCGTGCTCGGGGTCTTGAAAGTACCGGACATGGCCGACTTCGCGGTCGAAGACCTGGCAAAATGGAAACGCTGGGAGCATTGCGATGCGGTGCTCGGCCTGTTTGGCGCGAAGGATTTCAATACGCCGATCATTCGCAAATCGATTTTGCGTTATGCTCTGCGCTGTCCGTTGCCGCAAGCGACGGCCTTCGTGAAAGCGCAGACGGCGCGCGACCGCGAATGGGTGGACGACACGCGCGAGCTATTGGAGTTGGAATCGCCGGTGGCGCCGCCGACGCCGACCACCAAATAGGAAAATGCATTGACAATTGACAATTGACAATTAGCAATTGACAATTGAAGAATCGGCCGCTGTCAATTGCTGGTGGGCTCGAAGCAAGTACGGTATTTCAATTGATAATTGTCAATTTTCAATTGTCAATGCATTTGAACCAAGGAAGGGACCATTTCATGCGCTTAACCGCCGCACTCTTGATTTCCGCGCTAGTCGCCCTGCCCTGCCCTCTCATGGCGTGCAGTTTGTGCGGCACCATGTCCAAGCGTTTGTCCTTGGCGCAAGAGTTCGAGCAGGCGGACGCCGTCGTTTACGGCCACCTCGCGAATCCGAAGTTGACGGACTTCAATACGGGCAGCGGCACGACGGAGTTCCACTTCGACAAGATCGTCAAAGACAAGGCCGATTTCCCGCGGCAAAAGGTGATCGTCCTGTCGCGCTATCTTCCAGTCATCGACCCGAAGGATGCGCCGCGCTACGTGATGTTTTTTCGCGTGCCGGCCAAGAACGGCGAGCCTTATAGCGGCCGACAGATTTCCACGCCCGGCGTGCTCGAATTCGTCGCCGGCTTGCAACGTTATCGCGACAACCCTGCGGAGATGCTTCTTCACGCGGCCAAACATCTCGACGACGCCGATCCACAAATTGCCGAGGAGGCATTTTTGTTGTTCGCAAAGGCGGACGACAAGATCATCAGCCAGGTTGCCAAGAAGCTAACTGCGGAAACGCTGCGCAAACTCGTTAAGACGCCGGACCTGGAACCCGAACGGCTCGGTATGTACGCCTACTTGTTAGGCGCCTGCGGCGACAGCGGCGACGTGGAGCTGTTGCGTTCGTTGTTGAAGAATCCGGCGCCGCGATTTTTCCGCGCCTACGAAGGCATCCTCGCCGGCTACATCACGCTGCAGCCGAAGGAAGGTTGGTCATTCGCACAAGAGACGCTCAAGAGCGACAAGAATTCGTTTGTGTTGCGTTACGCAGTGTTGCGAGCGTTGCGCTTCTTTTATAACGCCAATCCCGATGAGTACGCCGATCACGTCCTGACCGGCGAAGCGCTGGCGATCGCGCAGCCGGATATCGCCGACGTTGCGATACAAGATTTGATGCGCTGGAAGCGTTGGGAGCACACCAAGCTGATCGTGTCGTGCTATGACAAGGCGAGTCATCAGTCGCCGATTGTCAAGAACAGCCTGGTCCGTTACGCCCTGGCTTGTCCGCACGCGGAAGCCAAGGCTCTGGTTGAGCGAGTGCGGCGACAGGATCCGAAGTTGGTGCGCTACCTGGAAGAAGAATTGAAGTGAATCGAGTTCACGTTTAGCGCTCGCGTGGCGCCATGCGAGCGCTGAACGTAAACTTGCTGAGGAAAATGGAGCCGCATGCGCCTCACGTTGCAAACCTCGCCGCTATCGGACATCAACGCGGACTGGCTCGTCGTCGGACTTTGGGAGAAGGATTCCCCCGTCGGCACGGTTGCGCTGCTCGACGCCAAACTCGGCGGACTGTTGACGAAGTTGCGCGAGCAGGGAGACGCCACCGGCAAGGTCAAGGAATTGACGCCGCTCTTTCAGGCGACCGGTATCACGCCCAAGCGCGTGCTTCTCGTCGGACTGGGGCCGCGCGACAAGGCCGACTTCGCGTCGCTGGTCGCAGCGATGGCCACGGCGGCGAAATCGCTTTCCACCAAGCCCTGTCCGCGCGTCGCCGTCGCATTGCCGGATGGCGCGCCCATCGCCGCCGAAGCGATTTTGCGAGCATGCGCGCACGGTTTCTATCAAGGCAGCAACTCGGCGGGCATCCGCAAAAACGCGAACGAACGCACGCCGCCCGAGGAAGTTTGCTTCGTCGGCGCCGACGCGGCCCTGCAAGACAGCGTGCGCCGCGCCGACATCGAGGGACGGGCGACTAATCTGGCGCGCGAACTCGTCAATATGCCGCCGTGTGATTTGTATCCCGAGACGTTCGCTGAACGTGCTCGCGCCGTGGCCGCCGGGACCGGTCTGGATGCGGAAATCCTCGATGAAAAACAACTCGCCGCCGAACGCATGAACGCGCTTTTGGCCGTGGCGCGAGGCTCCGATCGTCCGCCGCGCTTGATCGTGTTGCAGCATCGCCAAGGCGGCAACAAGCCGACACTTGCCCTCGTCGGCAAGGGCGTCACGTTCGATTCCGGCGGCTTGTCGCTCAAGACCACGGATCAGATGGTGGACATGAAATGCGACATGGCCGGCGCCGCCGCCGTTTTAGGGGCGATGCAGGCGATTGCCGAGCTTCAACTTCCCGTCAACGTGCTTGGCATCATGGCGCTGGTTGAGAACATGCCGAGCGGCAAGGCGATGAAGCTTGGCGACGTGCTCAAAGCGCGCAACGGCAAGACCATCGAGGTGCTCAACACCGACGCCGAGGGCCGGCTCATCCTGGCGGATGCGCTTGCTTATGCAGTCGATCGACGGGCCGCGCACATCGTCGATCTGGCGACGCTGACCGGCGCGTGCATGGTTGCGCTTGGCCCAGACGTGGCGGGGCTGATGACGAATAACGACGCGTGGAGCCAAAAGGTGCTCGCCGCGTCCGCAGCGGTCGGCGAGAAGGCGTGGCCGTTGCCGATGTTTCCGCATTATCGCGAGATGATCAAGAGTGACGTGGCTGATATCCGCAACACCGGCGGTTCGCGTTACGCCGGCGCCATCTCGGCGGCGAAGTTCTTGGAAGAATTCGTCGGCGACGTGCCGTGGGCGCACCTTGATATTGCGGGGCCGGCGTGGGCCGAGAAGGAAAACGCGACGCGCGAATCGGGTGGCACCGGCTGCTTTGTACGGACGCTCGTCGAGTTGGCGATTCGATATTAATCGCTTGCGGTTTCGCGCTCGTGAGCGCGAAACCGCAAGCGTCGCAATCATTTCAACGATGCCGTCGTCACATACCAGATATCCAGTCCGCCCTTGCCGCCGGGGCGATCGCTGACGAGGTAGAGCCGTGTGCCGTCCTGCGTGACCGCGGGCTGCATGTCGCCCTTGGTGCTCTGAGCGTGATTGAGGGCCTTGACCGGCTCGGGATCGGACCATTTCTCGCCGACCTTGGCTCGCTTGCTGCGGAAGATGCCGATCTTGTCGTTTTCGAGCGGGCCCTGCAAATACATCGTCAAGCTGTTGCCGCCGATCGTTGCCCGATGGAAACCCTTCTCGAAGCCAACCGATTTGGCGACGCCGATCGGGCCGGGCACGGGGCCATTGGCGACGAACAGTTTCCAGCCGCCGTCCACCTTGCGGCTAAAGTACAGCTCCTTGCCGGCGGGAGTGACCCAGGGATACATTTCGTCGTCGCGCGAATTGATGTCGCCGGAGACGAAGAGCGGCGCCTGAAAGCCGATCTGCATCATCAAATCGAAGTTCTTGATCTTTTCGAACTTCTTGTCGCGGATCTCGTTCGTCGCGAAGTAATACTTGTCCTTGTGCATGAACGGCGCTCGTTCGTCGGCCGCTTTATCGAAGATAAACAACTTGCCGGCGTTAAACGGCGACGTCAATAGCGTTCGCTTGGAAATGAGAATGTCATAACTGCCGCGCGACTTGGAGGCGTAGAGCAAGCCGAGGTGATCCGGGGTCGGGCACGGGTCCTCTTCGTCGGCGTCGCTGTTGAGCTTTTCGAGATTGACCACTTTGATTGCCGGATCGCCGCCGTCGGCGCCGCGCGGAAACAAGATGCCAAGCAAAAGGGCCGGGACTACGAGCAGGACGAACCAGATACGCATGGCGACATCGCTCCGATGATTTTGTGGGTTTCCATAATTTATGGACGCCTCGTCGGAAGGAAACGTTCCTCCTTCTCCAGGACGCGTTCGTCGCCGCCGGGATGATAAGAGAATACGCCCGCGCATTCTTCGAGGCTCAGCGCATGGCCGATCGCAACGTCGGCGAATTCGATCCGCAAGATTGGATGCTCTGCGTCGGCGCTATCAAACCACTGCAAACGGCTCGGCCAAAGCGTTCGAGCGTCGAGATACGCGCGGACGAAAAGGATCGGCGCTTTCGAGCGAATGGCTGCCGGAGCATGGGCCGCATCGATGTCGCCGCCAATTTGCACCACCGGTGCGTCATTCAGCAAGCCGGTCTGCAGCGTGCCTTCGCGCAGATGCTGCCGAAGGTCGCGAACCAGGACGAGCGGCGCGCTGCATCCTCGTTCTTGCAACAATGCGTCCCGATTGCTTGAGTCGCCTGGCACTTCGTCGAGTACGACGATTGGCAGCGCGCCGGGCAACCGGCGTATCTGCGCAATGACCGCGCCGTCGCTGACGACGACGAGCCGGCCCCGCGTTTGACCGCTACCTAGCTCCATTTCCAGTCGAGCGCATTGATTGGGCCCGCGCTGCAGCCAGCCCTCTGCGACAACGTCAGCTTCGTTAAGCTTCGTGGTTTGCCGAATCTTCGTCCTCAGCCAGCCAGCATTGCAAGCCGTCAATTTCGCGATCGCGCGGTCGAGGAGTTGATTCGCATCGACTCCGGCACCGACGACTTCTGCATCGAGCGGCACATCCTGGGCAACGAAGCTCGGCTGCGTCGGCGGCGTGTTCTGGGCAAGCGTACTGGACCGGGCGCCGGTGAGGACGGCGGTAGCGCTGATCGTCAGCATGGCAACAAAGAAGATTCGCGTGAGCATGTCAAACTTTTCCGATTTTGACGAAAGTTCTGTTTTCCCGCAGTCCGAAGATAACGTCAGGCGTAACTCTGGGCGATTTCTCCCATTCCCCGCGCGGGAACGGGTCGAGGTCAAGGGGCTCGGCTATGAATCGGAAGTTCTTGTTCGCGGCAATGTTCGTGGGATCCATCAGCGGGTGCATCAGCACGGACACCCCTCCGGAAACGGGAGGCGCGCGGCCGAACTATGGCAGGAGCTTCGGGCCGCCCAGCGTGCCCGGCGTGGAAGGGCCCTACGGCACCAAGGTGCCGATGATCGCTCCGTATAACATGGCCCCACCGGGAAGTCAACATGCGGCCATGGCGATGATGAGTCAAAATATGCCGCTCAATATGATGCAAATGAACCAGATGGGCGGCCCGATGGGAGGCCCGCCGGGCAGCGCGATGCCGAATCCGATGGCGCCGGGAGGCATGCTGCTGTCGCCTCCGGGGATGCCGCCGATGCCCGGCATGTCGCCGCCGCCTGGCATGCCCTCGATGCCCGGCATGCCGCCTGGCGGTCCTGGCGGTCCGGGTGGCAATCCATTCATGAAAACGAGCATGCAAGGCATGATGCCGGACGCGGGCATGATGAACGCAAACCTGCCGCCGAGCGTCCGTCAACCGGGCGGCGTGTTGCCGGCGCAATTTGCCTCAAGCTCGCCGGTCGGGTCGATGTTCCCCGCTCAGCGGACGCAGGTGTACTTCGGCAACCCGGTTCGCATGAAGGTGTACTGGTACACGCAAGGCGCCGATGGCAAGCCGAATTACTCGACGACGCCGCTGGAGACGCCGGGCCGTTACAACTTCGCTCAAGGCGCCATCTACCGATTGAAGCTGACGAACATTCCGGGCCGCCCGGCGCTGGAGCTGTATCCGACGCTGGAGGTCGTACCGACGAGCCCGAAGACGAACGAGTTCCTGGCGCACAACAGCGTGCCGGTGGACTTCAGCGAAGACGATTTCAAGCAAGTCGTGGATAGGAATTACATCGTAAAGGTGATTTACCTACCCGATCCGCAATTCCAGGACGCCGCCGGCGCCGGTCCGGGCGAGATCACGTCGGCGCAACTGGAGCCGGGGCAGGATCCGATCCAGGAAGCGCTCCGCCGCGGCAGCATCCTGCTCGTGATGCGCATCGGCAATATCGATCAAGGGCTGGTGTCGTCGCCGCCGACGAATGCGCCGGTTCCGGGCGGCCCGCCAATGATGATGAAACCGCCGTTCATGGGCACGCCGCCGGGAGTGCAGATTCCGTTCAACATGGCGCCAATCACGCCGGGAATGCCGGGCGGCTTCGCACCGGGAATGATGCCGCCGGGTGGCTTCCCGCCGGGAATGATGCCGCCGGGTGGTTTCCCGCCAGGCATGGTTCCGCCAGGCGCGATTCCTCCGGGCGGCTTCCCGCCGGGCATGATTCCGCCGGGCGCGATTCCGCCGGGCGCGGTGCCGCCGGGTGGCCTGGGCGTGAATCCGAGTCCGCTGCCGCCGCTGGGTCCGGGAGGCCCGCCGCCGCTCAACAAGGTTCCGGAGCCGCCGGTTCCGGGCCCTGGCAATCCGTTCAATTTGAACAAGGGGCCGCTCGTGCCGCCGCCGCCGTTCGAGAAACCCGAAGACGCGGCCAAGCCGCTGAACTTCCCTGCGGTCCCGTTGACGCCGCCCAATGCAGGGTCGAACACGGAAAAACTCACTGTGCCGCCGACGCCGCTGCCGATGTCGGAAGAAAAAGGAACGAACAAGTCCAGCGTCGCGCCGCTCCTGCCCGCGGTGACGCCGGCCAGCACGACCAAGGACGTAGATGCCCCCGCCGCGAATCCGTTGACGTTGCCGCCGGCCCTGCCGCCCGCCGCCGAACGGCCCGGCCTGCCCATGGTCCCGATGCCGGCGGATTGGCCGGAACGAAAATAAGGTGGTCGTCGCGGACCGAGGTCTTTACCCCGAAGGGGTTGCATCTCAAAGCCCAGGGTCGCGCAGCGCACCCTG
>DAIOGM010000306.1:0-9119 GCA_036745215.1 Gemmataceae bacterium
CCTCCACCTCCACCGCCGCCGCCTCCACCACCACCGCCGCCACCGCCGCCACCGCCGCCGCCACCGCCGTCATCGTCATTTTGCTGATCGATCAGTTTTTTGATGTCGTCGGCGATGTCCTGTTGCGTCTTGCGGGTTTCGGCGCCGGGGTCCTTTTCTTCGAGGCGTTTCGTGGCCTTTTCGAAATTGTCGCGCAGGCGTTCAATGATCTTCTTGGGATCTTCCTGCGGCGCGGCCGGCGGTTCGCCCTTGCCGTCGTCTTTTTCTTCCTTGAGTTCCGGCTTCGCGTTCTTGCCGTCGGCTTTCTTGGGATCATCGTTTTTTTGCGCAGCCTTGTCGCCCTCGGCTTTCTTTTCGCCGGGCTTTTGTTCCTGCGCTACGGCGAGCGCCACTAAAAAGGAAAAACTGCACAGGGCAACGGTGAGATAGCGCATCATTTCTTCTCCCCTTCCTTCGGCATGGGCATGGGCATCGGCACTTGCTGCGGGATCACTTCTCCGAAGAGAAGTTGCAGACGTTCCTGTTCTTCCGCCAACTCGCGCAGCTCGCGACGCTGGCCATCATTTAGTTTATCGCGTTCCGGATGACGTGCGTCGAAATCCTTGGTCCGCTCCAAAAGATCGAGCTGCTCGGCGTGCAGCGCCTTGAGCTCGGCCTTCGAAGGCAACCCATCCCCCCCCGGCGGCATTTGTGGCGGATCCATCATGTCCGGATCCTTTTCGTTCTTGGCGTTTTGAGGCCTGGGCCGCGGCTTGGCGATCTCTTCTTTCAACGCTTCTAACAATCGATCAAGCCGCTTGGCCGCGTCCTTCTGATATTTGACGGTCGTGGTCTGCGATTCGTTTTCCTCCATGATTTCTTTTGCGTCCATGCGGTCTTCGGGTTCCTTGCCCAGGTCGATGTAACAGCGTTCCTGGCCCAGGTTGCGGCGGTTTTTCATTTCCGTGCCGGCGTCGTCCATCGATTTCTTGGCCCGTTCGAGAAT
Source organism: Gemmataceae bacterium (assembly GCA_036745215.1). Taxonomy (GTDB): domain Bacteria; phylum Planctomycetota; class Planctomycetia; order Gemmatales; family Gemmataceae; genus SIAQ01. Next base: position 986 of record DAIOGM010000306.1, read on the forward strand.
GCTGTGGAACACCTTGGCGTCCTTGAGCTTCGTTTTGACGGTTTCCGTTTCGTCGCCGATGTCTTTCTGGGCGTCCATGTTGCCTTCCATCGTCGTCAAGAGCGCATCGCTCCAGGACTTTTGCCGCATGACCTTGGGATGGAAGTCCTCCGAACGTACGACGACCGCGTCCTGGCGTTCCTTGATGCCTTTCAATTGATCGGCAATCTTGATGAGCAACTCGCGGGCGAGATGCTCTCCTGACTTTTTCAAGTCCTCCTTGGCGCGGTTGAGTTCGGCCTGCGCGTCCTTGATATCTTGATCCGGATTCTGCCCGTTCTGCGCCTTCTCACGGGCATCGTCGATCTTGTCCACGGCTTCTTTAAGATGATTGGCGGCCCGCTGCTCTTGCAACTGGGCGAGCTGGCGGCGCGTTTTCTCGATCTCTTCCGCGAGCTTGTCAGCCTGAACGTTCAGCTCTTCCTTTTTCTTCAGCCGCTCTTCCTTCTCCTCGATCAACTCGGCCTTCTTGAAGTCGTCGCGCAATTGCTGCAATTGCTTGTTGAGCTGGTCGAGCTTTTTCTCGGCGTCCTGGCGTTCCTTGATTTCCTGCCTGGTGTTGTCCTCATTGCGGCCTTCCAGGTTGGCGAGCGCGTTTTCGAGCTGTTCGACAATGTCCTTTTGCTGATCCAGCGTCTTCTTCTGCGCCTCACTTTGATTCTTCAAGTCATCGGCGATCTTCTTCATCTGCGAGTTGATCGGCAGCTTGGCGTCGTCCTGCTTGGGCATCGGCTCGAGCTTGGGCTTTTGCAGCTTCTCGATCGTCTCTTCGAGCTTCTTGACGTTCTCCTTGTTGCCGAGTTCTTCTTGATGATCCTTTTCGGCTTTCATTTCCTCGATCAATTTGCTGAGCTGTTGAGAAAGCTCGCGCTGCTCCGTTGCTTTCTGGCCGACCTTTTCCTGGAAGGCCTTCTCAAGCTCCGCTTTCTTGTCGGGCAGCTGCTGCTCCAGGTTTTGCTTCTCGGTTTTGAGTTCTTCCAGCTCCAGTTGCAGTTTCTTTTCCCGTTCGATGATGTCGCGGAGCTGGTTTTTCTGATCGTTCATCTTGGCAGTCGGATCGATCTTCTTCGTCAGATCGTCCAGGCTGTCGAGAACGCGTTTTTCGAGCTTGGCGATTTCTTCGAGCTTCTTCTTGGTCCTGGGCGTGTTCTGGTTGTCCTGGGTCAGATCGTTGCGCACGTCGGCGATCTTCGGCTCGAGCTGCTGCAGCTCGACCTCGGCGACGTTGTCGAGCGTGCCCTTGATCCGGCCCGCGTCCTGGTACGCCTGCGTGCCTTCGAGGTTGTTGTCCTTGAGCATTTGCCTCAGGTCGTTCAGATCCTTGCGCAGACCGTCTTTGGGCGTGTTGCCGATGATGTCGTTGACGGCTCGCTGTTTGCCTTCGCCGCTGTCGATGAAGGTGTCCACGTCCTTGGGTTCGAGCTTGTCCTTCTTCCGGGTTTGGTTGACGGTTTCCAGAGCCTCCTGCTGCAACTTGCGGGCTTTCTGCACGCCCTCTTGAATCTTGGCCAGATCGACTTCGGCGATTTGCAACAATTTGCGCGCTCCGATGATGCGCAGCTCGATTTCCTGGCTGCGCCCTGGCTCGCGAAGACGGAACACGTCGCAGAAATCGTCGGCGCAGATCTGGATGACGATCTGATCGCCTTCCTTGAACTGGTTCTTGAGCGACCAGGTCGTTTCGAAATCGAGCTTCCTGGACGGCAGCCGTAGATCGGCGCCGCGCATCGGCAGACGCGGGAACGTCCGCATCGACGCCGGCGCCGGGTAGCCGAGCCTCGCCAGGGCCTCCGGAATCAGCTTGCCGAACGCCTTGGCATCGTAGAGCGGAATGCGTTGCGGCTCGTCCATCGTGCCGTCGGGGTTGCGTTTGCGATGCTCGACGTACATCGACTTGATCGCGAATTGCTCGTCGGTAGCGCTAAGCCTGAACAAAATCTTGGCGTTCGGGGTGCGCGTGATTGTCGTGGTCGGCCGCAGCACGTTGACTTTCGGCAACGGATCGGCCAGGACGTGCACGTCGCCGTCCTCGTGGCCTTCGAGTTCGTATTCGTCGGTCATGATCAGCGAGTATTTGCCGTCCACCCACGGCGTGAATTCGGCGCTCAAGATGGAGGCGTCGTCTTCCAGCGTTACCGGGATGCGCGTCCAAACCACGTTCTCGGCCGTGGCGCGGGCGAGCAGCTTGTAGGGATCGCTCTGGTTGGCGGCGGCGGCGAACCAGGCGGCGGCGAAGAGCGCCGGATTGGTCGGCTGATAAACGATCCAGGCGTTCGTCAGCGGGCGATCGGCCTTGGCACGCAGCCGCACCTTCGTCCCCGCGAACGCCTCGACGTTTTTCAAGCCGGCGGGCAACAGCATCGTCTTCAGTTCCGTATACGCCGGCGGATAAAGCGTAATCTGCGGCGACGGCTGATTGTCGAGCGCCACCAGCCTCGGCTCCGGCAACACCTGGACCTTGTGCCATTGATCCGTCCGCGGCGGGAAGGCGCCGTCGTTGTAGACGATGCGGAACTCGAATTCATCCTTCTGGTTCACCATGTCGAAGCGCTTGATGAAGTAGGCGGCCCCGTTCTCGCGAACGATCGGCTCACTGGAGTCGGTGCGGATCTTGCCGCGGATCTCGACCTTCGCATTCTTGAGGCGTTCGGGAAGCTGGCCGGACAGGTTCACCTTGATGTGGTAAGGCTGCTTGGTCGCGATCTTCTCGTGCCGGTAGGCGTCCACGATTTCGATCTTGTTGTTCTTCAATCGTTCGACGACCATTTGCGTCCAGGTGTGTCCGCCGAACGGCTCGGCGAGACGCCAGAACGCGATGCGCGAGTATTCGCCCTGCATCCAGATCGCCAGGCCGGCGACGATCAAGACGGCGCACGCGGCCGTGCCGTAAAGAGCGGCGGCGCGGCGGTCGAGAATGCGGCCAAAGTCGTACTTCGATGCTTTTTCAATCGTCTCCGCGACGGTGCGTTCGCGCATCGCCTCGGAACCGCCGACGCGGGCTAGCTCTTCCTTCGATTGCGTCAAAAACTGCACGGTGCTCGCCAGGCAGTCGTTCAACTCGGGATATGCTTCCTCGACTCGCAGCGCCAGGTTCAAATTGTTGCACGGCTTGCCGAACGGCCGAACCAGAAAGCGATAGACGATCGCGCCGCAGCCGATCATCAAGCCGACCAGGATGAGCGCCCGCACGAGCGTCGGCAGGTGGATGACGAAATCGATCGCGCCGACGGTGACGCCGACGCCCAGGATCAGGGCAATCACGGCGCAGACGCCCTGCCAGCCATCGAGGATTCGCACCTTCAGACGCAAGGCCGCGAGACGTTTCAAAAGCGGATTCATGGGACTTGGCTCCTCGTTTGAGCGCGTTCGAGCCGCGTTATCTCAACTATAACAAATGCTTTTGCTTCCGCAAAATCCATTCAGAAGTTATCAGCACCACGATCACAATGAAGATCCACCACTGATTCCATAACAATGTCGGCGGCATATTCGAGGCAATCGGCGTTACACTGCCGGGCCGCAGTTTCTTGATCGCCTCGTCGGCATTCGCCAGCGTGAAGAACTCGCCCTGCGTTTTCGAGGCGGCTTCGGTCATCTCCTGCCAGTTCATGCGCAGCCGGTCCAGCTCGCCCGGCGGGAGTTCGACGGTTGCCTCCGCGCTCGGCTTCTTGCCGTCGGGCTGCGATTTCGTGACGTCCGGATCGGTCAGGCGGAAGATGTAGCGACCTTCGCGGGTTCGGCTCCATTTGCCTTCATACTTGTTGAGCGAGCTGCCCGACTTGGCGAGCTGAATGGTATGCACATCCGATTCACGCTTGGGATCCTTCGAATCCTTCGACTCCGGCGTGTCGGGCGGCAGATACGTCACCGTCACCTTGACTTCGGTCTTCTCGGTGATCTTCGGGCCTGGCTGATTGCCGACCGGCGCCGAATCGGGGAACGTCACGGTGACCTTGATGTCGTCGCCCGGATGATACGGGATCTGGCGGTCGAGCACGAGATCGGTCTGCGTCGGCCGGGTGCGCGACAGGTAACGCATCGTTTGAATCCAGAAGTGATTGAACTTGGCTTCATCCTCGCGCAGCCGCCAGCGCCAGGATTCGTCGAAGCCGAAGAACAAGCTGCGGCCCTGGTTGCCCACGGTGCGTTGAACGACGAGCGGATGGCGATCGGCGTTCGCCTCGCCGAGGTTGTCGTTCTTGGGTCCTTGCGATTTTTCGTCTGGATGGACGGCGAGAACTTCGGCCGCGTTGACGGCCTTGTAGTCGGTCGAGCCCCAGTAGATTTTCGTCAGCTTGTTATACACCGACAGGCTTTCGCCCGGATCCTGGCGGAAGCGGAAGATCGGATGGATCTCGCCGAGCGGCGTCAAGCGGGGCATGTACGGTTTCTTGTGCACCATGTCGCGCGGCGCCTCGCCGCGCGACGGTTCCACCGGCAGGATGTCCGCGAGCGGCGTGTTCTTGTAGCTGTGCGGATTGAAGCCCGAGCCGGCGAGGAACAAGACGCCGCCGCCGAGCTTGACGCCCTTTTTGCCCTTGTCGTCCTCGCCTCGCGCGAACGCGACGATGTCCTTCAAGCTGTTCTGCAGCTTCTTGTGGCGCGGATCGCAATCGCCCAGGATCAGCACGTCGTACTTGTTCAAATCCTTGAGCGTCGGCGGGAAATGCGTGAGTGCCGTCTTGTCGGTATCGGACCAGTTATCGTCCGCTTCCAGGAGCAGGACTTTCAGCTCGATGGATTTCTTCTTCTGCTTCTCGTCCGGCGCCTCGCGTTCCATGAGGAACTTGATGTAGCGGAACTCGTAACGCGGCTGCCCCTCGACATAGAGCACATTGATCTGCTTGGAGTCGATGACATCGACCGTGCGTTCCTGGCGCAGGTTGGCCGGCGTGATCGGCTTTTCACTGTTATCGAGCTTCGGCGGCTCGACCTGGATGATGTACTTTCGTTTGCCGACTTGCTTTGGCTGATCCTCGAAGCGCAAGCGCGTCGATTGGCCCGACGGATCGACCTTGGCCTGGACGCGCTTGAGTTCTCGTTCCTTGCCGTCCTTTTCCTCGACGCGCAACACGACGGTAACCGTCAAATCCTTGTAGCCCTTGCCCGTGAGCCGAACTTCCAGCGGAATGTTGTCGCCGACGTACACCTGGCTCTCGGCTTGCATATCATGCAGCTTCAGATCGCGCAGCTCCTGCTCGTCGCCGATGCCGATGAAGATGAGCGGCACGCCTTTCTGGGCGGCGTAGGCGCCGCCTTCGACGATGTTTTCGTCGCGCGTCGTGACGCCGTCGGTGAGCATGATGACGTTGGACAGCCCGGAGCCGCGATAGTGATCGATGACCTGCTTGAGCGCGGTGCCGAGCCGGCTGTCGTTGCCGACCGGTTCGAGCGCGAGGATCGCCTTGATCGTGCGGTCGATTTGCCGATTGTCGAACGGATCGATGAGATCGCCGGCGTCGCCTTGATCGTCGCGCAGCTTCGTGGCCCGGCCTTGAGCGTCAAGGTGGAACACGTGCACCTTGGCGCGAATGTCTTCCTTGGTCAGGATGGTCTTGAGCCAGTGCGGCTCCGGCTGCGAGAGGATCGCCTGCACGAGCTGCAATCGGCTGGGCCGCCATTTGTTGGCGTTCATCAAGGCGCGTTGTTTCTCCCAGTAATTCAAGCGCTGCGTCAAGGCATCGACGTCCGCCTTGACGTCCGGATTCTTCTGGGCCTCAACTTTTCTGGCGGCGATCTGCACCTCCAGGCCGGCGATCCGCTCCGGCAACTCCTTGCCCAGCCGTTCGCGGATGCCTTCGGTCAACTTCTTGACTTGCTCGACCACTTTCGGATCCTGATACGCGTCAGGCTCGCCCATGCTGCGCGAGTCGTCGATCAGGATGACCAGATCGGGGAAACTCTGGCGATCGTAATGCAATTCGGGCCGCGGCAAGATCGCCCACATCACAAACAAGACGAGATTGAGCCGCACGGCGCCCAGGAGAAGTTTGTAAACCGTTGACACTCGCGGCGCTTCAGCCCGGTAGGTGAAGAATATGAGCACGACGGCGGCGATCGTGAGGAACAACAGGTAATTGCTCTCGCCGCCGGGCAAGCCATACAGGAACGACTGTTCTTGATATTGCCAGCGCGTGCCCTCGCCGGCCAAAAGCGGGTCGGCGCCGACGGCTTTTTCGAAATAGGTTCGCAAGATGTCGGGCAGGAAGCCGAGGAAGTCGCCGAAGTACGCGTGATGCAGCTTGACCGTCGCCCAGGCGGCGAAAAAGCATGCGGTGAGGATGGCCACGACCCCCGCGAAGGTGATGCTCGCGGGACCGGCGGGCGCGTTCGCGAGTGCGCCTTCGGTCGTCGAGTAATGGCCGAACATCCACGCCATGATGATTTCCGCGAACAGGAGCGCGACGACCGCCAGCAGCAGAATATTGGCCATATCCGGCCCGATCGGCTGCGGGATGTCCACGACGAGATCCCCCTCCGAGCCGCCGGTGAGGACGGCGTCGGTGGCGTTCTTGACGACCTTGAACTTCCAGTCCGGGAACAATTCGCTCAAGCGCACCTCGTCGATACGCGCCAGGTCGCATTCGGTGCCCTTCTGGTCCAGACCGCCGGTGGGGACATTGACTGCGAAGGGCAGATCGAAACCCTTGGTCTCGACACGATAGATGCCGCTGATGTCGGTGTCATCGAAGCGGAAGAGATTGACCTCGCCGATCGCCTGCGTTTTCTTTTTGATGGGACCGGCGCCCTTGACCGGCGTGAAAACGTTGACTTCGATTTCGGCACTGCCGGGGAGGTAATCGTCGAGCACGTCGCCAACGACATGCGTTTTCTCGCGCAGCCGGCCGCTGACGGCAAGGCGCGTCAATTCGTGCATCATCGCGCCGAAGCTGGGGGAGCCGGGCCAGCTCGTCCAGTCCATGTTGACGGTCGACGTCAAGAGAATGACTTTGCCGCGATAGCGCGACTGCATGAGTTGATGGCGATCGGCGCGAGACGCGGCCTTCGCCGGCGGCGGCAGGCCGTCTTTGATTCTCTGCAGCGGCGGGTTCCACTCGACGATCGCCGGGGCGCTGATCGGCAGCGATTCGTCGCGCTTCACCTTGGCGGCGAGGCCGACTTCCGGCATGAAGGACAGAATCGTGCGCGCCTTCGCTTCCGGCACGCTCGCCAGAACGTATTTGCGGAAACGCGCGGTGTGCAACGCGATCTTGTCCTGATCGTCAATGAACACGGCCAGCGGCGGCTTCTTGAATTCGTTCACGTCGCTGTTTTGCAGATAGAAATGATGGTCCGCCGGCGCTTTCACCTGCTTCATCAAACGCGCTGGCAGCAAGCCATTTTCGTTCCTGAACAAGATGAGGTTGTAGTGCTCGATGTTTGCCTCTGTCAAACTATCCCCGAGCGACACGACGAATCCGCCGCCACGGCGCAGATGCGTATCGATTCGCTGCACGTCCCCGCCCGTGGGGTGGCCGTAGTCGCACCAGAAGATGCAGTCGTACTTTTCCAGTTGAGCTTCCGTCATCTGATTGAACTGGCCCGGATCGACGACCGTGGGCCGCAACGGGAAGCCCGGCGGCTCCACGCCTGCGGGGAACGGGTTGAGCGCGAGCCGCAGATACTCCGTCGCCCGCTCGAAACGATCGACCGACGCCTTGCCGTTGACGAGCAGCACGGGAATCGTGTCGCGCACCGTGATGATGATGGTGCGCGAGTTGTCTTGCTCCAGGGCGTCGTCGGAGATTTTCACCTGCACCGCGTAGGTTCCCGCCGCGGGAAAGCGGATTTTCATCGCCTTGAAGAGCCTCGCCGATTTGCCCGGCACGCTGAGCTTGGTCGGGCCGTCCGCTTCGATGCCGATTTGCAAATGGCCGATGACGCGCATGGTGAGCGGCGGATCGTTGGCGTTCTCGCGAGCCCGGCCGATCAAGACTTCGCCGCGCAGGTCCTTGGCGTCCTCGGCGCCGAAGTTTTCCACCGACGCATTCAAAATGAGGTCCATGCCGGCCGACACGTACGGCGTCGCATCGAGATCGAACTCCAGGCCCGTGACTGCGAGATTGGCGGCGTCCTTTTCGGGACCGCAATCGAC
>DAIOGM010000307.1:0-1343 GCA_036745215.1 Gemmataceae bacterium
CAACGACTTGTTAACGGCGCCACTTTGACTCGGCCGAAAAATCAACGCTGGAAGACGGGAAGGTAGTGCGCCGGCACCGACAAAACAATGACCGCGATCGACGTCTGATACACGGGCCCCACCTCGCGGCGGTTGGTCACGGACCAGCTGCCGTCCGATTGCTGGCTGCCGCTCGTCACGAAGTACTGCACCAGTCGGCCGTACCAGTCTTCCCATTCCTTGCCGCCGACCTGGTGCATGGCGTGGGCGGCGTAGTAATGGCCATAGTAGAAGTGAATCGGGCTGTTGAAATTGCTCTTCAAATACTCGACGCCTTTGGGGATTTCCTTGGCTTCGTATTCACCCGTCAAGAACAAGACGCACAAGCCGGCGGCCGTGCGGGCGAAGCCGGGGGCGCCGCTGGAGGGCATATACGTGAAGCCGCCCGTTTGTGGGCGATGGCAACTCTTGACGTAGGCGATGGCTTTTTTCAGGGTCGTGTCGGGCACGTGCATGCCGGCGTTCTTGGCGGCCCGGAGCGCCATCACTTGCATGATCGTGACGGAAATGTCCGCACCGGTCGGGTGCGGCTCATAACGCCAGCCGCCGTTGGCGCTCTGGCAGCCAACGATCAGCTTGGCGGCTTTTTCGACGGGAACCTTCAGCGAATCGTCGCCGGTTTGGCCGTAGAGTTCGGCGAGCGCGAGCGTCGCCATCGCGTGGCAATACATGTTGCCGCCGCGGGCGCCGACCAAGTAGCCGTCCGTCTCACGCTGCGAGGCGACGAGGAAGCGGGCGGCCTTGGAGACTTCGGGGCCGAACTGGCCTTGATTGGGCAAGTGGCCCTGCGACATGAACGCAAGCATCGCGTAGGCGGTGATGGCGGTATTGTGAGCGTAGGCGCCGTCGGAAAAGCTGCCGTCGGGGTTCTGGCGATCCTTGAGCCATTCGAGTGCGCGGGCGGTGGATTTTTTGGTGGCTTCATCCATCTCGACGCGTTTTTCCTGGGCGCGCGCTGCGAGCGGAAAGCACAACACCACGATAATAATGGCAAAGGCAAAGCGCATTGGTGGTCTCAAGAAGAATGGCAAAAAAATGGATGGCAGAAAAATAAGGCCGGAGGGTTAACTCAATGTCTTATTTTTTTGCCATCCATTTTTTTGCCGTGATGTTCGTCAACGCGGCGGCATCGGAACGGGCGTCGGAGCACCGCCGGTGGCGGGTCGGCCGCGGGCGATGTTGATGTAATATTGCTGAATCAGGTTGGCGTACTCCGGCGGGAGATTGCCGCTGATGGCCTGGCGGATCAACTCGCGCTGGCGCGGCGGCAGGTGCAGGAAGCTGCCGTCGCCGGCGACGTCCAT
>DAIOGM010000307.1:1353-9074 GCA_036745215.1 Gemmataceae bacterium
CTGGCTTGAGTGGTAGAAAGCTTCGAGGATCAGGCATGGTCCGCCCGGCGGTCGAACCGGAATTCCATCAGATAGGGCTCGAGCGCCGCAACCGTGCGCTCCAACGCGCCGGACAGCGTATCCATCGACTTCGACGCCTTGTTGGAGACGTTGCCGTCGGCCTGGCGGTTGCCTTCGCCCTTGGCGGTGTTCTGTTCGTTGCCCTTGGCTGGCTGCTCGCCCTTGCCTTCACCCTTGCCTTCGCCTTTACCCTGACCCTTGGCCTGGCCCTGGCCCTTGCCTTCGCCCTTTCCTTCACCTTTGCCCTCGCCCTTGCCTTCGCCTTTGCCTTCACCCTTTCCTTCGCCCTTCGCCATCGGGCCGGGCTGACCAGGTTGCTGGCCGGGCTGACCGGGCTGCGCTTGCGCGGCGGCGTTCATGGCTTGCAGCGCCTTGCTGAGGTTCTGGGCGGCTTGCTGTTGCTGCTGACCGGCTTGACCGGGCTGGCCTTTCTGAAGATTCTGGTTGGCCGCTTGCAATTGCTTCTGCGCTTGCTGAAGTTGCGGCTGCACGGCCTGCGGCGCCTGCGCTTGAGCCTGCGCGAGCGCGGCCTGGGCTGCTTGTGTCGCCTGTTGTGACTTCTGCATCGCGGCCTGTTGCTGGGCGGCCTGTGCTGGCGTTTGACCCTTGGCTTGAGCCGCTTGCTGGCCGAGCGCCTTGGTTGCGTCCATCAGCGCCTTCTGCGCTTGCGCGAGCTGGCCGGGTGTCTTGGGTTCGCCCTGGCCCGGCTGTTGACCTTTTGCCTGGGCCATCGGTTGACCTTCGCCCTTTTGGCCGGCCATCGGGTTCTGACCCTTTTGCTCGCCGGGTTTCGCCTGGGCCATCGGCTGATTGCCCTTCTCGCCCGGCTTGGCCTGGGCGGCTTGCGCTTGACCCGGCTTGGGCTGCCCCGGCATCGGCTGCTGGCCCTTGGCCATCGGGTTTTGCATCGGATTCTGGCCTTGCTGCGGCTTGGCATTCGCCATCGGTTCGCCGCCCTTCTCGCCCTTGGGCTGCTGCGGTTTTGCCTGAGCCATCGGCTCGCCGGCCTTCATCGGGTTCTGGCCTTTCATCGGCTCCTGCCCCTTGGCCATCGGCTCGCCGGGCTTGGCCTTGCCTTGCTGCATCGGCTCGCCCTTCTTCGCCATCGGGTCGCCCTTGGCTTCACCGGGCTGAGCTTGATTCTGCTTGGCCTGCGCGGGTTGTTCGCCCTTCTTGGGATCGCCCGCGGGCTTGGCTTCGCCTTGCATCGGCTTGGCGTCTTGCGGCATCGGATTGTTCGCGGCTTCTTGCAACTTCTCGAGCGCCTTCGCTTGATTCTCGAGCGCCTTCTCGAAGTTTTCCTGCTTGAGCGCCTCGGCAGCCTTCTCGGCGGCCTTGGCTGCTTCGGGCAGGTTCTTTTCTTCCGCTTGCTTGGCGATCTCCGCTTGCTGCTTCGCGAGATCGGCCTTCGCTTGCTGCGGATCTTGCTTCGCCAGGTTCTCGGCTTGCTTCGCGGCTTCCTGAGCCTTTTGCGCTTGCTCCAGCGCCTTTTCCAATTGCTGAGCTGCCGACTGCGGATCGGTGTTCTTCTGCATCGCGGCCTGATCGTTAATTTCCTTCGCCTTCAAATCCGCGATCGCGTCTTGCAAAGCCTTCTGAGCGTCGTCGAGCTTCTTGGCGGCCTCGTTCGCTTCCTTGGCGGCGGGCTTCGCCTGGTTCTTGTTCAGGTCCGCCTTGGCCGCGTCCATGTTCTTGGTGCTCTCGTTGATCTTCTCGGCAGCCTTCGGCGCGGCCTGGTTCACTTCCTTGGCAATTTCGTTGGCCTTCGGCGTGATGGCGCCCTGCTCCTTGGCGAGCGCCTGGTTTTCCATCGGATTGGCTTTCTTTTCGTTCGCGTTCGCCTCGGCCTGCTTGGCGACGGCCTTTTCTTGCTTGGTCAATTGCTCGAGCTTTTCGGCGGCGGCTTCGAGCTTGGCAATGTCCTCGCGGCGTTTCTCGATCTCGGCGGCCTTCTCGGCCAATTCATTCCGCGCCTCGTTGAGCGCGTCGAGCGCCTTCTCTTGTTTGGCGACGGCGTCCGGCGATTTCTTCGCGTTCAGATTCTTCTCGGCCTGCTTCATGGCCGTGGTCGCCTTGTCGAGCGCCTTCTCGACCTTGTCCTGGTTCGGCAACGGCGTGTTCTTGAGATCGTCCGTCTTCTGGGCCAACTCGGCCTGCTTGGGAGCGAGTTCGGGCGCCTTTTGCGGATTGCTCTCCGTCGCCTTGGTGTCCTCGCGCGTTTGCTTTTGTTCCTTGATGATGTTGTCGATGTTCTCGATCGCCTTCTGCAGCGCGGCGAGCGGGTCGGTCTTCGCCTTCTCGGCGGCGGCGATCATCTTGTCGATGTCTTGCTTCGCGGCCTCGAGTTTCTCCGTCGCCCTCAATTGCGGCTCGGCGGCTTTCTTCGGCTCGTTCTTCAAGAGATCGTTCTTGGCATTCGACAGCGACTTCTCGGCGCTTTGCACGTTCTTCGCGGCTTCCGGCGCGATCGGCTTCAACAGATTGGCCGTGTCCTGCGCGTCAAACGCCAGCTTCGCTTGCTTCTCGGCGAGCTTCGCGTTCTTCTCGGCGTTGACCGCTTCGGCCATCATCTTGTCGAGCTGCGCCTTCTTCTCGGCGGCATTCGCCTGGGCCGGCGTCAGCTTCGGCAACGGCTGCAGATCGGGGAACGTCAGGCCTTTGGGGTCCTTCGGCTCCGGCTCCGGCTTGCCCGGCTCTTGCTTTTCCTTCTCTTCTTGATTCTTGATCTCGTTCTTGATTTCTTCCTGCTTGGCAATCGCGTCATCAATGCGAGCGCGCGCTTCGCGCAGCGCCGCCAACGCATCCGTCGGCTGACGCAAGGTGCGGGCCAACTCTTGCAGATTGCCGGCGCTCTTCCACTGGAGGTCGTTCGCGCTGCCGAATTCCTTGAGGCGATTCTCCGGATAGCCAAGCGTGCGCAGCTTTTGCGATGAGCTCGTCATGTTCTCGATCAATCGGACGTCGCTCATCAGCTTGTTCATCGTCTTGATGCGAAGCTGCTGCTCGGCCGGCAACTTCGGCGACAGGTCCTTGACCTGCTTGACGAGAATGCCGACGTCCCGTTCGAGATCGCCTTGATTGTCGCTCTGACGCTTCATCTCGGTGCCTTGCGCCTTGGTGCGCTTGGCGATCACGCTGCGCAGGGCCGGCGACAGATCGGGCTTGCTCATCTCGGTCAGGTCGCGGATCGACTGGCCCGTCAACAGATGCTGCTCAAGCTGATCCTTGGCGTATTTCTCCATGCGATCGGCGGCCTGGTCGAGCGAGCGGATCGCGTCGAAGCGGGCGACCATCTCGTGCAGCGCTCGCAGCACCTGGCGATGGCTGGCGTGCGCCTTGTCGAACGCCTCGTCGGAGTCCTTCTCGTCCTTGGCGAGCGCGGCCGTTTCGAGCTGGCGGATCACGTCCACCATCTGATTCTTGGACAGACCGGCGAGGGTCGTGCCCATTTCTTCCATGATCTTCTTCTCAGGGGAATCCAGCCCGTAGAACTGCATCACGCGCATCATGGTCGTGAGCCGGCGAACGACATGATCCGTCTCCGCCTGCACCTGACGCTGTTTCTCTTGCTGCGCGCGAATGTCATCCTCGTTCTGTCCGAAGGCGTTCGGTGCAAGCACGAACGCCAGGGCGGCGGCGAGGAACCATTTGTTCATACGGCGGATGGATTTCATGAATCCCCCCAGGTTGGAAAACGAACTTTTTGCATCTTAACGGCCCAAATTGAGCCGTACCAGCGGAAAATCGTTAAAACCGTTCTCATCGCCGCTTGCGGCTTCGCGCTCGCTGGCGAATCGCGAGTGATCCGGCGCTTCTAAGCGAGCGCGAAGCCGCAAGCGACAATGCGCCAACAACATTCAACCCCAACGCACGTCGCGGGTTCCGTTAATTGCGTTGGAAGATCGCCTTTTGCAGTTTCTCCAGTTGGCGAACGCGGGCGTCTTCCTCGCCGACGAGCTTCATCCACGCGGCGAATTCCTTTTCCTCCATGATCGTGCTGACGCGGGACTCCGAACGGGCCGACGGAATCGCCGTCCGCGGCTCCCGTTCCGCGGCGAACACCTCGACGCAGTATTCAATCTGATCGCCCGCCTTGAGAGGGACCGGTTGTCCCTTGCTGTTGAAGAGCGCGTTGCCCTTCGTTTGCAGGAAGTAACGCCCGCCGCCCATGGTGCGGCCCATCAACGTGTCGGGATCTTCGGATGGAATCAAGAAGAACGACACCTGATTGAAGAAGGTCATGTTCTTGAAGATGCCCGACTTCATATCGAACTGCTCGTCGGCCGCTTTGCGTTGATATTCGGGCAAATCGAGCACGCTCCAATCTTCCTCCGGCGGCGGCTCGTTGCCGCTCTCGTGTTTCTTGAGCACCTTATACAGCACGCGAGCCGCGCTCAAGCCATACGGGCCTTCGCAAACAAACGGCACGCGAATCGGCCGACCCAAAACGACCGGCAAGCCTTCCAGATCGAACGACGAGCCGTCACCCAGGTCGAACGTGTCCTTCAAGAGCGCCACGGTCGGCGACCCTTCCGGCCCGAGGTTGAGCGAGCGACGCCGCTTGACCTTGTTGGTGAAGCCATGCTCGTCCTCGACCATCATTTCGTAGGCGCTCAGGCCCTCGACCAGGTCAAACTCGGCGTCCGCGAGCCAGATGTCGATATCTTCCTTCACCGACGCGTCGAAGCGCTTCGCCTTGACGATGCGCATCGGCAGCTTGCCCCCCTTGTCGAACTCCGTGAGCGGCGCATCGATTTCCGACTTGCCCGGCTCCAGAACTTGCCGGCCACGCAGTTGCAGCCAGGCTTTCTTGATCTCGCTTTGCACCTCGAACTGCACATGCACCGACGAGCCGGGGATGCCGACGACGTCGCCGCGCGGCTGCGGCCTGGCGTAACGCACCTTCTTGACGTTCTTGCGCGTATCGCAATACGCGGGCAAGATCAGCCAAGCCTTGATTTCGCTGTCGGTGATGACCGGGCGATGCACGAGCCGCATCGTCGTCGCGGTGCGCGTGCGGCCATCACCGAGGCGGGCGGTCATGCTCAAGCGGTCGGTCACGGGCACCTTCGATGGATCGAGATCGACGCCGAAGTTCGCGCCGCCGTGATCCTCGTCGATGAACGTCATCTCAAATCGCCCGCCCGGCGTCACAGAGACGCGGCCGACCATTTCGGCATCGTATTCGCCGGTCACGCGGAAACGAATCGGGATCGTGTCGCCCACAGGCCAGACGGCGGGCGAATTGCCCGCCAACTTGACCGAGCGCGGTATCTCGACGTCCGCCAAGGCTTGACGAGCGAGCAGCACAAAACTGACGTCATAAAACGCCAAAATCGGCACCGTGAATAGCAAGAACACCGGCGCCGCGAGCACGATGCTCCAGAGGAAGCGGCGATGATCGGCGACGACGGCGAAACGCGAACGGCTCGCTTCCTTCTCCGCTTCGCGCGTCACAATTTTTACGAGCTCCGTCGACATGCCGTCGAGCCGGGCGCCCTTCTTGTTGAGCTGCACCGCGCTGATGAGGCGATGATCGAAGTTCGGCATCTTCGCTTCGACCCAGAGGGCGAGCATTTCGTCGGATAGCCAGCGAATCTGCGGCCAAATGATGAAGTAGCAGCCCGCGAGAATCCAGACGCCGACTTGCACGGCGACGAATGCGTAGCGAATGAGCCAGGGCGTATCGAGTTCGCGATCGATGAGCCAATCGGCGAACATGCAGAGGACGAGGAGAACGAGCGCAATCGACACCCAGCACGCGACGCCCCAGACGAAGGTGAGGAGCCGTTCGCGCCGCCGAAGCCCGGCCAGGTTGCTGCGAATCGAAGCGGGGACCATTTCATTTCCTCTGCGAGCCATGGGGTTTATCCCCATGGGATGGGGTCCATTCCACGGGGATTAACCCCGTGGCTCGCCGGTCAACTCAAATCCGAAAACTTCCTTACCAACCATTCCAACGTGATCAGCCCAAGAAACACAAGGATCGCCAGCGGGTTCCACAACAGCACTTCCTGGCGCAACGTAAAATCCTTCGCTTGCACCGTGATGCTGCCGGCCATCTGCTGCAAATCCTCTTCGCGATAAAAACGGCCGCCGGAGATCTGGGCCGCGTCGCGCAGCGCCTTCTCGTTCAAGCCGGTGTCCGCCAGCTCGTGCCTGGGGGGCAATTCGACGCGGTAGTTGAACGAGTTCACCTCCGGATTCATGACGCGCAACTCATGCCGGCCGGGCCGATTGTGCGGCACCAGTACCGTGTACTCGCCGGGCCGGCCGGGCAGCGCGTTCAAGACAACTTTCGTGATGCGCTCCTCGCCCGCCTTGGCGTCGAGGTACTCCAGCTCGGCATCGACCTTGACGTCCTTGCGCGGATTGAAGTCCTTATCTAATAATGTCACGTAAATCGTGCTAGGCTTGCCCAAAGTCGCCTGCGAGCTTTCCAGTGCCATCTGGGCCCGCTTGGTCGCGTCGCCCAAAAGGCTCGGCAAGCCAAGTTGATAGATGATCTGGCCCCAGAGCCGGACGAAGTATTTGTCCTGATAGTTCCAGCGCCAGCGCCACGTCTCATCGGTGCCCATCCAGAGGACCTGGCCCTTTCCATAATTGTGCGTCGCCATCACCGGCATCGGCTGCGGCGGCTCGCCGATCTTCGGGGCCCGCGGGTTGACGATGAGCACCGTCGCGGCCGGCTTCAGCTTCGTCACCGGGTAGTTCCAGTGAAAGCCGAGAATCTTCTTTTGCCAGACGTCCGTGTTCTCCTCGGCCGTGTCCGCGAGCGCGAGCCAATCGGTGCGCTGCCCCTCGGCCGTCAACGTCGGCAGGTATTCCTGGGTGCGGAGATCGCTGTCGAGGCCGTACTTTTCCTTGCGAAATTCGATCGGCAGCACCTCGGTAAGTGGCGTGGCTTCATAGCTCGACGGCATGTTCTGCCGGCCCGCCATCACGATGAGTCCGCCGCGGTTCTGCACGAACTCCTTGATCCACTCCTGCTGCTCTTTGCTGAAGTAGGTCGATGCCACGTCGCCCAAGATGATGACGTTGTACTTCGCCTCGAAAAACTTCTCGCGCGTCTTGGGGAACTCCGACAAGAACGGCTTGCCGCTCTTGGCAACTTCCGGGGCCGCGTTGACGAGAATGAAATCGACCTCGATGCGCCGGTCGCGCAGCAAGGCCGGCTGCAAAAACTTGAACTCCCAGCGCGGCGAGTGTTCTACATAGAGAATGCGGATCTTCGAGTCAGCGACACGCACGGAGCGCGTAAGCTTGTCTTCCATGATCACCTTGCCGTCGTCCTTGTACTTGATGAACGCGGCCAGCTCTTGCGTGTCACGCTTCTCGGGATCCTTGGGCACCATGAAGTTCAAGACATCGCGCAGATCGTCGCCGGTTTGCAGCTTGTACGTCTTCTTGGCGACTTCTTTGCCGCCGAGCATGAGCGTGACTTCGACGGTTCCTTTTTTGAAGCCCTGAGCACGCCAGCGCACGGGAACCGACACCGTGTCCTCGACGAAGATCGTGTCGGCCACGCCGACTTCCTTCAGTTGCAGATGCGCTCCCTCGGACGCGCCGACGCCGTAGATGTGCAAGGGCACCTTGGCGCGGACGCATTCGAGGGCTGCCTCTTGCAGCGAGTATTTGCTGGCGTTGTCCTGTCCATCGGT
>DAIOGM010000308.1:0-9059 GCA_036745215.1 Gemmataceae bacterium
CAGGGCAACGCCCTGGGAAAGCGACGAAGGTCAATCCAAGCCCCGAAGGGGCGCACTGATCGTCGTGAAGGCGATGGCGCCCCTTCGGGGCTTGGACCTCGGACTGTTCTATCCCAGGGCGTTGCCCTGGGCTTTAACATTTACGCACCTTCGGTGCTCCTGCGCTCGCGATTTTGCCGGACTCAGTCAATCGTCATTTGCGAACAGTGCCAAATCCGGAATCAGTTGGTTTCCCCTAGCGCCAGCAATAAACTGCCCTCAGACCATCGCGATCCATCAATCAATTTTCTTCACACAACAGGAGTCGTACCCATGTCGCAGCGGACCACAACCTGGATGGCGTCGTGCGTGCTAGGCATGGCCGGCGTGCTGATCGCCGGGGTCAGCCTCCACGCTGGTGAAAAGACGGCCAATCCCAGCATTTTCAAGGCGACACCAAGCCCCCTCAAGATCGACGCCAGCAAAGCCAAATTCGAAGGCGAAATCACCACCGACGATCCCGTCACGCAAAAACACCCCTACAAAATCTTCATTGTCAAACTGGAACAGGGCAAATCGTACCGCATCGACCACATGAGCGACGATTTCAACTGCTATCTCTTCCTCGAAGATTCCGCCGGCAAATCGCTCACCCAGGACGACGACGGCGGCTCAGGCAATAACTCTCGCATCCTCTTCAAGGCGGCCAAGTCCGGCGACTATCGCCTCATTGCGACCGCGTTCCTGAGCAACCAGACCGGCAAGTTCACGCTCGAAATCAACCCGGCGACCAAGGAAGAAGAGAAGGAAGCCGACTTCAACTTGCGCGTTTCCATTTTCGCCGAAGCCACGCCCGCTGAGCAAAAGAAGACGCTCGCCGACGCATTGAAACGCTTTCAAGACAAAGGCGGCAAGCTGACGGTCAGCGACGCCCGCGCCGCCATGCAACTGAGCGCCGACGCGGAGGACCTTGGGGCCGACGCCGCGAAGGCGATCTACGAACAGTACATCAAGCTCTTCGACGAGGCCGAAAACCGCCAGGTCGCCAGCGTCACGAAAGCCTTCCAAAGCTCGATCAAGAAGCTCGAAATCCTCGGCAAGGAGATCGAAATCGCCGGCAAGACCGTGGACGGCAAGGACTTCGACCTGAAGAACATGAAGGGCAAAGTCGTCCTCGTCGATTTCTGGGCGACCTGGTGCCCCCCGTGCATCGCGGAAATGCCGAACATGGAAGCCGCGTACAAGAAGTATCACGGCAAGGGTTTCGATATCATCGGCGTCAGTCTCGACAAAAACGACGACGTGATCGTCCGGTTCAATGAAGGCCGCAAAATTCCGTGGGCGAGCATCAACGTTGAAGATAGCCGCAAGCTCGCGGACCGTTACGACGTGATCTCGATCCCGTTCCCGGTGCTGGTGGACGGGAATGGTCGCGTCGCGTCGATCCGGGCGCGCGGGCCGCAGCTTGAACGGATGCTCGAAAGATTGCTCGGCCAGAAGAAATAACCTCAAAGGCGAGCCACGGGGTTTATCCCCGTGGTGCGGACATCCGTTCCACGGGGATAAACCCCGTGGCTCGCCAATCTTTGTTCACCTCCGCCTCCGCACGTTCGGCAACGGCCCCATCGTCCCCTTGACGCGAAAATCGAGCTGCCGACGCTGCAAGTCAACGCGCACCACCGTCACCTCCACCTTGTCGCCGAGCCGAAATGCTCGCTTCGTCCGCTGGCCGAGCAACGTGTGCGACATCTCGTCGAAGTAATAATAGTCGTCCGGCAACGTGCTGATGTGCACCATACCTTCGACCGGCAACGTCGCCGCCTGCGCGTAGAAGCCATAGTCCGCGACGCCGGTGATAACCGCTTCCAGATCGGTGCCGAGGCGTTCGCTCATGTAAACCAATAGCTTGTGCTTGACCAGCTCGCGCTCCGCGTTCTCCGCCCGGCGTTCCGTCTTGCTGCAATGCTCGCCCAGCGCCATCAACTCGTCGAAGTTGCTCGACGCCCTGCCCCGTTTGATCAAATGATCGAGCAAGCGATGCACCGTCAGATCGGGATAGCGGCGAATCGGCGACGTGAAGTGGCAATAGTTCTCGCTCGCCAGCGCGTAGTGATCTTCCTTCACCGGGCTGTACGTCGCCTGCTTCAAGCTGCGCAAGAGCGCATAGTGCACGGCGTGCATCTCCGGCTTGTCCGCGGATTGCTGCAGGATGCGCTGTAGCGTGAAGCGATCGGTCGCGGTCTTGATCTTGTAGCCGAGGATGCGGGCAAACTCGCCGAACTTTTGCAACTTCGTCGGCTCCGGCGCGGGATGGACACGGCGCAAGAAATAAAGGTCCTTGTCGTCGAGATGCGACGCCACCGCTTCATTGGCAGCAAGCATGAACTCCTCGACCATCTGATGGCTAATGTCGTGCTTGCGAAAGTGAGCGCCGGACACTCTGCCGTTCGTGTCATACTCGAGCTGAATTTCCGGCATCTGAAGTTCGAGTGATCCGCGTTTGACTCGGCGTTTGTGCAAGATTTTCGACAGGTCGCGCATTTGCAGCAGCATCGTTCGGACGTCTTCGTCAATCGCAGGCGGCGGCATGTCCGGCTCACGGCCCTCCTCGACAGCGATAATCGCGGACACTTCCTCATAGCTAAAACGCCGCCGCGTCTTGATGACGCCGTTCGCGAAATGAACGTGCGTCTTTTGCCCGGTCGGCGTCAGGTCCATGATCGCGCTTTTGACGTAACGCATCTTGCCTTGCTGCAGGCTCGCCAGCCCGTTGGAGATGATCTCCGGGAACATCGGAATCACGTGCTGCGGCAAATAAACGCTGGTGCCGCGTTTGCGTGCTTCGCGATCGACGGCGCTGCCGGGCGGCGCGAAATGCGAGACGTCCGCGATGTGAACGCCGAGCTGCCAGTGCTTGGTCTTCGGATCGACGAGCAAACAGATCGCGTCGTCGAAGTCACGCGCGTCCACGGGATCGATCGTGATGGTCAGCCAATTCGTAAAATCCTCGCGGCCTTCCGGAATCTCGTCCTTGAAACGCGCCGCCACCTGGCGTGCTTCTTCGAGCGCGTCCTCAGCGAATGCATCTGGCAGGCCGAGCGCGCGGATGACCGACAACGTATCGACGCCGGGCTTGCCATGGGCGCCGAGCACCTCGGTGATGACGGCTTCACCGCGGTCGTCCGCGGTCGGGAAGCGCAACATCTCGATGACGACCTTGTCATTCGGCTTGGCGCCCTTCGCCGTCGGATCGCCGACGACGACGCTGTGCGAAAAGACGGTGCCATCGACGCGCACGTAGAACAGGCCATCGCGCGTGAAGTAAGTGCCGACGAACTGGCGCGTCGCGCGTTCGAGCACCTGAACGATGTCACCCTTGGGGCCACGCTCGTGCTGCTTGCGCGACGGCCGCAGACGGACGAGAACGACGTCGCCCGTCGTCGCGTCGCGCACGGATTCCTCGGGGATGTAGACTTCGTTGAACTTGTGTCCTTCATCCGGATTGGGCCGCACGAAGCCGAAACCCGCGGCCGCCTTGCGAAAGATACCGGTGACCGTCGCGTGCCCGCCGATCGGGCGGACGGCGTTGCCCTTGCCGATCTCGATGCGGCCCAGGCGAATCAGCTCCTTGAGCGCATCTTTGAAATCGTTGTTCTCGCCCGCCGTGAGGCCGAGCTTGCGCGCGAGCGCCTTCGGTTTGACGGCGTGATAGTTGGGATGCGAAACGGCACTGAGGATGCGTGTTTGTAAGTCAGACATGATATTAGTCTATGAGCATGAGCGCCGACTCAATCCGCCACCGGCTCGGAACCTTCGCGCAGGCCCTTGAACAAGCGCCGCTGAATGCTCGCGTTGTACGGCGTCCACGCGGCCGTCGTGTTCTTGTCCTCACGAATCTCGCGTAGGAATAGATGCAGCTTGGCGTCAAGATTGTCCAGATGATGCAGCGCGATCGCCTCGGGCGTCATCGGCAAACGAGGGCTGCCGAACTCGTACGTGCCGTGATGGCTCACAATCATGTGCTTCAGCCGCAAGAAAAGTTCGCGCGGGAATGGCTCGCCGGTCAGGTCCGGCGCCTTCGCGGCTTTCTCCGTCAGCATCTCGACGCCGATGTCGATGTGGCCGACGAGCTGCCCCTCGTCGGTGTAGCCGAAGACGTTTTCGCAGCTCAATTCGCGCGTCTTGCCGATGTCGTGCAAAAAGACGCCCATCATCAAGATTTCGCGGTTGAGTTCGGGATAAAGCGGAGCAACGCGATCCGCGAGGTCGAGCATGGTGACGACGTGTTCCAGGAGTCCGCCGATATAAGCATGATGATTGCGAATGCCGGCCGGCGCGTTGCAAAACGCGCTGACGAACGCCTCGTCGATGAAAAAGCACTCCGCGAGAGCCCGCAGATGCGGATCGCTCATCTTGAGCAAGTATTGTTTCAGGCGATCGTAAAGTTTGTGAATATCCTGCTCGACGCGTGGCACAAAATCCGCGAGCGAGACTTTGCTTGGATCAACGCAATCGAATTGCGTGAACAGAACCTGCAGGGCGCCCTGAAAAAGTTGGACCTTGCCTTTGATGCGAAGAAAATCGCCTTCGTTGAAAGTGCGGAAGTGCGTCTCGTTGGCATTCCACAGGCGAGCCGTGATGGCGCCGGTGCGGTCCCGCAGTTCGACCTGAAGATAAAAGTTGCCGGCGCGATTGGTGCGGAGCTGTTTATCCGAGACCAGGTAGACTTCGTCGATCGATTCGCCATCGGTGAGGAGCTGGATTGCACGGCGGGTCATGATGATCTCAACAACGAGGTTGGAAGTATTGCGTTGTTGTATCATCTATGGCCGCTTGCGGCTTCGCGTTCGCGCGGCGCCGCGCGAACGCAAAGCCCCAAGCGGCTGCACTACCGCCGCGGAGGAACCGAACAAACTCCGTGTTCGCACGGGATGATCTTGAATCGATTACGCGCGATCCACAGGTAAAACTTCTGCCCCAGCCACGTCATGCCCGGCAAATACAAGAACGGCGCGATTGCCCAGGTCAGCGGCAATCGCCACGCCAGCCAGCGAACGGCACGATAGCCGCCGTAAAGTTCCTGGCTGCCGGCCGGCACGACGTGCATCTGTTCTAAAAGTGGCGCCCCCGCGATGGGCGGCTCCTGCAAAAACGTCTGGCTTTCATCGCGCACGTTGACGCAATCGAGCTTCTTGAGCCAGTCGAGTTTCTTGAGCAACTCGACCGACTTGCAACAGAAGCCGCAGTCGCCGTCGTAGAGGACGCGCGCTTTGTCAGCGAGATTAGTGCCCATAATGATGCAACCGCAGTACATTCTTGGGGACAACGCCATGTTTCGCGAGCCGCGGGGTTTATCCCCGCGGAATGGGTCCCCTTTCCACGGGGATAAACCCCGTGGCTCGCTCAACGGCTATTTTGCTCGAAGCCTTTTGATGTTCGCGTTCGCCGTGTTTCCCGCCGGCGTGCCCTGGTAATTCTTGGCAAGCAGCTCCCAGGCTTCGATCGCCTTGGGGAGGTTGCCGAATCGTTCAAGCGCCTTGGCCTGCGCGGAAATCGATTTGACCTCGTCCGCAGTTCCTTGCATTTCGATGCGATCGAGGGCCTTTTCATCATCGCTGATTTTTTTCAAGGCGTCGCCGGCCCGGCTGGCCGCTTCAGACTTCGGCCAGCGTTGCCCGACTCCTTGCAACAGCGCGACGCCGCGCCAGGTGCGGGCCGGCTCATTGAGATCGTCGAGCGCCGCCTCGAAATAGCGTTTCGATAGTTCGTTGGCGCCCGGCGCATCGTCCGGACCGACGGCGAGTTTCGGGCGCGCCTTCGCCGCGTCGCGGCGGCGTTTCAAATCCTCGGCGATCCAGGCGTGCACCTCGTTCACCGTCGCCGCCGGCGGGATCACGTGCCCCATGTTGGGCATGACCCAAAGCTTCGAACGCACGCCGATTTCCTGAAACCAGGGATACATGTACCCTTCGTTTTCCTTGCGATTCATGTCCTTTTCGCCCGTCACGAAGGCGACGGACAAGCGTTCCTCGACGAGATGCCGTTGCCAGGCCGGCCCCGGAATCGGATTGGTGCCGCACAGGGGCACGACGCCGCCGAAGTACTCGGGCAACGCGAAGCCGATCGCGCACGCCATGCGCCCGCCTCCCGAGAAACCAGTGATCACGGTTTGATCCGCGTCGATCTGGTAAGCGCGGCGAACGTCGTCGAGCACGTCGAGAATAATGCGAATGCGCTGACCGGCCGGCGTCGTGTTGCCGGCGCCGTATGCACATGCGAAGAAGGCGCCTTCGGTCTCGCAAGATTTTCGCCAGTTCGACCAGCCTGTCGGCGCGTCGCCTGCCGAGATAAAGAGCACCAGGGCCGCGGGCTTTTCCTTTATGTAGCCTTTCGGCACGTAGAGTTGATATTTCTGCTTGGTCGAGTCGTAGCTCGCGGGTAGTTTGGTGTCCTTGATCGGGAAGCCGCGCGCGGCGAATGCCCAGTCGAGCCGCGTGGCGGCGGCGACTTTGCGCTCTTGTGTTTCCGTTTGCGCCAGGAGCGAGACGTTGAGCGATAAGAAAACAAATACTCCGATGATTGACGAGTTGCGCATGATCGTCTCGTTTCGTGAGTTTCGTCGCGGGGCTCGCGGTTTACGTTACCATACGGAATTGGCGGCTCCACGAAAAACGATAGCTTAGCACCGTTCGGCTCACGCGAAACCGCAAGCGAGTTGGACGGAGGTTCCTGTCATGCCTCGATTACTCCTTTCACTGCTGGTGTTCCTTGCAATCATCAACCCAATTGGCGCCCAGTCATGGGACACCGCCGTCCCGCCCGCCGACGGCGCCAAGTACAAGTCCGCCGATTTTCGCCTCTGGCTTCCCGAAAACGTCAGGCACGTCCGCGGCATCCTGATTCGCCAGCACGGCTGCGGCCGCAAGGGCCTCGATCACGCCGACGACGTCATGTGGCAAGCGCTCGCCAAGAAGCACGACTGCGCCTTGCTCGGCTCGCACTTCGTTCAGGACAAGGAGTGCGCCGACTGGTTCGATCCCGCGAACGGCTCCGAAAAAGCGTTGTTGACGGCGCTCAAGACGTTCGCGAAGGAAAGCGAGCATCCGGAAATGGTCGATGCGCCGTGGGCGATCTGGGGCCATTCCGGCGGAGCGCTTTGGGCAATGCACATGATGAATCGCCATCCCGAGCGCACCATCGCCGTCTTCGCGCGTTCGCAAGCCGTCACGACGATGGATGCGAAGACCTTGGATATTCCGACGATTCTCAACTACGGCATCAAGGAGATTACGGGCCGATTCGAAAAAGTGCATCTGAATTCTCAGGAGGCCTTTACAAAATATCGCGCGAAACAAGCGTTTTGGGCGACGGCCATCGATCCCAAGGCGGAACACGATTGCCGCAACAATCGCCACCTGGCGATGCCATTTTTCGACGCCGCGTTGATGGCCCGCCTGCCTCTTGCCGGCGAGAAAAAGCTGCGGCCAATCGATGCGAAGAAGGCCTGGATCGGCAATGTCGAGTCATTCGAGATCGCGCCGACCGACAAATTCGCCGGCGAAAAATCAAAGGGCGCATGGCTGACCGACGAGCGCGTCGCCAGGATTTGGCAAGAGTTTGTCAAGACCGGCGAGGTCGTGGACAAATCGCCGCCCGTTGCTCCGTACGGCCTGAACGGCGCCCGCCTCGGCAAGGAAAACATCATTACGTGGCTGCACGATGCGGACCTCGAGAGCGGCACACGGTATTTTTACCTATATCGCGACGGCAAGAAGCTCGCGACCATCGGCGGCGAAGCGACCACGGCGAATCCGAAGGGCTACTATCAAATCTGGAACTTCGGCGACGAGCCGGAGCCGCGGCCCGCGCCGTTGCGTTACATCGACAAGACGGGCAAGAAGGCGTCGGTGTATGAGATTTCCGCGGAGAACCATGCCGGCCTGGAGTCGCCGCGGACTTTGATCAAGGTGACCGTGCCATAATGTAGTCATCACGCTCCGCGTGATGGAGTTGGGCGTCATCGGCGAAGGGAATATGCCGTTTGCGGAAGTTGTCCAACTCCATCACGCGGAGCGTGATGACTACACTACGGTCCGCCGAGGCTTTGATGCATCGCGACAGCAATGATGGCCGCGAAAATCAAGCTGCTAATCAAAATGATCGCGCCGCCGACGCGGACCGCCTTGAGCTGCCACCACATGAATAGGCCGGAGATGCCCCAGAACACCATCGACGCGAACATGGCATCGACGGCGAGCGCCCAGATCCACCGGGCCGTTCCTTGAGTTGGATAACCGTGCGTCATGTGAAGTTGTGTGAGGAAACGGCGCGTTGTAAGGTCACTGGGATTCTCGTGCGGACGACCGCTGACGGCGCCGGTTTGCACGCTGTACGTGGCGCGCCATATCTGGCCGTCGGTCTCCACCAAGAAAACCAGATCCGTGCCGATCGACATCCCCGCGTCATCGGCGGCAAGTCCTTGACGCGTGAGTGCCTTTGGAATGCCTGACCTCACGCGATCTCCCAATGCGCCAGGGACTTTGAGCCCGCGAATCGCAAACGGCGCGAGCGGGCTATCCGTTTGCGCCGCCGTACTGACGAGCGCGGTTCCGCTCGGCACATCGAACAAAACCGAGTGCTCTTGCCCGGCGCCGCGAGCGCGAATCGTCAACACGTCGCGCGAATAGTCTGCTTGCTCCGGCTCGACGAGTCGAAACCTCGGCGAGCCCGGTTGAGCGAGCTTCGCATTCAGCGCGGCAACAATCTGGGCCGCGTCCGCGCCGGGATCGGCGGGCCGGGCGAGCGGCGTGCCGGCAAAGTCGTCCGCCGTAAACAGGCGTTGTTCCCGATCCGCGAACGCGCCGGGGTGGTTGAACAAAAACGCCGTGATCGCGTAGAGCATCACCCAGGGGAACATGAAGAGTCCCGAGTACAGGTGAATGCGCCGCACCCAGTGCATAGCGGCGCGCGACCACGGCCGACTGCCGGCTTGACTCGACGCCGGCAGCGTTGACGTTTCAACGATCATTGCGATTCTCCCCGGCTGCGATCCCTTACTTCTTCGCCAAATCGACGACGAG
>DAIOGM010000309.1:0-9056 GCA_036745215.1 Gemmataceae bacterium
CAGCTTGTTTTTGGCTAACGTCTTCAGAGATATGAGAAGCAGATCGACGAGGTTCATGGTCGCTCAAATGCAATGCATTGACAATTGACAATTGACAATTGACAATTGACAATTTCAAATTGAAGAAAGTTGCTCCCGGCTCCGATTGAGAACGAGATGCGTATGGGCCTTCAATTGTCAATTGCTAATTGTCAATTGTCAATTGTCAATGCATTCGTATTCAGCGCGGCCCGAGAGCGCCTTCCACGCCCGTGACGATTTCTTGCCCTTCGACGAGCTCGCCCGCAAGAACTTCGACGTTCTGATTTTCCATCAATCCCAGCGTGATCGGCACCGCACGTAGCAGACGTTCGTCTTTCACCCAGACGATGCGGCGATGCCGGCTCTGCGCGAGCTTGGCCTTCTCGTCGGCGGATCGCTTCGTGTTCGTGCTGCCTTGCACCGTCGTGATCGCTTCGAGATAATGACGATCCTCCGGACGCACCTGGGCCAGCATCGGCGTGAAGCGCAAGCCGACGGCCGGCACACGCAGCACGTTTTCTTTCGCTTCGATCTGGAACGTGATATTCGCGGTCATGCCCGGCATCAGCTTCTGGTCGCGGTTCGGCGCGTCGATGATGACCGGATAAGTGACCACGTTTTGCGTCGTCGTCGAATTCAGGCGGATGTCGAAGATGTCGCCCTTGAATACTTCCCCCGCGTATGCATCGACCGTGAACGAGACGAGCTGCTTGCGATCCTTGGCGGGGAGTTTGTCGTTGCGCTCCTTGGCCAGGCGAATCATGCCCACGTCGGCTTCATCGACCGACGCGTAGAGGTGCATGTGCTTGTCCATCTCCAGGGCAATCGTGAAAAGCTCTGGCGTCTGAAACGACGCGGCGACGGTTTGGCCGGGATCGACTTTGCGTTCGAGGACCTTGCCCTTGATGCGTTTTTCGGGATCGGGCTCAGTGTGGTCGATTTGCTTGGGGCCGACGACTTTCGTGTAAGCGAGGTTCTCGAGCGAGTTTTGCAGGATCGCCTTGGCCTGGCGAACGGACGCCTCCGCGAGCCTGCGCTGGGCGTGCAGCGTCTTGGCGTTGTAAACGAATTGATCCATCTCGGTGGCGGAGATGTACTCCTTGTCCGGATTGTCGTCGCGCAGCTTTTCGGCTCGCTTCTGATTGCGTTCCGCTTGTTCCAGGAGCGATTCGACGCGTTTCTGCTCCGCCTCCGCGGTGGCGACGGCGGCGGAATCGCGTTCGGCGGCGGCTTTCAGCAACTTGTCGTCGATCAACGCGAGCACCTGGTCCTTTTGCGTGATTTCGCTGTTGAAATCGACATAGATTTCCTTGATCGGCCCCGACACGAACGCGCCGACCGAGACCGTCCGCACCGGCTTGACGGCGCCGGTCGAGTTCACCACGGTCTCAACGCGGCCGCGCGTTGCCATGGCGGTCAAATACTTCGGCGCGGACCGGGCCCGCCACCATTCGGACATGGGAATGCCGAGCGCGATGACGCCCGCGAGCACGACGAGGATACCAAGCCAAGTTAGCCAGCGATTCATGAGATCACCTGATGTGCCAAGGAGTGCTGCCGTTTCGGCAAAGCGTCATTTTGGAGTGCGGCGGTTTGACGCCGCTTTCCTTCTTTCCTTCTTTTTTCATTTGCCGTCGAATATCCAAAGAAAGAAGTAAAGAAAGCGGCGTCAAATCGCCGCACTCCAAAGATCCGTGCAAACGTACCCACGACCGCCGCTCGGGTGGCGCGATTCTTCGACCATCCACTAGTCAGTTATACCGTGATTTATCAATCGTTGGTGAATTGGTCGCGCAAAAATGCGCTGGGACCAACGAGATTAGGATTAAGATTACGATTAAGATCAAGAAGTGGAATTTGCGCACGATGAGGAGTAAGAGGTGAGTTGGTCCGCCGAATGGAAAATAGAGCCGCAGGCGACGTTGCATTTCTTGCATCGCTTCGTAAGTTAATTCGGCGAACTCAAGAATGGGCGAGCCGATTTTTTGGTCAGCGCGGAACTTTATTCCGACATTGGTGTCCAATCTTCGTGTTTTGCACGTAGAACCCACCGGAACATGGCCGCCCTCCAACCGTGTATTTGAATTTCGAAACCTCCAGAATCGTGAGTTGAATCCCACCGCCGACGAGCGGCCGGGGATTTTTTGTTTTTGTTGACTCTCCAACCGAGTTCGCCCGGTTTGTAAGGAACAGAGATGGCATAAGTCGTTAGACCTGCCTCGGAACAGCCTACCCCCCAAACGTTGCATGGATGCAATATCTACGTCCGCGCTGAATCCCGCCATTTTCGTTGGCAACAACGATGGTGCGCGCTTCGGCGCCCTGCCGTACGAGTCGCCCGCCTGCCTTCGCGTTGCATGATGGCAACGTCCCCACGAGTGCGCAATTTGCCGGATGACCTTCGGCCGTGGATTGCTGCGCCCGTTCCATGATCGACTGGAAAAAAACCTTCGCAAGAAGGGACGTGGATCGTGCGCGCCGCGCGAACTGCGTCGAGAACTGGCTTCGCAACGTTGCAACCTGCTGCAACGTTCGTTGACGAACCTGCGCAAGATTGAAGAGGTATTGATGTTTTCGTTTCATCTGGCTCGTTGGTTCAAGAAGATTCAAAATTCGCGCGGCAAAACGATCGACAATCGTCGGCCCGTCCGGTTGCAACTGGAGGAACTCGAACATCGCCTGGCCCCGGCGTCCGCATGGACTGGCGGCAGTCCGATGAACAACAACTGGAGCAATCCCGCCAACTGGCTCAACGGCGCCGTCCCCGTCGCGGGGACGCCCGTCGATATCGTTCTTGACAGCAGCGCGGCATCCTGCATCCTCAATAACGACATCAACAACCTCACGATCAGCTCGATCACGTTTGCCTCGAACCCGGCGAGCGGCCCCTTCACCTTGACGGCGTCGCCCGGCATCGTGACGACGCTCGGCAATCCGCTCACGAACAGCGCGGGCATCATCGTCAATGCGGGCGCATTGAACCAGACGATCGCCATGGATCTGCGCCTCGGCGGCGCCGGCGTCAGCTCCGAGTTCATCACCGTGCAGCCGTCGGCGTCATTGACGATCTCGGGCCGGCTGTCGGGCAACAGCGTCACGCAGCTCACCAAGGACGGCGTCGGCACGTTGACCCTGTCGGGCGACAACAGCAGCTTCTTCGGCCCGTTCACCGTCAACAACGTCATCGGCAACGGCGCCGTCGTCGTCACGCATGCCAACGGACTCGGCGGCCCCGTCACGTCCGAACTGCAAACTATTGCGGTCGCGGGCGCGACGCCGAGCGGGCGGCTGCCGACGCGGTTCACGCTGACGTATCCGAACGGCACGACGAATCCTTCGACAACCGTCACGTTCACCGGCACATCGGCGGACGCGGCCAATTTGCAGCTCGGCCTCAACACGCTGTTCAACGGCCTGGGTTTCGCCGGCAACCCGGTCACCGTGACGCAGACCGCCGGCGCCGCGGGCAGTGCAACCTACGCCCTCAGTTTCACGGGAAGCCTCGCGGGCGTCGATGTGTTGCAATTCAACGCCGCGGTGACGCAAGGGACCGGCTCGATCACCCGCAACACGTTGGCCGACGGCGGCAATGCCAACTTCACAACGCTCAATGTCAACACGCAGCTCCAGGTCAACACACCCGGCGGCACCGTGCGCAACCCGCTCAATATTCAAGGCGCGGGCGTCGATAATTTCTCCGGCGTCTTGCAAATGACCGTCACCGGCACCTCGACGCTGTCCGGCCCGATCGTGCTGAATTCCCACGTCACGCTCGGCTCGGTCGCGGGGGCGACGCTGGCGATCACTGGTTCGATCAGCGATACCGCGATCTACAACGTCACCAAGGAAGGCGCCGGCACGCTGCACCTCGATCCGCGCGCCCCGATCTCGGCAGCCAACAATTCTCAAGGCGGCAACACCTATCGCGGCAATACATTCGTCAACAACGGCGTTGTGGCTGTCAGTCATCCGTTCGCGCTGGGCGCCGGCGGCGCCAAGACCTTCGTCAACACCAACATTAACGAGACCGGCGCGCTCGAGATCCGCGACACCAGCAATCCGACGATCCCGACGCAGTATCAGAACTTCGCCCAGGTGCAAACCGTCACGCTCGTCAATCCCGTCGTCGGCTTCACCACGTTCAAGCTGACGTACAACGGCGTCACGACCACGCCGATCACTTTCACCAACTCCACCATGGATGCCGTCAATGTCGAGGTGGCCCTGAACTCGCTGTCCACGATCAACGGCATCGGCGCCAGCGTTAGCGTCGTCCGCACTGGCACGACGTTTCGCATCACCTTCGGCGGCAGCCTGGGCGGCCTCGATATTCCGACGCTCAGCGCCAGGATCACCTCGGCGTTCGGCACCGGTTCGGTCAGCGTCGGCGTCGCAGCCGGCACGTCTGCGATCGGCTTCCAGATTCCCAATGAGTATCTTTCGCTTATCGACACCAGCCTGACCAACACAGCGGGCCACAATTCCTGGAAACAACCGACCGCGGCCACGTCGTCAACGGGCATCACCTTGAGCATCGCGACCGTGATCAACGCGGCGGCGAACACGAATCTGACCCTTGACACGCGAATGGCATTCGGCACGTTCACCAAGATCGGCACCGGCCGCGTCATATTGCCGCGCGTCAACACCCTCACGGCCGGCATCTTCGTGGCCAACGGCGCGGTCAACGTCCGCGATTCCAATGCGATGGGCGGCACCAGTCCGACGGTCGCTTCCGGGGCGAGCCTGGAATTGCAAGCCGACGGCATGGCAGATTCGTCGGGCCTGGCGGGGACGTTCAACCTGTATTTCCCGAACTCGGTCAACTTCACGCTGTCAGGCGCGGGCCTCAACAACGAAGGCGCTCTCTACAACATCAGCGGCGTCAACCAGATCAAGGGCAACGTCAGTCTCGTCGGCGCCACCGCGCTCGGCGCCGCGCCCGATCCGGACCCCGACAACATTCAGCTTTCTACCTGGAACAATCTCAGCCAGCTCACGATCGACGGCGTCATCAGCGGCAGCGAGTTGACCAAGGTCGGCTTCGGCGAACTGGTGCTGACCGCGGTGAATACTTATGCGGTCGCGCCGGGCCAGGACACTTACCAAACCATCATCAACGAGGGCTGGATCACCGCCAAGAGTTCGCGGGCCCTGGGCGGCTTGATCAGCAATCTCAATCCGGTGCTGCAACCGGGCGTGCGCGTTGCCGGCGGCGCGTCGCTCATGCTCAAGCAGGATCAGGCCGGCGGCGATCTCAACCTGCCCTACCCCGTGCGCCTCGCGGGGCTCGGCATCGAGCATCGTTTCGATTGGCTCAATCGCAAGGGCGCCCTGCTCAACCTCGCGGGCAGCAACATCGTGTCCGGCGAAATCTACATCGATGGACTGTCCGGCATCGGCGTGGAAAGCGACGGCGCCGTCGCCCCGTTCGCCGACGCCAGCCAGCTCGTCTTGACCGGCACGATTCACAACGGCGCCGTCGCCGGCCAGCTCGTCAAGCTCGGTTCGCAACGCCTCATCCTTCAAGGGGCCGGCCTTTACACGGGCGGCGTGGACATCCAAAGCGGCGTTCTGCTGATTCAGAACGACACCGCGCTCGGCAAGGGAACGCCCGCGACGCCCGTCACGACGACGGTTCAGAACGGCGCATCGCTCGAACTCGGCACCACGGCGGCGCAGCTCAACGGCGGCATCGAACGCGGCTTGCAAATCTGGGACACGCGGCTCATTCTGAACGGCGACGGCAACGCCCACTTCGGCACCGCAGCGTGGATGGTCGCCGGCGGCGATTACCTGTGGCGCGGGCCTGTCTCACTCAACGCCAATCTTTCGGTCACCTTTCAGGGCCCCGCTGGTGCGCGAAGCGTGCCCACGATGTTGAAAACGGTCAGCAGCCCAACCGGTGGATCGGTCTCCATCGCGACGACCACGCCGGGCGGCCCCGCCATCGACGCGGTCCAGACGCTCGTCGTCGCCGGCAATTTCAATCAGGGCGATTCGTTCACGCTGGTGGTCGGCAATGGCACGGCGACGGCGCAGACGGCGCCGATTCTCTGGAGCGCCAATCTCAACACGTTGATCTCCACCATCCAGGCCGCACTCGACGCGCCCGGAATCGAGGCGCTGTTCACCGCGGGGTTGAGCTTCGCCAAGGTTGCCCTGGCGAGCCCGGTCATCGACATCATGCCGAACGCCCGCCTCACGGTGACCGGCGTCATCAGCGATGGAACCAATCCGGCCGATGTGGTTGTCGCCGGCGGCGGCGAGTTGAATCTGGCCGGCGCGAACACGTATCACGGCACGACGTTCGTCAACGAAGGCGTGATTACCGTTCAGAACGCTACCGCACTCGGCTCGGGCGCAACCGCACAGGTTCAAACGATCGGCTTGCCCGGAGCGGCGGCCGGCGCGACAACGTTCACGCTCACCTTCAACGGCCACACGACATCGCCCATCACCTACACCGGTCCTGCCGACGCCGCGGCCATCACGTCTGCTTTGAACGCGCTGCCGTCGATTGGAGGCATCGGCGGTTCGACCTCCGTCTCGATCACCGGCCTGACGGCGAATCCAGTGATAACGATCACGCTCAACGGGGCGTTAAACGGATTCGTTCAATCCAAGATCACTGCCACGATCACCGGCGGGCCGGCCATTGTGCCGCAGATTTCCGTGCTGACCAATGGCGCGGGCGGGACCGTGGTGGCGAACGGCGCACAAATGCAACTTCAAGGCGGCGTCAACATCGTCGGCGAACCGCTCGTGCTGCAAGGAACGGGCAATCCGCTCGAGAATGAGGTGCAGCGCATCAGCGTCGATGGGCCGACGTATGCGACGTTTCAGTTGACACTGACCAATCCGAATCCGTCGCCGACGACCTCGACCACCGTGTCGCTGCCGATCGGCGCGTCGGCAGCCCAGGTGGAAGCGGCCCTCAACGCCCTGCCCGCGATCCAGGCCGGCAGCGGCGCCGGCGGCGGCAGCGTGACCGTCACCCGCGGCGACGTGAATTCCTACACCGTCGTCTTCCACGGCGCCTTCCGCGGCATCGATGCTCCCGCGCTGATCGCGTCTCCGGCGGCGCAGATCGCTTCCGTCACCGGAACGAGCGGCACATTCGAACTGCGTTTCTTCGGCCTGGCAACGAGCGCGACCGTCGCGATCGGGGCCACGCCGGCGGCGACGCAAGCGAACCTCCGTGCCGCGTTGGCCAATCTGTTGACGGCCCCCGGCGCGCCGGGCGGCGGCGCCGGCACGGCGACCATGGACGTCACCTCCATGGGAAATTTCCTTATCACCTTCGGCGGCAGTCTCGCCGTCGTCAGTCCGCCGACTCTGGTCGCCAGCAACTTCACGGGCACGGCCGGCGCTTCGGTGACGGGAACCGGCGCCACGGCGCGCGCAAGTGTGGTCACGCAAGGAGGCGCCGCCAATGCCACGCCGACGCAGTGGTTCGCCTCCGGCCCCGGCGCGGTGCAAAACGCGGCCGTCAATCTGTCGGCTGCGACGAACAAGGCCAACGTCGCCGGCGCGGTGACCAGCGTGGTCAGCGATCCTAGCGATCCGAACATCATCTACATCGCGACGGCCGGCGGCGGCGCTTGGAAGACGTACAACGGCGGCGCGACCTGGTCGCCCCTGTTTGACGGCCATTCAACGGTGCAATCGTTCGACGTCACCGGCGTCAACTCCGCCGGCGACACGTACACGCTCACCTTCACGCACCCGATCACGCTCGCGCAAACGACCACCGAAGCGATTCCGTTCGACGCGTCCGCCAGCGTCGTCCAGGCGGCACTCAACAAGATCGTCGGCGTCGGCAACTCGGTCGCGGTCACGCAGTCGGTCAAGGCGGTCGGCGTCAACGCGCAGCAACAGATCACGCTCAACACGTCCACCAGCACCTGGATTTCCGCGACGGTCGATCCGGTCAATTACACGCGCTTCCGCCTGACGCTCGGCGGCGCGACGACGGGGCCGATTGTTTACACGGGCAACGCCGTTCAGGATGCCATCAACATTCAGGACGCGCTCAACGCCCCCGGCTTCTTGCCCCCCGGCGGCGTCGCGTCGGTCCTTTTGACCAGCTCTTCGCCGAACGAGCGGTTTTCCGTGACCTTCCAGGGAACCTTGTCTGCCAGGGCGATGCCGCTTTTGACGATGGCCGTGACGCCGGCAACCGGAACCGGCAACATCGTCGAGATCACGCCGGGCAAGGGGCCCAGGCTCATCAACACCGTCACGTTCAGCGGCGGCGGCCTGGCGGATCGGAGCGTTGCGCCGTTGACGTCGGCTACCACCGGCGCGGCTGCGGTCGGCCTCGGCGTTGCGACGCTCGATTCGATTTCGGGCTCCGGCTACACCGCGCCGACGATCGTCTTCACCAGCGTCGGCGGCGGCGGCTCCGGGGCGGCGGGCGTCGCGGCCGGCGTGGTGACCAACGTCACGATCACCGGCGGCGGCTCCGGCTACATCGCGCCGCCGACCGTCAGCATTGTCAGCGCCACCGGGTCGGGCGCCAAGGCGGCCGCGACCATCACTGGCGGGCAGGTGACCGGCTTGACCATCACCGACGCCGGCAGCGGGTATCGCACGGCGCCGACCATCGTCTTCACCGGAGGCGGCGGTTCGGGCGCGACGGCAACTTCGACCTTGAGCATTACCGACGTGATCGTCACATCGGCCGGCACAGGCTATGTGCGACCGCCCAACGTCAACATCGTCGATTCCCTGGGGGGCACGGGAAGTGGGGCGACGGCATTCGCGCATCTCGCCGGAAGCGCGGTGAGCAATGTCGTCGTCACCACGCCGTCCGCCGGGTCCGGCGCGGTGGGCACGTACGGCCACGTGTTCGGCGTCGCCATCAGCGAAGGGGGCTCGGGTTACCTCAGCGGCGGGTCGGGCACGGCGCCGGTCACGTTCACCGGCGGCGGCGGTTCCGGCGCGACGGGGTTCGCCAACGTCTCGGGCGGCGTCGTCACGTCGGTCACAATCACCAGCAACGGCACGGGCTACTTCGCGCCGCCGAGCAT
>DAIOGM010000310.1:0-9022 GCA_036745215.1 Gemmataceae bacterium
GCCGATTGCGTCCATCCACCTTTCGCCGGACGGCAAGTCGTTGGCCTCCGTGAGTCCCGCGGACAAAACCGTTCGCGTCTGGGAATTGACAAGCGGCAAGGAACTGCGGCGCTTCCGCGCGTCCACAACGTATTGCGACGCGGCCTGGATGCCCGATAGCCGGACGTTGGTCATCCGCCGTTATTTCGGCGACTCGACCGTTCACTTTTGTGATGTCATGACGGGACAAGAAACGCTCAAGATCGATAACGTGGAGCCGCGCGACGGCATGAATTTTCCCGCCAATTTCGAGGGCGTTCATCATGGCGGCATCGTGGCCATTTCGCCGGATGGCAAGATGTTGGTTACCAGTGTTGATTTCATGAGGCCGAGTTTTCACTTGTGGGACACCGCCACGGGCAAGGAACTGCCGTTGTTGCCTCCTTCGAATCAACCCACGGTGAGGACGGCCGTCTTTTCACCAGACAGCAAGTCACTCGTCATTGGCAGCGGTTATTTCGGCACCGTCGATGTATGGGACATCGCCGCGCGCGAGGCGCGCCCCATGGTAATCAGCCATTTCAAGGTCAAGGACCCCAACGGTCAAGAACACGAAGTGCCCACGTATTTGCAGGTCAACTTCATGGCGTTGTCGCCGGACGGCAAAACGCTGGCCACGGCGGGCGGTGAACCGATCATTCGCCTATGGGACGTCGCCAACGGCAAAGAACGCGGCCGGCTGGA
Source organism: Gemmataceae bacterium (assembly GCA_036745215.1). Classification (GTDB taxonomy): domain Bacteria; phylum Planctomycetota; class Planctomycetia; order Gemmatales; family Gemmataceae; genus SIAQ01. Next base: position 724 of record DAIOGM010000310.1, read on the forward strand.
GGGTCACCGTGGCGCGGTCACCTCGCTGGCCTGGTCTACCGACGGCAATACACTCGCCTCGGCAAGCAATGATGGCACGGCCCTGATCTGGGATGTCTCGGGGCGTCCCGGCCCCAAAGACAAAGAGTGACCGGCGCCAAATGAGGCTTTCATTTCTTGGCGGCGAATTCTTTCAGCACATTCCGGAGCTTTTGGTTGAACTCATCCGGCCTCTCCAGCATCGGAAAGTGTCCAATTTCGTCCATGGTGACGACGTCGAAATCGGCGTACTTCTTGTTGACGGAGACGTCCGTCGGCGTGAAGAACTTGAAACCGCCGCCGGAATTGATGCAGCGCACCGGAACCTTGGCTTCCTTCAGCAGCGTCTTGTTGTCGACGGCAGACAGGTCGCGAATGAGAGCGAGCGCCATCTTCGGGTCTTGCGCTTCGGCCTTGGTGACGATCCACTTCTTCAGTTCGGGATCGATTTTCTCAGGCACCATGCCGTCCATCGCCGAACGCATCGTGCCTTTGAAATCCGTTTCGAAACCGGCGACGAATTTCTTCGTCACTTCTTCGGGCATCTTGAATTCCGCGTTTGGCAAAGTATCGACGCCGATGACCGCGACGACTTTGCCTGGCATTCGCTTCGCTGCCAGGAGGGAAATCGGTCCGCCCATCGAATGGCCGACGAGGATCACTCGTCTCAGGTCGAGTGCCTTGGTGACGGCTTCGACATCGCCGGCCAGGCCGTTGACGGTCCAGGTTTGCCGATTTTTGCCGGATTCGCCGTGCCCCGCCTGATCGAGCGCGACGATGCGGTAATCGTTGGCGAACGCGTCGGCCTGGTGCTTCCAGAACTCCCGATCGCCGCACCAGCCGTGCAGGAGGATCAGAGTGGTGTCGCCTTTGCCGCGCTCTTCGTAAACGATGGTGACGCCATCCTCGGCTCGGACTGTTCCCTTTTTCGGTTTGGCGCCTTCGCCGGCGATGGCCAGAGGAACCAGGAGCAAGCAGGCGATCAACGACAACGAACTGGTGAGTCGCGTGTTCATGGAGATCTCCAGGCGACGAGGATTTGAGATTACTTTTCGAGAGCCGCCAGAATTTGCCGGATTGCGCCTAAATGATAGGCGGTATGCGCCGCGCTGGACAGGGCGCCCGCGGCGGTGAGGTCGTCCCATGCCTGTCGGTCGGTTGCGTGTTTTCGCCAGGCGTCCGCTTCGCGCCGGAGTTCGGCGCGCAACGTGCGCCACTGATCGTCGTTGACCGTGGTCTTTTTCCAGCTGGCGTCCCAATCGGCGTTGGCCCACGGATTGGCTTCGCCGGCGGCCCAGCGGTTCATGAGTGACAGGCCGTAACGCACATGATCGACGTGCGCGGCGATCGTCGTCTTTCCCGCCATCGGACGCTTCGAGGCGGCAACGGCGTCGATCGCATCGAGCTGACGCAAGAGACCCGGATCTCCCGGATTGAGCACATAGCACTCGCTGCCAGGAGGTCCATTGAAGATTTCAACCAACAGCTTGACAAGGGCACGCTGAAAGATCGCATCGCTGGAATTCATGACTGCTCCTCTTTTGGAATCAGAGATGAAGAATCGGCGAACGGTACGGACAACGGGCTAGGAACGAGAGGCGAGCGCGGCCTTGCGGCTTGCCCCCTCGTTCTTTCACTCGCGTTATTTCTTCCGCGTGTAAGCGGTTTCCATCATCAGGGATTCTTTGCCCTCTTTATCCTGAGCGAACATCTGGAAGTGCATGTGGTCCTGGTCCTTGATGGTCGTGACCGCGCGCATCTTCATGGGGTTTCCCTTGGGGTCGGGGCCTTCCATGATTTCGGTGAAGACCTTGCCGGACTTATCGAACGCGGCGTCGCTGGTGTAGATGGCCGGGCTCATCGAATCGGCCCAGACGCCGACGTACTTCTTTTTGAAGAGATCGTAACCGGTCATGCCGCGGCCGTGGAACGCTTGTCCCATCAACTCACCTTTGAATTCGGTTACGAGAAAGAAGCCGCCCAGGTCCATCTTGGCAGTGAGTACGCCCTTGCTTTCCTGCGGCGACTTGCCCGGCTCGAAACTGCATTTGACCAGGCCGTCCCACACGCCGACCATTTGTTTGAGGCGATCGTGCTCGGCGCCCGGTTTGGGAAAGTCCTGCGCCTGCGTGCCGCTCACCAGAAGAACAAGCCCCACCACGGACAGGAGTCGAATCGAGATCATGGGAACCTCCTCACTCCGCACGAGCGGCTAGCGGAAACGCTCCATCAGCCGCCGCGTGCATGAAATTGGAAAGGACTTCGCAGTCAATTAGCCAAAGGGCAAAATGAAGCACTAATTGGCATGTATACAAATGTACATTCAAGCGTCGCCGTGTCAAGTCGATTTGGCTTTTTTTTTGCCGAATCTTTTCGCAGCTAATTTTGAGTCATTTTCGCCGAATCAAACGATTGTCTTGTCCTCGAATTTAGAAACGGAATTTTATACTTGACAAACCCAACTTTCAACGGTTAAAATCACCGTAGGCTGTCGAGGACCTTTGCGTTACAATGTCAGTGTACGACATGCGTAGGCTCGCCGGCTCTCACAGCGGCGAGCCTACTTTTTTGCGCCGGTTGACAATCCGAGAAACCGGCGCTACGATTCAATCATCAGGGCGCTTGCCCAGAACTCGCACCAGGCATGTCGTACAAGCACGCCTCTTGCCACTTCCGGCATCAAGTTCCCCACAAAGCAAAACGTGTTTCTTCTTCGCGCAACTCCGCGCGCAGATTCCCCCTATTGCATTGGACGCAAAAGCAGGACGGCCAGGCACTCCGAAAAAGTAAACCTGGCCGCCCGTATCCCCCTCAAGAGAGGACGCTTCCATGTTGACAGAACAAGAGAAGGACGAACAGATCAATCGTGACCGGGAGAGGATAGCCAAACGCTGGGCCGAGATCGAAGCTGCCGACAATCCCGGCCCGATGGGCTACTGGATTTTCTTGGTAGCCATCGCTAGGACGGGCAGATTGCCGAAGGTCGGCGGCGATTGGGGACAGCCGGACGATAATGTCTCAATCCAGATGCCGAGGCCCGTGCCTCCGCAGGAAGAGATTGCGTGAAATCGACAGGGGCGAGCCGAGAAGCTCGCCCCTGCGTGTCGAGCTGTCACTTCGCCTTGTTTCGTTTGGGCGCTGGTTCCTTTTTCTTCGGCTTCGCGGCCAAGAGTTTGTCTACAGCCTGGTCGAAAGTGAGAGGGAACAGGGAAAGGGGCCTCGCGTAGGTCCGTTTTGTTTTCTTTGGCTTTGGCATGATAGAATACTCCGCAGGGAGGATTTCATGTCTGTTGAAGCTACGCAAGATGAACCAGCAATTCAATTGCCAGTCCTCGAAGTCGTTTGCACACGATGCCGTGGGCGCGGCGCGTTCGATTCGCGCCGTGGGGAATCGGAAGACTGCTACGATTGCAGTGGTTCCGGCTACATTCCCACCGACGCTGGGGAAGCGGTGCTGGCGCTCATCCGTCACAACCTCCGGGTCTCAGATCGCGGTACTGTATCATGGCGCGATTAGTGCGTCTTGATCCACGAGTCAACCGCCTTAATCAAATCGACTGAACACTGCACCGGCTGCACGAGCATGTTGTGAACCATTTGGCCGTTGAATTCCAATCGCTGGCCAGGCTCAAGTTCGCGAGGATAACCTGGCAATCTTCTGGCCTTGTCTCTGAATTCCTTGTCGCACACGGAGGATTTATGGACGATCAGATTTCGGACTTCGCATAAGTACCGAAGGTGGTCGTTGGCGAGCGAATTGTGGATCGTTCCTGCGTGATCAAAAAAAGCTCGCCAATAGGCTTCTTTAATACCGTCAAGTGTCGTGAAATTGACGTTCGTTCTCAGGAGCGTACCCATCTTTTCCTTCAGGTTGAAATCGTACAATTGGAGCATCGTCATGTTTATCTTTTGGTGAAAATCCCTATCCTTGTCATCATCGGCTTCCTGTTGATCGGTTCGCGTTTCGTCGTCTTTTGGCTTTTCTTGTTTTTGCTTTTCTTTTGACTTCACTGCTTTCGGTTTAGTGCCCTTAAGATCTGATAGTCCGTGCGGATGCGCGTTCAATGCGGACACCCACAGATCACCGAATAGTGTCTCTAAAGCGGACCACGCGGTGACGATTTGCATTGGCATAAGTACGTCAGTCACCATCGAATTTCCAAGATCGCCCAAAGCGAAAACCTGCTCTTCTTCGTTCGGCGTGAGTGTGATCATGGGAAGACTGGATTCTGCAACTCCATCGAGCATTGCGTCGCGCAACTCCGCGACCCCCTTTGGGACGCGATGGGAGAACTTGTTCGGGAATGGATTTCCGGTGACTTTGAAATACGCCTCCGACTCGGCCATCTGGAACCGCTTGCCGGTCATGTACGTTGCAAGTGGGAAAATCGAAAGTCGGAGCGCGCGCAAGATATTCTCTTTGAACGTTTCCACGACCGGATTTAGTTCAGGTTTGGCGAGTATTCCAATTTTGTCGGTGATGTCCCTTCCGGTGTAGTAAAGGTGCAGCCAAAGAGTTAGCTCAGGAGCCTTCGTTTTTCCCATCGTCATTGACCTCCTTACGCGGCCTTATCAGGGGGAAGGTACATCAGCCGCTTCCCCACGACGCCCTTGATCGCCGCGACCATCCGTTCGCCGTCTGATACCTTCCGATGGTTCCACCGAAATTCAAACTCGGTACAGTAGCGATGAAGATGTTTCTTCGATAGCTGGTGAAAAATCCCGTAGTGACCGCGCTTCATCAGCGCGTTGAAACTCTCCGCCGTGTTGACGTGTTCGCCGTCGAGGTTGACGTAAATCTTGGACGAGTGTTTGACCGTGGCGTGTCCGCCGTCGAACGCTGTCCCGATCCCGACGTAGACGCCGAAATCGTCGGTGACGACCTTCGTCGCCGGATCGACGTTCACGATGATGTTTTCACAGAGCGTTTTTCGGGTGACGTTATCGACGTGTTTGACGCGAACGTTTCCGTCGCGTTCAACCAGAACGGCTACCGGCGCTTTCGCGGTCCCGCGCCCGCGCTTGTGGTAGCCGGTTCCCTTTCGCGGCTTACCGCCGACATAGGTTTCGTCGGCTTCCACCGTCCGGCCCGATCCGCCAAGCGGCGGCTCGTCGTCCGGGAGTTTCATCGCCTCGCGGATTCGGTGAGTCATGAACCAGGCGGATTTGACCGTGATACCAAGCTCGCGGGAAATCTGAAGTGACGAGACGCCTTTCTTGGAACTGGTCATCAAGTGAATCGTCATGAGCCATTTCGAGAACGGGATATGGCTATCCTCGAAAATCGTTCCGACGCGAACCGTGAACTGTTTCCGACACTCTTTACATTTGTAGACGCCAGCGCGGACGGGCCGTTTCGATCCTTCCTTCGGCGTCAGCTTGTACGCTTCCTTACACTGACAGTGAGGACACACCGGGCCATTCGGCCAGACTTTCGATTCAATAAAGGCGCGGGCCGCGCTCTCGTCATTAAACAAGTGGCTCAGCGTCGCCAGATTCAGAAATTCGTCACCATTGGTAGCCATCGAAAAACCTCCCTTAGCCTGACCGATATCATTCTAGGGAGGTTTTCTGGGTTTGTCAAGTATAAAATTCCGTTTAGAAATGAGTAGTCGTTGGTTGAGATTTATCGGACGCCGCCGCCGAGGTGCAGCGTCTCGCCCGTGATCCAGCTGAGCTGCAAATCCGAAATCTGAATTTCGAAATCCGAAACAGTATCGAAATCCGAATCAAGAAAACCAATTCGTTTCATCATTGGTTTTTTCTGGCTTCGAATTTGTTTCGGATTTCGGATTTCGATATGCGGATTTTCTACCCGCCTCGCTCCTCGGCAAGTCCTGGCTCAACGAGCATCACGCCGGAACGCGGCCATTCTTGCTCCCACTTCTCGACCGCTTGCTTGAGCGCCTGCCAAAGCTCCAGTTTCATGTCGAGCCAGTTGTTCGCCAGACCGCGTCGCAACAGCACGGGATAGGCGGCCTCAGTCAGCTCGGCGGCGAAATCTTCCACGGTCGTGTCTTCGTCTCGGTCGAGTACGTTGAAATCGCGCATCGTCATTTCTCCAGATAATTCAGCCGCATTCAGGAATCGATGTGTGAGTAATCTCCGCCACCACCGCTCGCATCAAACAGCCCGACGCGACCAGCTCCGCTCCTCGAGCATGGGCCGCCGCCAGGAACGCCTTGCCCGCGGCGTCGATGCCGGTCACGCCCGTCAAGTCCACGCGATAACCGGCCGCGTCTTTGTTGGCGGTGGTGCATTGCCAGCAATTCTCCGCCTCGCGGACCCACGGACCGACGAGTCCGCCTTCGAGCTGAAACGTCAACAACGCCGGGTCATCATGGACGGTGATTCGAAACATGTTCCCATTCCCCAACGCACGAACGTGCAGATCAATTGAAACCCATGCCTCCTGTCCGGTGACGCTCCGTGATCGGATCATTTCCGTTTTCGAACGGGGGTGCCCTGCTCCATTCGGCCCGCTTCCCCAGGCGCCACACGAACTTTGCCTTCACGATCAAGCTTCGTGTTATGGTCATGGCAGTCTCCTTCGGCGTTGGACGGTGATGTTTGCTGAACCCTCCTAACGCAAGTCTGAGGCCAAAACCATCAAGCGAATGATGCCCCGTTGTAAGAAGCTGTTGGACAAGGATTTGTAGTTTCTTTGTCAACGCGTCGGCGTTGGGTGACGGGAATGTGCCGAAGGCACACGTGCCGAGGATTCGGCAGATGCCGATGGTTCGGCAGCAAACAGGCTATTTCGGGCGAGAGATGCCGAGCTTTTTCATCTTCGATTGCAGCGTGGTTCGTTTCATCGCCAACCGGACCGCGGCGCCATGGGGGCCGCCCAAGACCCAGTTGGATTCGCGCAGCACGCCGAGGATATGATTGCGCTCGGCGGCCGCGAGACTGACGCCGGCAGTCCGCCCATTCGAACTGGCGTCGCCGTTCCCTGATTTGCGCGTTTCGCCATCGAGCTTCTCGTGTGCCACCTTCAGCTCGGCAGCGTCGAGATGCAGCGCCGTGCCTTGCGTCAAGATGACCGCGCGTTCGATGACGTTCTGGATCTCGCGGATGTTGCCGGGCCATGGATACTGAAGGAGCGCATTCATGACCGCGGTCGGGATCGTCTCGATCCGGCGGCCCATGCGGCGTGCGAAGCGCTGTGTGAAATGACGCGCGAGCAACGGGATATCGTCGCGGCGCTCGCGCAGCGGCGGCAGGATGACCGGGAACACATTGAGGCGATAGTAGAGATCGCTGCGGAACTGCCCGTCCGCGACCATTCGAGCCAGATCGCGATTCGTCGCCGCCACGAGTCGCACGTCCACGCGCACGGTGCGCGTGCTTCCCAAGCGTTCGAATTCTTGCTCTTGCAACGCGCGGAGCAATTTCGGCTGCAGCTCCAGCGGGATGTCGCCGACCTCGTCGAGGAACAGCGTGCCTTGATGCGCCAGCTCGAAGCGTCCGACCTTTTGCATGATGGCGCCGGTGAACGCCCCCTTTTCGTGGCCGAACAGCTCGCTTTCAAGCAGGCCCGTGGGAATCGCGGCGCAGTTGAGCTTGACGAACGTCCCCTCCCGGCGCGGGCTCAGGTCGTGCAAGGCGCGGGCGACGAGTTCCTTGCCGGTGCCGGTCTCGCCGCGGATGAGGACCGTCGAGCCGGTCGGGGCCACTGTCTCGACTTCCTTCAGTACCCGCCGCAGCGCGGCACTGTCGCCGACGATCTCGCCGAAGTTTTGATCGGTGCGAGCTTCCTCTTCCAGGTAGAGATTCTCCTTGGCCAGCCGATCCTTCAACTCGCTGATTTCCTGATAGACCTGGGCATTCTCGACGGCAATCGCAATTTGCTTGCCGACCTCGCTCAGGAGTTCGAGATCCTCAGCGCCGAAGCGATTGTCGGGCCGTCTGCCCAGATCGAGCGCCCCGAGCACACGATCGTGGTACAAAAGCGGGATCGAACAAAAGGCCCGTACACCTTCGTCCAGCCAGTGCTTCGCGCACGGCGATTCCGCGGCCAGGCTTTGCAGGTCCGCCTCGTCCATCACGATCGGCTTGCGGCTGGTGATGGCCATGCGCGCCGGCGTCTTGCATTCGGCGTCGGCGACTCCTTCCTCGATGAACGATTCGTTCGTCGCAAACGACAACACGTGGACGCGGTAGCGGCGCGTTTCGTGGTTGTACAAGACAAGCGAAGAGCCGTCGTGCTGAATGACCTTTCGCAGACAGGCGCTGACCGCCGGGAACAGGTCGTCGAGAGTCAAATGCGAGACCACGGCGT
>DAIOGM010000311.1:0-5882 GCA_036745215.1 Gemmataceae bacterium
GGTCTTTTCGAAGTAGACCCATTTGCCTTCGATGTCCTTCGCATTCCAGTCGGCCTCCGGTATGGGCAGCTTGAACGGCTCGAGTTGCCGCGCCGCCTTGCCGTCGGGTTGCACCAATTCGTTGCCGTCGGCGAGGAACGGTGTGTTCCCGAGGCTGGCGAAATCGACGATCCGCGCCGTGTCGCCGTTCACGGTGTACGTGATGCGCAGGCGCGTCGCGTGATTGAACCACAACTCGGTCGATTGCCGGCCGTCCTTGACGCCGCCCGTTTCGACGATCAAGTCGATCGGATATTCGCGCGGCGTCAGGGCGAGAAAGTCGATGCGTCCGTCGGCGCCGATGCGTCTTTCAGGGAGTCGGCCGCGCCGGCCTTCGCGCCATTTGCCGAACCAGGGCGCCGTGCCGTCGGCGTGTTGCGTCCGTACAAGAAATGCAAATCGCCCGGCGAGGATGTTGTCCAGTTGCTCCGCCGTGTGCCGATTGGCGCCGCGCACCCCCGCGAACCCGCCGATCGGATCGACGAGCGGCCCGACCGCGGACACCATCAACTCAAGCGAACGCAGCCCATCGCGCTCGACGATTTGCACTTGAATGTCGGCGAGCTGGCGGCGATCGTGGTCATCGAGAAAATCAAATCGCGTCACCGCCGCGCTCGGCTGCTGAGCCGGCGTCGGCATGGAGAAAAACAGCAGGCTCAAAACCGCAAGCGGAAGCGTCCATCGATGGTGCCCCATACGCCGACTCCCTTTACGAAGGTGACCTGAAGCGACCCGAAACATCGATGCGAAGGCCAAATATGCAAGCTGGTGAATCGACCGGCGCGAGATAATTGTTTACAATACCACCAAATGTTAGACGGCCCAGGAGTGTGGGCGATTCGTTGAATCGACTATTTATTTTTGGTAGGACGGCAGGCGATTTCTTTTCTCTCGGAGCAATGCCGTGTCGCGACGGGGCGCATGCGTGCTGATTGGTTTCGTGCTTGGCTTTGCCTTCGCCGTGAATGGCGTTGGCCAAGGGCCGGCGACCAAATCTGCCGGCGACTGGCCGACGTTTCAAAAGAATGTGCTCCCGTTCCTGGCCAAACACTGCTTCGATTGTCACGCCGACAAGAAAAGCGGCGGCATTCGTCTGGATCAATTCGCGGACGACAAGAGCATCGTCAAAAGCCTGGCGACGCTCGAGCGCGTCCATGTCATGTTGCGTAAACAAGCCATGCCGCCCAAGAAGCGTCCGCAGCCGAGCGCCACGGAACTCAAGCCGGTGCTCGCCTGGCTGGAAACGTTCAGCGAACGCATGGAGCGCGAAGCCCGGCTCGATCGCGTGACGATGCGGCGGCTCAATCGCGCCGAGTACAACAACACGATTCGCGATCTGCTGGGCGTCCACTTCAAGCCGGGCGATGATTTCCCGGCCGACGTGCCGGGCCATGGCTTCGATAATATCGCCAGCGTCTTGTCGGTGACGCCGGTGCTCATGGAGAAATACCTGGCGGCCGCCGAGAAGGTCGCCCGGACCGCGGTTTTCGGCGCCGAGCCGATGAAGCCCGAACGTGTCGCCCATCAGCCGTTCTTCACCGCGGACGCTTTTTCCAAGAACACGAAAGTCAAATTCGATTACGACGAAACCGGCATGAGCTTGCCAAGCGCCTTACACGTGACGCAGCAGTTCGCGGCGACCGGCGAATACAATTTGCGTGCGATCTTGCGCGGCGTGCGGCCCGTCGGCGCCAATCCCGTGGAACTCGCCTTCTGGATCGACGGCAAAAAGGTTCATGAAGCCAAGATCGCGGTTCCCACCAAGCGCGTCGAGGGACGCGGGCCGGGCGAGATGAACGGCCTGTGGGCGGAGTGCCGGCTGCCGATCGCGGCGGGCGAACATTGGCTGGCGGTCACGGTCGAGCGGATGTACGAAGGCTTGCCGGCCGCTTACAAGGGGCCCAAGCCGGCGCCCGCCAACTCGGAAGGCACGACCAAGGCGACGGATGCTTTCTTTCCCATGTATCTCGATGTCGTCGGGCCGTTCAAGCAGGTCAAAGGACCGGCGCCGTCGTCGGTCAAGAAGTTGTTCGGCGATCGTCCGGCGCCGCGTGATCTGGCCGATGCGCGGAAAACTTTGTCGGACCTGGCGCGGCGCGCTTATCGGCGGCCGGTGACCGAGCAAGAAGTTGACGGCCTGGTCAAGCTCGTCGCGATCGTGCAGAAGGATGGCGATTCTCTTGAAGAGGGACTCTGTTTGGCGATTCAGCGGATGCTCCTGTCGCCGCACTTTTTGTTTCGTGTCGAGAAAACCCAGTCAGGCAATTTGACGTCCCACGAATTGGCGGCGCGGTTGTCATACTTTTTGTGGAGCAGCATGCCCGATGACGAGCTGTTTCGCGTGGCCGATTCGGGTAAGCTCGGCGAGCCGGCGATTCTCGAAGCCCAGGTGCGGCGCATGCTGAAAGACGACAAGGCCTTTGCGCTCGTCGAGAATTTCGGCGGGCAATGGCTGCAAACGCGAGCCCTCGAATCGCATGTGCCGGACCGTATCAAGTATGCGGAGTTCACCGACTACACGCGCATGTCGATGAAGAAAGAGACGGACCTATTCTTCGAGCACATCCTTCGCAATGATCGCACCATATTGGATTTTCTCGATGCCGACTACACATTCGTGAATCAGCGCCTGGCGGAGTTTTACCAGATCGCCGGCGTCAAGGGGCACGCGTTTCGCAAAGTGAACTTGAAGGACACGCGGCGCGGCGGCGTCTGGACGCACGCCAGCGTGCTCACGGTATCGTCGTACGCCAATCGAACGTCGCCCGTGTTGCGCGGCAAATGGATTCTCGAAACGTTGCTCAACGCCCCGCCGCCGGCGCCGCCTCCCGACGTGCCGGCCCTCGACGAACAGGCCCTGGGCAAGGACGTTTCGCTTAAAAAAATCCTCGATCAGCATCGCGCCAATCCGACATGTGCTTCGTGCCACGCACGCATGGATCCGCTGGGCTTTGCCCTGGAACATTTTGACGCGATCGGCGGCTGGCGCGAGAAAGACGGCAAGTTCCCCATCGAGACCGCGGGCACGTTGCCGGACGGCCGATCCTTCAAGGGGCACGAGGAGTTGCGAGCCCTTCTGAAGGCCGATGCCAAGGCGTTCACGGAGGGCCTGGCCGAGAAAATGATGATTTACGCGCTGGGCCGTGAGTTGGACGCGACGGATCGAAAGAGCGTGCGAGCGATTGCCGATAAAGTAGCAAAGGAGGGTTATCGTTTCTCCAGTCTTTTTCTTGGAATTGCACAGAGCGAGGCGTTTCAAATGCAACGAATTGGTCGAGAAGCCAAACGATGATATGGATGGCATCGCGTCTGTCGTGCTGTATGATGTAAGTTGAATGGTCATCGAATCGTGGAGGCTTTATGCAAATTCCTGTGCTCGTTGAACCGGTCGTCAACAACGGCTTCCGAGCCAGGGCAGGCGAGCCATTGGCGCTTACCGCAGAGGGCGCAACACCCGACGAAGCGGTGGGCAACCTCCGCGCCGCAATTGACCGACAGCTCAAGAACGGCAGTCTGCTTATTTCATTGGATATCGGTTCCGCGAACCCCTGGCTGGCGATGGCAGGCATGTACGACGGCAAGGACCCGCTCGTACAGGAATGGAAACGGGAAATGGCGGCGTATCGTCAAGAAATCGAACTTGATCCGGATCGCCCATGAGTCTGTATGTTTTGGACACCGATACACTGACGTTGCTTCAAGAAGGACAGCCCACGGTCCTGGCCCATGTCGCCGCCCATCGGCCAGAAGAGATTGCGATTACTATTGTGAGCGTTGAAGAACAGTTGTCCGGCTGGTACCGGCGACTGCGGCGCACCACGAAACCGGAAGAGTTGGCGAACGTTTATGATCGTTTGACTGTCTCCGTGCGCTCACTTTCGCGTTTGCCGATCGTATCGTTCAGCGAATCGGCCATTCGGCGGGCTCGATTGTTGCAAAAGGCAAAACTCAATGTTCGGAAAATGGACCTATGTATTTCGGCAATTGCGTTGGAATTGCAAGCCACGGTTGTGACTTGCAATCTTCGCGACTTTCAACGTGTACCTGCGCTGCGTGTCGAGGATTGGTCGAACTGAACCCCGAATCCGCCAAGTGAGGGGAAGCGATGATCATTACAAGAAAACACCTATCCCGCCGCACCTTCTTGCGCGGCGCCGGCGTCGTCATTGGCCTGCCGCTCCTGGATGCGATGGTCCCCGCCCTTGGTTGGGCGCAAGGCGCCGCTCGCCCGGCGCCGACTCGGCTTTGCTTCGTCTACGTCCCCAACGGCATGGTCATGCAAGACTGGACGCCTGCCGCGGTCGGGCGAAACTTTCAATTCACGCCGATCCTTCGGCCGCTGGAACGCTTCCGCGATCAAACGCTCGTCTTGTCCAAATTGATGTGCCACAACGCCAACGCGCTGGGCGCCGGGCCCGGCGATCACGCCCGCGCCTCGGCCAGCTTTTTGACGGGCGCCCACCCGCGCGAATCGGGATCGGACATCTTCGCGGGCGTGTCGGCCGACCAGATCGCGGCGCAGGCCGTCGGCAATCAGACGCGTTTCCCTTCGCTTGAGCTCGGCCTGGAAGACACGCGCATGGTGGGACTTTGCGACGCCCGCTACAGTTGCGCTTACACCAGCAGCATTAGCTGGCGCACGCCGACGACGCCGCTGCCGCCGTTGACCAATCCGCGGCACGTCTTCGAACGCTTGTTCGGCAACGCCGATCCGAACGTCGATCGCGCCACCGCCGAGCGCCGCGCTCGCCATCGCCGCAGTATTCTGGACGGCGCGATTGAAGAAACGCGCGGCCTGCACGCCAGCGTCGGCCCCGCCGATCGTCGCAGGTTGGACGAATACCTGGAATCGATCCGCGAAGTGGAACGCGGCCTGGAGCGCTTTCAAGGCAACATTGCCGCCGGCATTGAGCGCCCGTCCGGCACGCCAGCCGATTACGCCGAACATTCGCGACTGATGTATCGCTTGCAAGCCCTGGCTCTGGAGGCCGACTTGACGCGTGTCATCACCATGATGGTGGGGCGTGAGTCGAGCATCCGCGCCTACGATCAAATCGGCATTCCCGAATCGCATCATCAACTATCGCACCATCGCAATGACGCGGCCGCCCTCGCCAAGCTGACGCGGATTCAAACCTATCACATGACGTTCTTCGCCGAGTTCATCGCCCGGCTCCATGCCACGCGGGACGGCGACGCGACCTTGCTCGATCGCTCGATGATCGTTTACGGCGCCGGCATCTCCGACAGCAATCGCCACATTCACGAAAACCTGCCGGTTCTCGTGGTCGGCAAAGGCAATAACCGGCTGGCGACCGGCCGGCACATCGACATCCAGCGCGATACGCCGGTCACCAACCTGCACCTTGCCCTGCTCGATCGCATGAACGCGCGCCCGGAACGGCTGGGCGACAGCACGGGTGTTCTGGAGATTTGAATCGGCGTGTGACGCGTTTGTCTATTGGCTTTTGCCAATGCAATACAAATGAACGTTGCCGCGAATGTACAAACGGCCGTCGGCAACCGCGGATGTGGCGCGAATCGTCTCCTTCAACTCGTTGTGCGCCAGCACGCGAAAGTTCGGCTCCGCGGCGAACACGTACACATCCCCCGCGACGCTCGCGGCATAGACTTTTCCATCGATGATCAATGGCGATGAATTGAAAGCCGCGTCGCCGAGCCGCTCGAACCACAACCGCTTGCCCGTGCGGGCGTGGTAGCAACCGGCGAAACCCGCGTCGTTGACGAAATAGACGTGCTCGCCATAAGCCACGGGGCTGGGCACGTACGGGAAGTCCTTGCGATTCTCCCACAGTCGCTGGGGAGCGTCGCTACTGCCGGCG
>DAIOGM010000311.1:5892-9017 GCA_036745215.1 Gemmataceae bacterium
CGGCGCCCGGCAGCGCGAGGCCGACGGCGAATCGGCCCGCGTCGCCGCCGCTGCACACGCACAAGATGTCGCCGACGAGCGCCGGCGATGCGACGGTGCGCAGCGGCGACTTGAGCGCGTGTTCTTGCCAACCCTTGGCTTCCCAGAGCTTTGCACCGGTCTCAACGTTGTATCCGGTGACCGCGGTGGTGCTGGTGACGATCAAGTCGGGCTTCTTCTGGCCGGGCCGCTCGAGCAAGAACGGCGCGGAATAACAGGCTCGCTCCGCCGTGCGCGGCGTCTCCCACACGAGCCGGCCGGTCTTCTTGTCGAGCGCCATCAATATTGACGGTCGCACGTTTGGCACCTTGGTGTCAAAGTCGTCCTTGTCCATGTCGTTGGCGAGGATCAGCTTGTCCTTGTAAAGGATCGGCGACGCCCCCGCTCCATGTTGGCTATTGAACGTGCCCAGTCCCTTGGTCCAGAGCATTTCCCCCTGGAAATCGTAGGCGACAACATGGATGTCCTTGCCGTCCCAGTACGAAACGAACACCGCCTCGCCGTCGGTCGTCGGCGTGGATGACGCCAGCGAACTGTCGGCGCGGATCTTGGCCGGCGCGCCCGGGATGCTCTTCTGCCATCGGATCTTGCCGTCGGCCGTGTCGAGGCAAAGCAGGCTCCGCAGTTTGCCGTCGCTGCTGGCCGATTGAATGAAGAGATGCTTGCCCCAGATGATGGGGCTGGAGTTGCCGACGCCCGGCAGCTCGACCTTCCAGATCATGTTCTTGGCAGGGCCGAACATCAGCGGGACGTTCTTGTCATTGCTCGCACCGGCGCCGTTGGGGCCGCGAAAGCGATCCCAGTTGTCGGCGCGGGCGACACCGACAAAACCGATGGTCAACAACAATACGTTCGTCATTCGTGGCATGATGAACTCGAGTGGCAGGTGGGCGTTCGCATGGTTTGGCGGCGAGCAAAGAGAATTGTAGATACGCCGACCAAAGCAGCCAGTTCGTTGTCCGGAGCCGAGTGCTAACGCATGCACGTCGTTTCAACAATTGACGCGGTCATTTCAATTTCCACACGGGTCGTTTCATTTTCGGACCGGGTCTTTTCAAAACGGACACCGGTCGTTTCAAAAAAGACGCCGGTCGTTTCATTTTGGACCGTGGTCGTTTCAAAATGGACCCCGGTCGTTTCATTTTTGGACGCGGTCTTTTCAAAAAAAACGCAGGGATTTCACGGTTTTTAGGGGGTCATTTCACCATGCCGACCTTGACAGCGCCCAGGGAGAAGCTGCGCCGTCGCTGACCAAATGAGCACAACCACAAGCGGTATCGTAACATGCGCGCCTCGTAGAACGAAGGTCGGTTGGGGCCGACCCGCGGCGCGCTGGTGAGTGGCGCGCGCTGCGTGAAACGACCGAGCGCTGCCAAGCCATTTCGGCCGGGCCGAGGTGAACCACGGGGAACACGGGGGTCACGGGGAAAAGGCAAACAGGATTCTAAACGAAGTTGCGCCTTCGATTTCTGTCTCAACCTGTGTTGGATTCCCCCGTGTACCCCGTGCCCCCCGTGGTTCAAAGCTGAGTTTTTGGGCAAAGCTCTCCCGCTCCGCCAATTCCGAAAGTGCATACAAAAAACGTTTGCCTTGTGCACACCCGCGAAAAAAAAGCTATCCTTGGCACGTCCTGCATTCCGGTCACGCTCTCCTCAATCCCGTCCCCTGGCGGAGGAGGCTGAATTTGTTTGACGCGACCGTCCGACTCCGACCAACCACGCCTCCCGAATTCACCTTCCCTGATACCGACGACAAGCCACGCCAGCTAGGCGATTATCGCCTCGTGCGCGAGATCGGCCGCGGCGGCATGGGCATCGTTTACGAAGCCGAGCAGCAATCGCTGCACCGTCGCGTCGCGCTCAAGATCATGGCGGGCCCGAGCCGCTGGGATACGCAGGCCCGCGAACGCTTCGAACGCGAGGCCCGTTCCGCCGCCCAGCTGCACCATACCAACATCGTTCCCATCTTCGACGTCGGCGCGGCCGGCGACGAATGTTTTTACGCGATGCAATTCATCGACGGCATCGGCCTCGACGCCATGATCGCGCGGTTGGCCGGCGGCACGGCGAGCGAGCCTTTTCCACTTGCCGCGGAGCTGGCTTCGCACGAGCATCCCGAGCATTTCCGCGCTCTCGCGCAATTGGCGCTGCAAGCCGCCGCCGGCCTGGCGCACGCTCACGTGCGCGGCGTCATTCATCGCGACATCAAGCCGGCGAACTTGCTGCTCGATACGGCCGGCGTCGTCTGGATCACCGACTTCGGCCTCGCCAAACTCGCCGGCGACAATCTGACGCAAAACGGCGACGTTTTCGGCACCCTGCAATACATGGCGCCGGAGCGCTTCCGCGGCAGCGGCGACGCGCGGTCGGACATATACGCCCTGGGCACGACGCTCTACGAACTCGTCACGCGGACCGCGGCGTATCCCGATGTCACGGAGCCGGGCCACGTCGTTCGCCTGGCCATCGATCCTCCGCGGCCCTCCGCGCTCGAACCGAATATTCCCCGCGATCTGGAAACTATCATTCTCAAAGCGATGGAAAAAGATCCGGCACGCCGTTATGCGACGGCGCAGGACTTCGCCGATGACCTGCATCGATTCCTTGAAGATGAACCGATCCGGGCCCGCCCGATCGGCGCCGTCGGTCGAGCCGTGCGTTGGGCCAGGCGCCGGCCGGTACTGGCGTCGATGACCGGCGCCGTGCTGGCCCTGACCGCGACCGTGATCGTCGGAGCGGTCATGGCTGCGATCACTTTCCGCGACCTGGCGGAGAACGAAGTGCGCCTGCGCCAAGACGCCGATGCCGCCAGTACATTGGCGAGTCAGAAGGCCAAGGCCGCCGTCGATGCGAACGCCGCGTCGCAAGAAATCGCTGTTCTCATGCTCGGCATCCTGGACGAGACCGATCCCATCGCCCTTTCCGGCCGCGTGTTTGGCGGCCAGGGCAGCGACCGCACCGAAGAACTCAAGCCGGGCCAGGTGCTGCAGCGCACGCTGGCCAAGCTGGAGGCGGCGCCGGAGATCGGGCCCAAGGTCCGCGCCACGCTTCTCGACAAGATTGGCGCCATCTATGTGAATCTGGGAC
>DAIOGM010000312.1:0-8919 GCA_036745215.1 Gemmataceae bacterium
CCAGCCGCCCGCACACGGACGAGAAAGGCTTCGTCATGTTTCCCTCCAGTCAGATGAAACGTTTCGTGAAAATCTTCGTGGACGCGCTCGTGCTCGCGGCCGCGTTTTGCCTGGCATTCCTCGTGCGCTTCGAGGGAGACGTGCCCTCGCCGTTCGCGGAAGCGATGTGGTTCTACCTGCCGATCGTGGTGTGCTTGAAGCTGTTGTTTTTGGCCGCCGCCGGGCACTTCAAGTCGGCCTGGCGGTTCGTCAATTTCCGCGAGACGGTGCGCATCTTCGCCTGGCTCACGCCGGTGACCACCATGATGCTCGTGTGGTCGCAATCCCTGCACGTCTTGGCGATCGACGAGGTGATGCGCGATGCGTTGATCCTGCCGATCGGCGTCGTCGCGATCGATCTGGGGCTGAGCTTCCTTGGCATGGCGGGCCTGCGAGCCCTGTCACGTTTGCGCGTCGAGATGTGCGAGCGTCGCACGTTTGCACGCATGCCGTCGAATTGCGTGCGGACGTTGCTCTTTGGAGCCGGCCGCGCGGGCGCTTTGGTTGCCAAGGAAATCATGGCCCGGCCCGATACGGGCATCGAACTCGTCGGTTTTCTGGATGATGATGAAAACCACCGTGGCATGAATGTTGAAGGTCTACCGGTCCTCGGCAATGCCGGCGACCTGGCCCAGGTCGTCAAGAAACATGGCGTCACCCAGGTAATCATCTGCATTGCGACCGATCAAGAACGAACGGTGCCGCGCATCGCCCGCCAGTGCGAGGAACTCGGCTTGCGCGCCAAGATTATCCCGCCGCTTCATGAAATTGCCGAAGGCAAGATCAATCTCTCCAAGATTCGTGAAGTCTCCATCGAAGATTTGTTGCGCCGCAGCCCGGTTCAGCTCGATATCGGCGAGGTCGAAAAGCTCGTCAAGAATCAAGTCGTCCTCGTGACCGGCGCCGGCGGCAGCATCGGCTCGGAGTTGTGCCGGATCGTCGCGAGCCTGAAACCCGCGACGCTGGTGCTGGTCGAACAGGCGGAGAACAGCTTGTTTCACGTGCACATGGGTCTCGTGAACGCGTATCCGAATCTGCATGTGGTGCCGTGCATCGCCGACATTTGCGACGAGGGCCGCATGGACGCGATCTTCGCCGAGTGGCGGCCGCCCCTGGTCTTCCACGCCGCTGCACACAAGCACGTGCCGATGATGGAATGGAACCCCGGCGAAGCGGTCAAGAACAATGTGATCGGCACGCGCACGATTGCGATGCTCGCGGACGCCTGGAACGTCGAACGCTTTGTCATGATCTCGACCGACAAGGCCGTCAATCCCACTTCGGTGATGGGCGTCTCCAAGCGAATCGCGGAGCTGTTCATCCAGGCGCTTTCGCGCAACAGCGACACGCGTTTCATGACGGTGCGATTCGGCAACGTGCTCGGCTCCGCGGGGAGCGTGATTCCGATTTTTCAGAAGCAAATCGCCGCGGGCGGGCCGGTCACGGTGACGCACCCGGAGATGAAACGTTACTTCATGACGATTCCCGAAGCGTGTCAGCTCGTTTTGCAAGCGGCCGCGATGGGCGACGGCGGCGAACTGTTCATTCTCGACATGGGCGAGCCGGTCAAGATCGTCGATCTTGCTCGCGATCTCATTCGCCTCTCCGGACTGACGCCGGGCGACGACATTGAGATTCACTTCAGTGGCCTGCGTCCCGGCGAGAAGTTGTTTGAGGAACTGTCGCTGGGCGAAGAGGACGCACTGAAGACGAAGCATCCGCGCATCTTCATCGGCCAGGTGAAATCGCCCGATTTGGCGTGGATGCGAAGGATGGTTGAAGATCTGGGCGGCCTCGCGTTGGGTCGAAACGCGAACAAGATTCTTGCCAAGCTCAAGGAAATCGTGCCGGAGTATCACCTCGTCGTCACGCGTCAGGACGCCGCGGACACGCCCGTACCGCCGATTTTCGTGACGCGCGACAGGGACGACCAGGGCAGCGGCATGCGGCTCGTGGGTGAAATGGGTTCGTAATTGGATCGTATCGTTACGTGGACCAAACGATGAGTTCTTGCAGTCAAACCAATGTGATCGGAACGGCGACGCCTGGCGCATCGCTGAGCGCCGGTTTTGCGATCGGCGCCCTCTGGTCGATCATGGGCGCCGTCATCTCGCGCGGCATGACGCTGGCGGCTTTCGTGCTGGCGGGACGTGAATTGGGCGCGGCCGGCTTCGGTGAAATCAGCATGATTCAAAGCACGCATGGACTGTTCGGCGTGCTGGCGGGCACGGGCATCGGCCTGGCGGCGACCAAGTTCGTCGCCGAGTATCGCTCCGTCGATGCGTCGCGGGCCGGACGCTGTATCATCCTTGCGACGACGATCGCGCTCATATCAGGACTCGTCGGCGGTGCAGCATTATTGGTTTTCGCAAACGAGCTTGCCGTCAACGTGTTGCACGCGTCGCACTTGACCGGCGAATTGCAAGTGGCGACTGGCCTGATCGTGTTCAGCGCCATTAACGGCGTGCAAACCGGAGCGCTCGCGGGGCTCGGCGATTTCAAGATGGTCGCTGCCGTTAACGTCATCCGCGGAGCTTGTCTGTTCGTGGCGCTTCTGATCGGCATTCGTCTCGGCGGCGTCATGGGCGGCGTGATCGGCCTGGTCGTCACGGAGGCGATTGCCGTCGTCGTCAGCCAGGCCGCGGTGCAATATCTGTTTCCACTGCGCTGGAGCGAACTGCGGCAAGGCTTCAATTGGAGCGAGCTGAACGCGATGATTCGCTTCAGTGGCCTGGCGGTTTTTGCGAGTCTTGCGACCACGCTGGCGTTTTGGTTCAGCAACGTCGTCCTCGCGAATCAGTCGGACGGTTACGCGGCGCTCGGCGTCTTCAATGCGGCCGATCGCTGGCGGCAGGTGCTCTTGTTCCTGCCGGCGTCCCTTTCGCCGATTGTTCTGTCGATGCTCAGCAACCTGCATGGCACGAACGACCCGGCCGGCTTTCGCAAGTTGATCGGCGTCAACCTGTGGGTCAGCGCCGCCGTCGTGGGTGTGCCCGCGATCGGACTCGCGCTCGTGGCGCAACTGGCGATGAGCGTGTTCGGCCAAGAATATGCGGTCGGTTCGGCGACATTGGTGATTCTCGCGGGATCGGCAATCGCAGTGGTGATGAACACCCTGCTCGGCCAGATCCTCATCAGCAAAGGCGCGATGGGCTGGCGCTTCACCATGGATTTGGTTCTCGCAGGTGTGTTGGCTTTGGCGTCCTGGCTTTTGATTCCGACCTGGGGCGATCAAGGATTGGCAATGGGCCACCTGCTCGCTTACGGCGCGACGGCCCTGGCGTTGATTGTTCCCGTGACCTGGTACATCAAGAAAAGTGGCGGCGTGTAGCATGTTGACCCGAATTCCTAATTCGATGCTCACCCCCTTCGCTTGGGCGATCGGCCTGAATGGAATGGCGCTTGGTGTCTTCGCGTTCAGTCCGTTCGCGTCGACCTATCCATTGGCAGTGCTCGGCATCGTCGCGTTTCTGTTCGTGCAAGTAGTCATGCCCGCGTGCCGGCCGAACCTGGAGACGCCGCTCTGTCCGGGCAACCTGGCCCAAGGGTTCTTCTGGATTCAACTGGTGCTCGTGCCGATTCTGATCGGCTACTTCGGCGTCTCGCTCGGGCAGTTGCCGAACTTGCCGTCGAGTGGCGGTATGAATTTGGCCATTGTCCTGCGCGTGATCGGCTACCTGGCGTTTTCGGCGGCGTATCAATGCTTCTGTAAACCGGCGCCGCGGAGTGAAGAAAGCCAACTTGAAGCGTCGAGCGACATGCCGTCGCCATTCTTTATCATCGCGAGCTTCGCGGTTATCGGGCTGATCGGCTGGTTGTTGTTCTTCGGCGGCGTCGGCGGCTTCCTCGAATTCGCGTCCACGCCGGCGGAAGAACGGGAGCGGCGCATGGAGGCAACGACGCTCGCCGGCGCGGCAGGCAACTTCATGCGGCACTTCCTCGGCTTCGCAATCGTGTGGGCGTGGAGCGTGTGGATCGGCGGTTCGCGCGGTCGGATCAATTGGTTGCTCGCCGGCTGCGGCACCTTGATGGTGATCGCGCTCCTGGCAGTCGCGAACTTCAACTACAATCGCGGCGCCATGCTTGCTCCCGCCTTGGCCATCGCGGCGGCGTACTCGGTGCATGTGCGACGCCTGTCGTTGACCCTGGTCGGCGTGGCGGGCGTCGTTGTCCTGGCGGGCGCGTTCGCCTTCGGCTGGTATCGCTCGACGAATTTGCAAATTACCGACCTGGCCCAGGAGGAAATCAGCTCGCCGCTCGGCGATCCGCAAGGCCTCGTTGACACCGTGCAGATCTACGCGTCGCCGCCCCAGATGACCGCGTACCTCATCGACGACCTCGATCTGGACAACCGAAGTTACGGCGGCTCCACGCTGCTGCCCTCCGTGGTCTATCCGATTCCGGTCGTCGGCAAACCGTTCCGCGAATCGAGCGGCGTGTACATCTTCAACGAAATGATCTACGGCGATCCGGACATGTTCGACCAGAACATCGCCTACGACGCGGAAATGTACATGAACTTCCACGTCGCCGGCGTCGCCGTCTTCTACTTTCTGCTCGGCGGATTGCATTCGCTGCTGCAGGTGCGATTCCTGCGAGCGACCCGGCCGATTGACAGTTATATCTGGCTGGTCTTGTCGATCTGGACCGTGTTTCCAGGCAGCTTGCCCGTGCTGAGCCAGCTTTGCATCTATTCGTTCTGGCCGATTTACGGATACGGTCTGTTGAAATGGTTGACGCGCCACGGCGAGGCGACGGACTCTTTCACCGAAGATTCTTACACCGAAGAACTGGTACTTCAAAAGGGTTAAGCCATGAAAATCTGTCTTGTGGGCGGCATCTTCGATCGCGATCCGGCGCTGCGTTCCAAACACGCGATCACGCCGGAGACGGTCCTTCTGGATGGCTTCCAGAAGGCGAGCGTCGATGTGCACGCGGTCGGCCATTCATCGTTTTTGCCGACGGATGCATACGACATCATTCACGTGCATCATTTCGGCAAGGCGGCGCTCAAGATGGCGGCGTCGAGCAGCCGGGCGCGTTTCATCTTCACCGGACACAATGGGCTCATTCCGACCGGCTACGAAAAATCATGGCTGCGCCGGCGGGCGTTTCAGTACGTCGTGGACAAGGCCGACATGTTCGTCGCGCTGTCGCACGCCGAGGCGCGATACTACGAAGCTCATGGCGCCGCCGGCAGGGTTCGCTGCATTCCGAACGGCATTCCCGCGAACGTGTACGAATTTCACGCCAAGCCCGAGCAAGTCGCGGACGCGAATCGGTACGACGTGCTTTACGTCGGCCAGTTGATCGACTGGAAGGGCGTCAACTTCATGCTGGAGGCGATGAAGCAACTGCGCACCAAGTTCGATGTTCGCCTTCGTATGGTCTATCACAACGCGCAGCTCGAAGCAGAATACAAACGCATGGTTCACGAACTGGGCATCGCCGACGCGGTCGAGTTCGTCGGCATTCTCGGCCCAACGGAGCTGGCGGCGGAATATCGCAAGGCGGACATGCTCGTCTTGCCGAGCTTCGCGGATTGCTTACCGAGCGTCGTGACGGAAGCGTTCCTGTGCGGCACGCCGGTGGTGGCCGGAGCAGTGTGCGGCGTTCCGGAGCAGGTTGATCAGTATGGCCGCGTCGTGCCGCCCGGCAATTCCGCCGCGCTGGCCGAGGCGATGGCGAGCGTCCTCGCCGATCGGCCCCGTTTCCGGGCGATGGCAAGCGAAATGCGTACGTATGCGGAGAACAAATACCATCCGCAAGCGATGGTCGCCGGCCATCTCGCGCTGTACCAGTCCATGCTTGAAGAATCGACCGAAGCCACGCGAAGCCGAGCGGCCTGGCTCGACCCGCTCGTGCGGCTGGCGATTGGCGCCTATTGGGCGCGATCGAAGCGAGTTGCGGGTTGATCGCCAGCCAAGAGTCAAACGATTGCGTTCCCAGGAAAGTAAGCCAAACGTTAGCACCATGAAGAGGAATCCTACCATGAATATCAGTCACATCAGCGTCAGCACCCTGCCGGTCTTGCATCGATTCGGCGGCGCCATCGAACGGCGCATCCTCGAAACCGCGCGCGAACAGGCGCGGCGAGGCCATAATGTCCGCGTCTTCTCCGTTGGCGATCGCGCCGAAACAAAGGAAATTGCTGGCGTCGTTTATCACATGCTCAAGTGCCGGACCAATCTCCCGTGGCGGCATTTTGAGTTTCAGTACCAGATCGTCCGTGCGCTGAAGCACACGGCCAAGCAGGACGTGCTACACTTCCACAGCCAGCCCGAAGGCGCACTCTTGAGCAACAGCGTCTCGGCTCGCAAGGTGCTCCAATACGACTTCTTCGGCTTCCGCGGCGGCGACCGGACGCCGCTTTATCACGTGTATAAACGGATGCTGCGAATCTTCGATCTATTACTGCCCTGCTCGCATTACTGCTTGAGCGAATCGCAAAAATACTGGCACTTCCCCGATCGCAAATTGAAAGTGCTCTACAACGGCGTCAACACGCGCCAGTTCCGGCCCGATCCCGATGCCGCGGCACGTGAACGCAAGCTCCTGGGCATCGACAAGCGCGTCATTCTTTACGTCGGCCGCGTGTGCGATCAGAAGGGCTCGGACGTGCTTCTGCAGGCGATGGCGCAAGGATTGCCAGCTCGTCGTCGCCGGCCCGATCGGACAGTTCGGTCTCAAGGATGATCCACAACACTGGATGCAGCGCATTCAGGATGTCGGCGGCAAGTATCTCGGCGCCGTCGAGGAAAGCCGATTGGCGGCGATCTATAACCTCGCCGACGTTTTTGCAATGCCGACGCGGGCGTTCGAGATGTTCGGCATGGCCGCGGCGGAGGCGCAAGCGTGCGGCAAGCCGGTGGTGGCGAGCGATTGCGGCGGCTTGCGGGAAGTGGTGCCGGACGATTGCGGCGCACGATTCCCGGTCGGCGATTTCGGCAAAATGGCGGACGAGATTGAGAAGCTCGTCGATGATCGTCCGCGTTACGAAGCCTGCTCGGCCAACGCGGTCCGCAACGCGGCGCAGTACGACTGGGCGCGGATTTGCGATGCTTTGGATACGTTGTACACGGCGGCTTGATTCGTTGGCGCGGCTCGTGGGAGTTCAATGGTCATGAGTAACGTCACGGTTTCGATTGGCATTCCTTTTCTCAACGCACGGCGAACGCTCGCCGACACAGTGCGTTCGGTGTTTGCACAGACGCACACGGATTGGGAGTTGATTCTGATCGACGACGGATCAACGGATGGCTCGCTCGACGTGGTGAACCGCATCGACGACCCGCGCGTGCGTGTCTATAGCGACGGCGTCAATCGCGGGCTGTGCGATCGCTTGAATCAAATCGCGTCGCTCGCGCACGGCAAATATCTGGCTCGCATGGACGCCGATGATCTCATGCACCCGGAACGCATCGCTCGCCAGGTCGCGTTTCTTGATGCGAACACCGACGTTGACGTTGTTGACACGGCGACGTTCACGGTGGACGGCGATCTGACGCCGCTCGGCATTCGCGGCGAACAACCGCTGGACACGTCCCCCGAGGCCGTGCTGACGCGCGGGCTGTTGATCCATCCGACCATGATGGCACGTGCGGATTGGTTCCGCGCGAATCCCTATGACGCCGACTATGTCCGCGCCGAGGATCGCGAGCTCTGGTGCCGAACGTGTGCCACGACGAAGTTCGCGCGCCTGTGCGAGCCGCTGTTCTTTTATCGCGAGAGCATGTCGGGCAACCTGCGAGCGTATCTGCGGACCGCGGTTACCGTGCGGAAGATTTTGCGTCATTACGGGCCAGACGTGATTGGCTCGTGGCGCACATCACTTCAGGTTGGCCGCGTCCATTTGACGTCGATCGCCTATCAAGCTGCGACCTATTTGGGCATGCAGAATCGCCTGATTCGTAAACGCAATCGTCCGCTCTCGGAATCCGAGATCCGAATGGCCCGCGACGTGATGGCCGAGATCGTCGCCACCGACGTGCCCGGACTGTCCGGCAGCGCCGTTCGCGAGGAGGCGCTCGTATGATGCAGAAACACAAAAAGCAGTGCGTCTTGCATGTCACGACCGTGCCGCCCTCGCTGCGCTTCGCCATGGGGCACATGAATTACGCCCGGGAACACGGCATGGACGTGCACGCGATGTCGTCGCCGGGAGAGGCCCTGGATGCGTTCGCCCGCGAAACGCAAATCGAAGTGCATGCCGTCGAGATGTCGCGGCGCATCACGCCGATGCGCGACCTTGCGTCATTGGGGCGGATCATTCGCGTCATCAAAAACATTCGTCCGACGATCGTGCATGCCTACACGCCCAAGGGGGGCTTGCTGGCGATGCTGGCGGCGCGCTGGTGCAACGTGCCGGTGCGCATTTATCACATTCTCGGCTTGCCGATGATGACGGCTCGCGGCATGAAGCGTCGGCTGCTGCGTTCGACGGAACGCATGTCCTGCCGATTGGCGCACCAGGTTTATTCCATGTGCGATTCGCTCAGCGAAGTCGTTGTCGGGGAGGGCATCTGCCCGGCGCAAAAATTGAAGGTGCTCCATCGCGGCGGCGTCGATGGCATTGAAGCCATGGATCGATTCAATCCGACGCGTTTGCCGGAAGAGACAAGCCGGCTCATTCGGCAACGTCACAACATTCCGCCCGATGCCACGGTCGCGGGGTATGTCGGCCGGATCGTACGCGATAAGGGGCTGATCGAGTTGAGCCAGGCGTGGCGAGTGTTGCGTGAGGAGTTTCCGTCGCTGCACTTGCTGGTGGCGGGGCCGTTCGAGAGTCAAGATCCGATCCCCGCCGAAGTGGAGGCGACGCTGCGAAACGATCCGCGCATTCATCTGGCCGGGCCGATACCGGTGCCAGACATGCCGATC
>DAIOGM010000313.1:0-278 GCA_036745215.1 Gemmataceae bacterium
TCCCAAGGGCAAGCCCGCGATCGCCGACGGTGGCCGCCGTCTCCATCTTGGCGATCGCGGGCTTGCCCTTGGGAGCCCGGATTGGCGTTCGTGATTGCGCTTGCCAGCTGTCGGCGCCGATCAGTTTATCGTCCTCCCGGAAGCGATAGCCCTCGCGCGACACGACTTTCGCGCCGCCCACGCTCGCCTGGCCGGACCAGTCGCGGAAGTTGATGTCCTTGTGGCCGAACTCGAGCAAGACAGCGACGCGTTTCGTGCCGGGCGCCGCCTTCTTGGCC
>DAIOGM010000313.1:288-8790 GCA_036745215.1 Gemmataceae bacterium
TTGGCAGGAAGTTCTCCATGGCGCGACTGGCTGACGCGCTCGGCATGCCTCCGGCCACCGGGCAGCGCGTGCTCGATCGAACCGGTATCGCCGGAGAGTTCAACATCGATATCCAGTTCGTGCCGGGCGACGCCTTCTTGGCCCAGTCGAGCAGCGGAAAGCCGGTTGACGGTTGCAGAGCGTAGACAACCACGACGATGACGAGCGTGAGCGCAATGCCGAGGGAGAGAATTCGTTTCATGGCCGGCTCCTGGGAACGGCGAGCGGGATTTGGTGATGATTGTTGTGCGATGACTGTCGAAAAGCAAGCATTTTTCCCGCTTGTATTCTCCCCACTCTTCCGGCCATTTTGCGAATCGCGGGGCCCAGTCGTTGCAGGCCGGGGGGAGAGGGGAGGAAGATTCAGATCATTGGCTTCGCTCGCTTGACAAGCTGCACCGTCACGCCCCACGGGTCGCGCACGAACGTCATTACGTCGCCGCTGTCCGTCGTCACGATGTCGCCCGCCGGCGTCGCGCCCGCGTCCAGCAAACGCTGACGCTCTTTCGCGACGTCGGCGGCGATGAAAGCGATATGCAAGCTCAACGGATCAAGCTTCGCGTACTCGGGCACCGCCGCCTTGGTGTGGCCGTACAACTCGAGCACGACGCGGCCCGCTTGATCCGCGATGAAGTGCGTGAACGGCGCTTGCTCCTGCTTGCGCAGCACACGCATGCCGAGATGCTGTACGTACCAGGCGGCCATCTTGACGGGATCAGTGACGTTGTAGGCGACGTGTTCGATGTTCATTGCGGCTCCAAATGATTGAATTGGATGGCGATTTTGCCGGTCCTACTGTGCCATTCGCCGGCCGTTTGGGTCCGATTTCTGGACGCAACGGTTGTGTTTTATGTGAATTCCGTGTACTCTGTGTGAGAATTTGTGTTTTCGTGGACTACGATTCCAATCGTGGCGAACCCTGCCGTATCGCGTGCTCCACGATTGGAATCGTAGTCCACAATTTGTTTGGGCCAAGTTGAATTCAGGAGTCTTTTCCGATGAGCGTCAGTACCGAGAATGTCCCGCCGATCGACATCGCCAAACCTCAAGCCACCTTTTTCGAGACGCTGTTCAATCATCCCGCAGGGTTCTGGTTCATCTTCTGGGGCGAACTGGCGGAACGCTGCTCCTATTACGGCATGATGTCCATCCTCGCTCGGTTCATTTCCGATTCGCAAGGCCTTAGCCTCGGCGACGCGGCCGGCAACACCTGGGTTTCATTCTTCAAGGCCGCGTGTTACTTTCTGCCCCTCGCCGGCGGCATTCTCGCGGATCAATTCCTCGGCAAGTATCGGTTGATCGTCATTTTCTCGATCCCTTACATTCTTGGCCATGTCATCCTGGCAAATGAAACGTACTGGTGGACCATCGCGGCCCTCGCGCTGCTTGCCATGGGCAGCGGCGTCATCAAGCCGAACATTTCGACGTTGATGGGCATGACGTACGATCAGAAACGGCCCGGCAATGAGCAGCTCCGCAGCATGGCGTTCGGCATGTTTTACATGGCAATCAACATCGGCGCTGCTATTTCTTATGCGGTGCTGCCGATGATTCGCGACCAGCATGGCTATTCGATCGCGTTTCTATGCCCGGCGGTTTTGATGGCGATTTCATTTGTGATCTTCGCGGTGGGCAAACCGTTCTATGCCGTGGAGAAAATCGAAACGAAACCGTCAACGCCCAAGGAGAGCGCGGAGAAATGGGCGACGCTCTTGCGCGTGTCCGGCTTGTTCCTGGTCGTGACCTTCTTCTGGGCCGTGTTCGATCAGAGCCACACCACCTGGGTTTACTTCGCGCGCGATTTCATGGTTTTGAATCTGTTCGGCCAGGAATTTTCGCCGGAACAATTCGGCACCTTGAATCCGATTCTCATCGTGATTTTCGTGCCGCTGTTGCAAGTCTTCTGGAACGTGCTGGACCGCTTCGCGGGGATTCGAGTGCGGCCGACCGACAAGATGATGATCGGCTTTGTGCTGACCGCGTTGACGATGGGCGTGCTGGCGGTCGCCGGGTATATGTGCGGACCGTACACGGAAGTCATTGAGAAGGGCGTCACGCGGCGCGTCGTCGAGGAATCGAGCAAGGTGACCATCTGGTGGGAGGTGCTGGCGTTCGTCCTGCTCACGATTGCGGAAGTGTTGATTTCCGTGACGGGGCTTGAACTGGCGTTCGTCATCGCGCCGAAATCGATGACGAGTTTTGTAACGGGCATGTGGCTCTTGACGGTGGGGCTCGCGAATCTGTTCATCAACGCCCCGGTCGGCCGTCTTTACGCGCACATGTCGCCCGGTTCGTACTTTGCACTTCTCGCAGGCATGATGTTGGCCGTCATGTTTGCGTTCTTTTTTGTCGCGCAGCGTTTCAATCGCAAGACGCCGATGATCGACGGCTTCGACGATGACAAGGGGCGCGATGGCACGGGAAACGGTCCGCCGGCATCGAAGGAAGGCATCGTGGACAAGTCGCGGCAGGAAGGGATCGTCGATCCGAACAAGCCGGCCAGCTGATAACACCGGCTTTTCGGTGCGTCTCTCGCTATTTTTTAATGGAACAAAATGGTCGCGAAGCGGTCCAAATTAGAGCGCTCCCGTCGCCTGGGCGGTATGCGTTTTGGTTCAAAATTCGCGAAGTTTTCGCCAATTGCGAGTTATTCGGCCATTGAAGATGACAATTCCGCGAATAATCAGTGAAAAAATGGACATAAAGAACCTTTTTTTTTGTTGCAAACGAATCATTAATATGGTCTTAATACCCTATTATCCTCTCCATATCTAATGCGGAGTCCAACTATGTCCCATCCTGTTAGGAGACGGGCGTTTACGCTCATTGAGCTGCTCGTCGTCATCGCCATCATCGCCATCTTGATCGCATTGCTGGTGCCAGCCGTCCAAAAAGTGCGCGCGGCGTCGGCGCGGACGCAGTGCGTGAATAACTTGCACAACATTGGCGTCGCCATTCACAACTACCATTCCGCTTACAAATCCTACCCGGCTTCCGTCGGCCCTTGGCTTTCGCCCGAGGTGCAAAGCGTTGGAACCGTTACCGTGCCCGCGGCGTCGGTGGTTGGCCAGGCCACCGTCAGTTGGATTCGCCAAATCACTCCGCTCATTGAACAATCCAAAATGGGCTACGAAACGCCGATGAAGTTGTTCACCTGCCCGATGGATCCCCGGGCTGGCAGCCTGGTCAATCCGAACGACGGTCACGGCTACACCTGTTACCTGGCGGTGTCGGGTTTGGATGTTTACGGAAAAGAAGGGATCATGTTTCAGAGTTCGAAGATCATGGCCGCAACGGTCACCGATGGCACGAGCAATACGCTTCTCGTCGCGGAGCGACCGCCGGCAATGTTGGGCGCCAGTTGGGGATGGGGATGGTGGGATAGTTATGATGCCGGCGATGTGTCGACTGGAATGCGTGTGACGACGAACCTTTTCGGAAGCTGTCCCGTCTTTCCGCAACTGTACGGTCCGGGGGCGCGCGGCGCCACCATCGACAGTTTCGTCGGCGATCCGCAATGGTGCCATATCCACCACGCCTGGAGCTTCCACGATGGCGGCGCGAACATGCTCATGGGCGACGGTTCGGTCCGTTTCTTCAGTTATTCCGCCGGCGCGATCATGCCGAGCTTGGCGACGCGCAGCGGCGGCGAAAGTGCGACGCTTCCGGATTGACCAAACCAACCGGAGGATCATGGTCCCCTCGCGATTGGTTTTCGTTTTGTTTTTTTCACATCAGGAAGGCGTTCGTCTCGCATGTCGAGTTGCACTCGGTTTTCGTTTGGCCCGGTTTTGGGGTTCGCGATCGTTACTTGTCTGGTCTTGTCCGGTTGCGGCCCCGGGCAGGGGGACCTCGCCGGCGCCGTCACCTTCCAGGGCAAACAACTTGCGTCCGGCTCGGTGATCGTTCGCGGCAGCGACGGTGTGGTCGTGGGCGGCGAGATCATGCCCGATGGCACCTACCTGGTCAAAGACATCACTGCCGGCAAAGTGCTGATCACGGTAAACTCCCCCGATCCGGGAGATTACAAAGTCGCCATGCGCAAAAAAGACCAGGCGCCGCCGCCGCCCAAGGATCGATCCAAATGGTTTCCAATTCCTGAACACTTCGGCGACTTCGAAAAATCCGAGTTGAGCTTTCTTTTGAAGCGCGGCAAGAACCAATTTGATATTGAGCTCAAGTCCAAGTGACATCCGCGTAGGTCAGGCTTTCCAGCCTCACGGAACGACAAACAATCAGCTGCAATCACGCCCATTTCTTGCTGGAAATGGAATCGGCTCGTTGTCGCCGGCTCCGCTAGCCGAGGCGGCTGAAAGGTTATAAACGCACGTGATTTCCGATGTTTGCGGCCAATGCGGCCAAGCGACGGGACAATTCCGCGAATTCTGGATGAAAAAAATTGGATAGAAAGAACCATTTTTTTGTTGCAACCGAAACATTAATATGGTCTTAATACTTTATATCCTCTCCACATCTTAATCGGAGTTTCTCCTATGTCCCATCATCTGCGGAGACGGGCGTTTACGCTCATTGAGCTGCTCGTCGTCATCGCCATCATCGCCATTCTGATCGCGTTACTCGTGCCGGCCGTGCAACGGGTTCGGGAAGCGGCGGCGCGGACGCAATGCGCGAACGCCCTGAAACAGATTGGCCTTGGCCTCAACAACTATCACGGCACGCACAAACATCTTCCTCCCGCCTTCGACGGCGCGGCCACCACGCCGCAATGGCGCTACATTAGCTGGTTGGCCCGGCTTCTTCCTTACGTCGAACAGGCGCCCTTGTACGATCAAGTGCAAACGAAGACCGCCCAGCAAGGCACGGCGACCTATCCGTGGAATGACCTTGACTATCCGGCGCTGAAAACGCCCATGCCGATTTTCAATTGCCCCGCGGACATGCGCGGCGCTCAAGTCAAGTTCTTCCCAGCGCCCGACAATTACAACGTGGCGTTCACCGGATTCCTCGGCGTCAGCGGCATCACCACGCCGCAACGAAACGGCGTCCTCAATATCAACAACCGCATCAAGTTCCAGCAAATTACCGACGGCACATCGAACACCCTGATGGTGGGAGAAAGGCCGCCGAGCACCGACCTCGTCATGGGGTGGTGGTTTGCCGGGTGGGGTCAAATCGGCGACGGTTCCGTTGACGTGGTGCTGGGCACGAACGACGTTTCCAATTTCACGAACTGGTCGAACGCGTCGGCCGGTTGCACGAACAACACCGCGTACCCCTATCAGGCGGGCAACCCCGAAAACGCGTGCGACGCTTATCATTTTTGGAGCTTCCATCCCGGCGGATCGCATTTCTTGTTCGTGGACGGCACGGTTCGTTTCGTCCAATACTCCATCACGCCGCCGACGCTGAACGCGCTGGCGACGCGCGCCGGAAATGAATCGGTCACGCTTCCCTGAAACCGGTTCGAGGTTGAGCGCGGATGGCTTGGGCTTTGGTTCCATTTGTTGGCCTTGCCCCAAAACTCGAAATCCGAAATTCGAAATCCGAAACAAATTCGAAGCACGAAATGGAAAAATCAAAACAAACCCATGCAGGTTTTTGAATTTTGGTATTCGAATTTGTTTCGGATTTCGAATTTCGGATTTCGGATTTTGAGGCAAAGCCCCTTTGTTATGCGGATCATGGGCGGGAATTATGTTGGCACGTTTCCTCAGTTTTCTTTTGATCTTTACATTGGCACTGGCGGTCACGACCGGTTGCCGGCAAAAGACGCCGGAACCGGTCAAACGAGAGCAGAACGAGCCGAGCCGGCGCACGCCGGTAAAAGATGCCAAGCAGACGGATTGACCGTTGCAGTCATGCCGATCCGGATCGTTTCATTAAATTCTCATAACGATTAAAATCGCTTTCTTTTCTGCGCCGCAACGCTAAGGTATCGATAATTGCGCATTCATTTTGCAGCCAGGGGAGTCGACCCATGCCGTCGTCTTCACGTCGGTTGGCCTTTACGCTTATTGAGTTGTTAGTCGTCATCGCCATCATCGCGATTCTGATTGCGCTCCTGGTCCCCGCGGTGCAGAAAGTCCGCGAGGCGGCGGCGCGCACGCGCTGCATCAATAACATGAAGCAGCTCGGCCTCGCCTTGCACAACTGGGAAAGCGCCTACAAGCGCTTTCCCGCCGCACTCACTCGTTCGCCGGCGCTCACGTCCGGCGTCAAGCCGATCCCGCCGACGCCGAACATCTCGCCCGCTTTCGCACAGGTTCCCGCCACGGATGTATCGTGGTTTCGTGAGATGCTTCATTACACGGAATCGCCGAAAGCGTCATGGGAAATGACCGTGCCCGTGCTCACGTGCCCCAGCGATAAACGATCCGTTTTTCAAAACCCCCAAGACTATCATGGCTACACCAGTTACGCCGCGACGTGCGGCTTGAACAATAACGGCAAGGAAGGGTTGATGTTCCTCGACTCCAGCGTCAAGGTCTCGCAAGTCACCGACGGCACCAGCAACACGCTGGCCGCGGTGGAACGTCCGCCGACGATGTTCGAGCCGGGGCATAGTTCACAGGGCGGGTGGGGCTGGTGGGAGACCGTATACGGCACCTTCATCGGCGACGTCGCGGTGGGCATGCGCACGACCACCTTCATGGGGGCCACGAGTTGTCCGACATCCCCGAGGTTTTTTGGCCCGCCGGTAACGATCGCTTCCAACACCGATCCCAATTACTATTGCGGGGCGAATCATTCCTGGAGTTTCCATCCCGGCGGCGCCAACATGATCATGGGAGACGGCTCCGTGCGTTTCGTTTCCTATTCGATGGGCGCGCTGGCCGCCGAACTCGCGACGCGGGCCGGCGGCGAGAGCCGCATGTTGCCCGATTGAACCACCCTACAAACAAATACCTATGAAGCGCTCCTTCCTCGCCTCGACGATTTGTGCCATGGCATTCCTGCTCGCCGGCTGCGCGCCCGGGCAGGGCGACTTGAAAGGCGCCGTCACTTTCGAAGGCAAGGCCGTCTGCTCCGGCTACGTCAACGTCGAGGGCGGCGACGGCATCGTGGTCGGCGGCGAGATCCGGCCCGACGGAACCTACGAGGTCAAGAACATCGGCGCCGGCAAGATTCGCCTCGCCGTCTACTCGCCCGACCCGGCCGAGGTCACCGTCTTGGCTCGCCGCCCCGAAGAGATTCCGCCGCCCAAGGACCGCTCCAAGTGGTTTCCGATTCCCGAACATTACAGCGATTTCGCCAAATCCGATCTCACATTCCAATTGAGCCGTGGAGCGAATCCGTTCAATATCGAACTCAAGCAGTGATCCTCGCGGCGACGGCGCTTTGGAGTGCGGCGGTTTGACGCCGCTTTCTTTCATTTCTTTCTTTGAACCTGTAGCCAGGCGTGCGAAAAACGAAAGAAGAAAAGCGGCGTCAAACCGCCGCAC
The DNA here is from genome assembly GCA_036745215.1 of Gemmataceae bacterium. GTDB lineage: Bacteria > Planctomycetota > Planctomycetia > Gemmatales > Gemmataceae > SIAQ01. The sequence goes on from DAIOGM010000313.1 coordinate 7,731, forward strand.
TCCAAAGATGCGTTTCCAAAATCCCCTTGCATCTCGTCCGAATAAGCTTACGCTGGTAGCTGCCCAATTGCCGTTCAACATGTCCATCGACTGAACGGGGGCGATGCAGCCAACGGCATCGCAGGGAATTTCATGGCGCTGGTCTGTCCACACTGTGCGCGCGTCAACTCCGCCGATGCGCGTTTCTGCTATTACGATGGGGCATCGCTCCTAGCGAACGCCGTCCCCGTCGAGACCGCGCGCAAAACGTTTCTCGCTCCGTTCGTCTTCCCGACCGGCGTCACTTGCAACAACTACGACGAATTCGCTCATGGCTGTCAGGACCACTGGAATACCGCCGTGGACATGCTGCACGAAGGCACGTTGCGGACGTTCTTCAGCGGACTCGGCCGGCTCGACCTGGCCCTCGCGGCGCAGGAAGCGGCCGCGTTTCCCGATCACGAGCGCGGCCTCGATCTCTTCCTCGCCCGCCTACCGACGACCTGCTTCACGCTGCCCAAGCTCGACGTGCAGCCCAAGCTCATCAACCTCGGTACGCTCAAGGTCGGCCAGAATGCTCAGCTGGAACTGACGCTCGAAAACCTCGGCACGCGTTTGATCTTCGGCTCCATTGCCGCCACGGTCCCTTGGATCTCGGCCATGGAGACCAGCGAGATCAAGCTGTTTCAGTTTCGCGACAAGGCCGTCATTCCGATCCAGGTGAAGGGCCAGCAACTTCGCGCGGGCATGAAACCGCTCGAGGGGACGATCATCATCGAATCGAACGCGGGGACGTTCCGGCTCAAGGTGATCGCCGAGGTGCCGATCACGCCGTTTGCCGACGGCGTGCTGGCCGGCGCCCGCACGCCGCGCGAGCTGGCCGAACGGGCGAAGGACGCGCCGCGCCAGGCGGCGCCGCTCTTCGAGTCCGGCGACGTGGCGCGCTGGTATCAATCCAACGGCTGGACTTATCCCGTCACCGGTCCTTCCTTCAGCGGTTTGGCTGCAGTGCAGCAATTCTTCGAGGCGCTCGGCATCAGCAAGCCGCCGAAGGTTTACGTCAACGCCCCGCGCATTCAGC
>DAIOGM010000314.1:0-8778 GCA_036745215.1 Gemmataceae bacterium
CACGCGTTCGTCGGCGCCATACCGTTCTTGACTGCTGCGTCGATGACGGATCGCCCGCTGCTGAAAGCAATCCTGTTCGCCGGCTCGTTCGGCACCAGCTGGTCGCGCATCCAGCATGACGATCATTATTTCTCCCAGGTCGTCCTGGGATGGACGATCGCGTACCTTTCCGTGCAGTCGGTCAACATGACGGAATTCCAGTCGCGGCACATGCGTGTCGTGCCGCTCGACATTCCGAACGGCGTCGGCATGGGAGTTCAAATTGATTATTGATTGCCCGTGGCGACGGGCGGCTCGCCTGTCGCAAAAATCGAAGCGACAGGCGAGCCGCCCGTCGCCACGGCGTCATCCTCGCCCGATCAACTTATCAAATTCCTCTTCCGTCAAAACCGGCACGCCGAGCGACTTCGCCTTGTCGAGCTTCGAACCGGCTTTTTCGCCGGCGACGACGTACGAAGTATTTTTGGAAACGCTGCCCACTGCCTTGCCTCCGAGCGATCGGATCAGTGACTCGATTTCTTCGCGCTGATACTTCGCAAGCGTGCCCGTGACGACGATCGATTTGCCCGCCAGGTCGGCGCCGCCGGTTGCGGTTGGACTGGGACGCTTGTCCTGCTTCAGCTTCAAACCGAGCGTCTGCAATTCGTTGATTATCTTGACGTGATGATCGTCGTGGAAGTAATCGTGAATCGCCTGGGCCATGATCGGGCCGATGCCGTCGATGGCGTTGAGTCGATCGGCGGGCGCCGTCTTGAGCGTGTCGATGTCGCCGAACTCGTTGGCCAGCAGGTCCGCGACGCTGTCGCCGACGTGCGGAATCGCGAGGCCCGCGAGCAAACGTCCAAGGCCACGCTCCTTGCTCTGGGCAATGCCGTCGATGAGGTTTTGCGCCGATTTTTCGCCCATGCGTTCCAGTTCGACGAGTTGTTCGAGCATGAGACGATACAGGTCGGGGATGGTGTTGACGAGCGAGGCGTCCACCAGTTGTTCGATGATCTTCTCGCCGAGACCTTCGATGTCCATGGCACTGCGGCGAGCGAAGGCGCGCAAGACTTCCTTGATTTGCGCCGTGCACTTGCGACCACCGGTGCAGCGGTAGAAGGCGCCCTTCTTGTCGCGCTCGACCGGGCTGCCGCACGACGGGCACGTTTCGGGAAACTGAAACTTCTTCTCCTTGCCGGTGCGTGCTTCGGGTTCGGATCTCACCACGTAGGGAATAATCTCGCCGGCTTTCTCGACGACGACGGTGTCGCCGATGCGGATGTCCTTGGATTCGATGAAGTCCGCATTGTGCAAGCTGGCTCGTTTGACGGTCGTTCCCGCAAGTTTGACCGGTTCGAGATTCGCGACCGGCGTCAGCGTGCCGAGTTTGCCGACCTGGATGTCGATGGACAGAAGTTTCGAGATCCCCTGCTCTGCGGCGAACTTGTACGCGATCACCCAGCGCGGCGATTTCGCGGTCGTGCCGAGCCTTTGACGCTGGGCATAGTCGTTGATCTTGATGACCATGCCGTCGGTTTCATATGGCAAATCATGACGTTTGGTTGCCCAGCTATTGCAATACTCGATGACACCGTCGATATCGTCGAACGATTCGACGTTTGGGTTGACGACGAAGCCGAATTGCCTCAAGACATCGAGCGACTCCAGGTGGGTGTGCACGTCGAGGCCTTCGCGCGGACCGATGGAATACGCAAAAAACCTTAGCCGGCGCTTGGCGCATTCTTTCGGATCGAGCAGCTTGAGCGTGCCGGCGGCGAAGTTGCGCGGATTGGCGGCCGGCTCCATGCCCTGCTCGACGCGGCGGCGATTGTTGAGCGCGAAGTCCGCCCGCGTCATGTACACCTCGCCACGCGCCTCGAACAACTTCAGCGCCTTCGGCAACTTCAGCGGCACGTCGTGGATCGTTTTCAGATTGTGTGTGACGTCGTCGCCTTGTTCGCCGTCGCCGCGCGTGGCGCCGGTTTCGAATTTGCCGTCAAGGTAGGTGAGCGACATGGCGACGCCGTCGATCTTGAGTTCGACGACGTACGTCACCTTTTCACCGCGCAGCAGTTTGCGGACGCGCGTGTCGAATTCGCGCAGGTCGTCGGCGGAATAGGAATTGTCGATCGACAACATCGGCTCGCGATGGCGCACCGACTTGAAGCCGGCAATCGGCTGTCCGCCGACGCGCTGGGTCGGACTGTCGGGCGACTGGAATTCGGGGTGCTTCTCTTCGAGCGTTTTCAACTCTTCGAGCAAGCGGTCGAATTCGCGGTCGGAGATTTCCGGCTTCGCGTCGTCGTAATAGAGTTTGTTGTGATGGTCGATTTGCTTGCACAAGTCGTCGATCCGTTTTTGGACTGTAGACATGGGCTCCTCGCGAAAGAACCACCGATAGGACTTGCGAATCTGTTCTCCGCGTTCTCTGCGTCTCTGCGTTTCTAAAATGGACGTCCTTTGCCCTTATTTGAAACGCAGAGGCGCAGAGAACGCGGAGAGTTTCTGATCTTGAGCCAAGCACTTCGACACCGATTTGTCATCCGCGCGGCTCTGGCGCGCCAGGTTCATCTGTGGTTTCATTGTTGTGGGGGCGGCGGATTTTGATGTTCCTTTTTCCATCGCCAATAACGATCCAGCCCCATGCTGGCGAGGCCGAGAATTACGAGCAGTGCAACCTCGGCGAGCACTAACTTCCAACCGTCGTGATAAATCATGTTGCGGAACCACGATTCCTCACGCGGCGGAGGCATCGTGCCGGCGTCCATGGCTTTTTGCTCCATCCACGGCACGACGACGTACGCCAGCACCGTCGCAACGAAGACGAGCCCGACTGCCAGGAGCAGGAAATAAAACGGATTGCGCGGCTCTTCCGGCGCGGCCATCGTAGGGACTCCGTGAAAAAATCGCTGGAGTTGTTATACGAAGCCCGCTTGCGGTTTCGCGCCTAGCGCCCCGCGCGAATGACATGAACCCATCGACAATACATCGGCGGCATGACAGTATTCTCCGGAGGCACGTAACGCACATCGCTCCGGGCGACCGTCCACTGCTGCCATCCGGAACCGAGATGGGTCAGGACATCAGCAATACTCGGCTCCTGATTGCGGCACAAGACGAGCCACGCCGACCGCTCCGAATCCAGCCCGTCGCTCGATTGCCAGTTCAGTCGCCACGATTGCGTGCGCATGTACCACGCAAACTCGGCGATCACTTCTTCGTCGCGCGCGTGACACAAAATCACCGGTTCATGCGCGCCGACCTGGGCATGGAGTTCATTCACCAGTCGGCGCACTTCTCGATCGTGGACGGTCTTGTACGGTTTGAGCACATCGCGTACGAGGCCGACTGAGCCGCAAACAAACAGCAGCGCATAGAAACCAATTTGACAACGTTCGTGCCACACTGGATTGCGAATCCAGTCAAGGACGTGCGCGATGCCGTGCGCCATCAAGATGCAGATGAACGGAGCCAGGTGGAGCGTGATGCGGGCGCTGTCGCCGAACGGATACTTGTGCATCATGGCGGCGACAAGGTTCAGTGCGAACGGCAGCAGGCACATTGCGAATACGGAGCGCTGGCCGTTTCGCCAGATCGCCGCGGCTCCAAGCGATGCCAACAAAAACGTGATCGTGCTGCCGCCGTGATTGGCGCCGAATGGATACGCGAGCATGTTGCCGGTGAACACGCGGACGAGCCAGAGCGGCCATTCGTACACCGCGTCCGGTGGAAACGCGTCTCTCCAGTAGTTGCGCAGGAATTCACGAGTGCGTTCGGCGTCAGCGGGATCGATTCCGTCCTGGCCAACGAGCGCGTAATGGATTACGAAGGAGCCGCACAGGCCCATGTTGAAGGCGATGAAAAGCGTTCGTTGGGACCACGTGCCTTTGAAGAAAGTCGGCAAAAGAACGAGGCTGACTGCGCCGCCGACGAACGCCGATGGATACGACGAGAACACCGCAATCGGCGCGACGGCGACCAAGCCGAACAGCCAACGTTGTGCCGAGGGTTCGCGCAGATGGCCGAGCGTCAGCCAAAGATAAACGCACGCATAGAGAAGATCGAACGCGTACGGCTTCACCTCCGCGCTATGACGCACCGGATAGTACGACACCGCCAGGATCGCGACGGCGAATCCCGCGATCGTGGGTGAAAAGGCGCTGCGACAGGCGAGCCAGAAAAACAAGAGCGCCGCGAGGCCGCCGAGGAAAGGGAACAGGTGAACGGACCACTCGGATGCGCCGAATGCCAGCAACGCGGTTTTTTCGAGCCAGAGGAACAAGAGCGGTGCGACCTGCGCGAAACGAAGTTGATGAGTTAGACCAATGTAGTCGCGTTCGAGGATGTTGAGAAGCAGCATCGCCTCGTCGCCCCAGATCGGGAAGCCGGCGAGGTAACGGACCAGACGCCAGGCGATGCCGACGGCGACCGTTGCGATCAGCGCGAATCGAACCCAGGGCACAACGGAAGGTCGTGCGGGCACGGCGCTCGATTGTGCGGCGGGAGTGGGTTCGGTGAGGCAGGCGTCCATGCCCGGGAACTCCAGAAAATCGACAGCCGCTTGCGAGCGTGCTACGTCGCAAGCGGCTGGATTTGGTTGTTACTTATCCAACTCGCGGAAGCCGGGACGAGGCAAAGCGGGACCACCGCCGCCCGGGCCGAAACGCGGGCCGCCGAAGCCGCGAAACGTCCGCAGCATCTCATCATGCTCCGAACGATCTTCAACGTCGCCGGCTTTCGCTTGCACCATGACGAGGTCTTCGTTCATCTCACCGCGCGTGAAGGTGCGGTGGAACTTCGTCAGCACTTGGCCCGCTTGCAAATGGCCCTTGAGGATCGAGAGCGATTTGAGATCCTCGGCCGACGCTTCGCGAACGAGGTAGCCGCGCGGGCGATCCTTTTGTGCCTTCTGCAGGCGCGCCTGGATGACCTTGAAGATCGCCGTAGCGCGTTGCGGATCGCGCAGATCGGGCTGCGTGAAGCCGAAGTCCGGATCGGGGGCCGTCTCGCTGTACGGCATGTCGCCGCTGAGAATCTTGATGTCGTCCGCGGTCAGCATCTTCGCCCATTGCAGGCTCGTCGGGCGGATGCCGGCCTTGTTCGGCGGCAGTTCCTGGCCTAGCGGGAAAGTGAAGCCGATTTCGCCGCCGCGCCGCATCAATGCTTGACCGTTCTTGCGGACCGAATCGAGCCAGTTGCGATTCGTCTCCACGAGGTCCTGCTGGCCGAACAAGTTTTCGGTGTGTTGCAGCATGGTCAGCCAGTGGAATTGATAGCTCATGTCGCCGGGCAGATCGATCTTGTGCGGGGCTTGCACATAGAAGAGCGCGTCAGTCTTGTCCTTGACGGACACCTGCGTGATGCGCATCGGGTAAACGAGCTGCTCGCTGGAGAAAGTGAAACGCGTCGGCGTCACGTCGCCGGTGTAGGTGCCGTCCTTGTTCTTCTTCATTTGCAGCGTGTCGATCTTCATGACGGTGAAGAAGTATTTCTTTTGCACATAGAAGTTGAGCGTCGCTTCGTCGCCGTCGTAGCTGTACTTGTTGTCCTTGAGCCACTTGAATAGGTCGTCGGCTCGGCCGGCGGTGATGATCTTGTAATCGAGATTGCCGACCTGGCCGACTTCGAGCACCGCGACGGTGGTGCGCACGTCCTCGACCGGCGCCCTGCCGCCGCCACCGCCCCCCAAGCCGGCCGGCGCTGCCTTTTCGGGGCCGCCGAACATCATATCCATTCGCGGCATCAGTTTCGATTCCGGGAACACGCGTTTCTTCGGCTGCGTCACGAGGCCGAGCGCCTTGAAGAAATCACGCGGCATCTCGTGCAACTTCGGCTGCGTCGGCGTCGGGATCACCATGCCGAAATCGACGGCGCTCCCCTCGAAACGCGGCTGCACGGTGACGGTTTCGGTTTTTTGGGCCGGGTCCCAGGTGATGAACGCAATTTGCGACGGCTGCAACACCGGCGGCGATTTGATGTCCGTGATGATCGGGCGGAAGTAGCCGCACATCGCGTCGGCCAAGGGGACCAGGCCGAGAAACGTCAGGCCTAACAAGGCGAGTCGAGCAAGGTGAATTCTTCGCATATTGGAAACTCCACAGTTGAAGGGTTTGGCTGTGTTAATGACGAAGGAGATGCTACCACGGATTGCGGCGATCAGCCAGAGGAAGATCGGCGTTCCTCATGCGCGGGCGATTGAGCAGCCGGCCGCGGGCCTGCTGTTTATTAACGTTGTATTGCTGGCGACCGCGTTTTCTTGTTGACAAAACCCCGGAACGCGGATTACTCTAGTTGATTGACAGGGATGTGTTCCATTGGCCCATAATGCAGTGTCGCCCGATGATTTTGTACTCCCTCCGCGGTCGTGGCACTTCTTGGCGTTTTCGACGGATTATTCGTATTCGTTGTATTCCCATTTATTAAAACTTGAAGGAGCTTTCGATGCCCAAACGGCGCCCGGCGTTCACGTTGATCGAGTTGCTTGTCGTCATCGCGATCATCGCCATTCTCATCGCCCTTCTGGTGCCGGCCGTGCAAAAGGTGCGCGAGGCGGCGTCGATGACGCAGTGCAAGAACAACATGAAGCAATGGGGCCTGGCGGCGCAAAGTTATCACGATACTTTCAAGAGTTTTCCCCCCGCCCTCGGCAACAACGGTTCGAAACAGCCCGGGGCAGCGTATGGAAACGCCATCTTTCATATGCTTGCCTACATCGAACAAGGGAATGTTTACAATCTTTCGCTTGGGCCAGTCGCCATGGTTCCGAGCGGCTACACGGCTGGCGGAAATTATTATTTTTCGGGCAACAATAGCGTCTATAGCAAGAGCATCGCAGCGTTGATTTGCCCGTCGAACCCGTCCATTGCGCCGGTGCCAAACGCCTCGACCGGCCAACCGTGGGGCATGAGTTGCTTCGGATACAACTCGCTGGTGTTCACACGCGAAAATGCCATTACTTACGCGGCGACGCCCGCGGCGAAGGCGGGCATGACCTTCAACAATATCGATTCGCAGGGTGGTACGAAGATGATCCAGATCACGGATGGCACGTCCAATACGGTCATCATGGCGGAACGATATCCAACGTGCCAGGTCACCGCGTCCTCCAACGCGACTTGGGCCACGCTAATGCCCAATACGGGCGGAAGCTATTGGTCGTATTGCGCCTACCCAGGAGTGAATCTTGCGGCGCCCATGAACACGACTGCCGTGCCCGGCGGTTCGTTGCCGCAACCGGCGTATCCCGGTTTTGCCATTTCGTTTTACTTCTTGCTGCCGGCGCCGGCCAATGTTCCGCAAGCCGTGGGTCCGACCTCCGTCTTCCAAACGCAGCCGACCCCCTATAGCGGCACGTCGTCCAAGTGCGATCCATTCCGAGCGCAATCACCGCACTCCGGCGGCATGAATGTGTGCCTCGCGGACGGCTCGGTCCGCTGGATGGCAAGCAGCATCGCGGGCCCAGTCTGGTGGGCGTCTCTCACACCGACGGGCGACGAAGTGATGAGCGCCGATTGGGCTCAGTGATTTCATGGCCGACGCCTGATTACGAACGCGTGACCATGTATAATTGAATGGGTCCGTCGCTCCGGTTTGGATTGTCCCGGAAAACTCGCGCGGCTCAATTTCAAGGAACCTGGTCATGGAATGGCACCTGCACGACCGCGGCTTTCTCCCCGATCGCGATCCGCCGACCCGACTCAAAGATCCCGCTCTGCAATCGATTGAAAAACTCGGCGAGGACTTGCCTCGTCTGGTCCACGCACGCACCTTTCGCGAGCAGTGCGGCGAATATCTCACGTCAAAAGCCGATTGGGACACGCTCGCCAAAACGCGCGGCGACGCCGATGTCGAACGTTTGTTTCTCCTCTTCAGCTATTTCGCCAGCTCCTACGTCCACGCTCCCGGCTTGCCGCCGACCGATCGCATTCCAAAGGCGATCGCCGAACCGCTCGTGCAACTGGCGAAGCGCGTCAAACGGCCGCCGATCCTGTCGTATGCGTCGTATTGCTTGCACAACTGGCGGCGCATCGACCCGGCGGGGCCGATCGCGCTCGGCAATACCGCGCTACTACAGAACTTCTCCATGCCCGACGACGGCAAGGCGGACGAAGACTGGTTCATTCTCGTTCATGTCGATATCGAGAACTGCGCCGGCGCCGCATTGGCGTCCGTCAGGCTTACCGAGAAAATCATCGAATCGAAGAAGCCCGAATTAATGGAGCGGATGCTCAAGACCACTGCCGGCAGCTTGCATTTGATGAACGAGACCATGAATCGCATGCCCGAAGGTTGCAGCGCCGACGTTTACTTCAAAAAGGTGCGGCCTTACATCTTCGGCTTCAACAACATCATCTACGAGGGCTGCTTCAACAACGAGCCGCAATCCTATCGAGGCGAAACCGGGGCGCAGAGTTCGATCGTGCCGACGATGCTGCGAGCGTTCGGCATCGAGCACAAGAACTCGATGCTCACGCAGCACCTCGACGACATGCTTGAATACATGCCGGCGCCGCATCGCGACTTCATCCGCAGCCAGGTCAGCGTGCGCGATTTCGTGATTGCGCATGCCAAGCAGTTGCGCGACGTTTACAACGAGTGCCTCTCCGAACTGATCGCGTTTCGTACGCGCCATTTCGAATACGCGGTCAATTACATCGAGAAGAAAGTGGATAATCCGATTGCAACGGGCGGCACGCCGTACGTTCCCTGGCTGCGGCAATTGATCGAGGAGACGAAGGAGTTCTATTTGTCGTAAGATTTACCGGCCGCTTGCGGTTTCGCGCTTACGCGGCGCCA
>DAIOGM010000315.1:0-8771 GCA_036745215.1 Gemmataceae bacterium
TTTTCGCTTCGTTCTGGCCCGGCCCAATCGTGATGTTTTCCGAGGTCACGCCTTTGACGTTCGGCGGCAGCACGAGATCAACTTTGAACGCGTCGGCATAATCGAAGAGGCGGGCGACTTTGACCGTGATCGTCGCCTCGGCGCCGACCTTGATCGTCGGGTTGCCGTTGTCCACGGTAAGCGTCGCCACTTGCTTCGGCAGAATCGTCAACTTGATCGGCGTCGATGTCAGGATGGTGTTGACGGGCTTCGCCTTGTCACTGGGCGAGATCGTCGCGAAGCCGCGGAAGACGATGTTGTAAGTGCCTGGCGCCACGTTGGTCCCGACCGTCAGCGATGCGTTGATGTCGTCCTTGCCGGGGGCGAACGTCATGTTCGGGAACGTGATGCCGTTGGGCAACTCGCCGGGGACGGGGAGGATCTGAAGGTTCGCCTTGAATTCGGGGAACAAACGCGACAGCTTGAGCGGCAAGTCGATCTTGTCGCCCAGTGAGACGACGGCGTCGTCCTTGACGGCAACGAGCTTGCCCGGCGCTTTGCCACGAACGGCGAGCATCAGATCGCGATCGAGGCGCGTCATCGTGGGAATATTTTGCTGAATGGGCACGCCCCAGGTAACGGTGGCGGGCCGAGCATGGCGCGTGATCTTTTGGCCGTTGACGACGGCGGAACCGACGACCTTGACGGCGCCGGTGAACTCGGCGGCGTTGTCGGCGGCGCTGACGACGAGTTGCGTGGACTTCATGCCGGCTGCCAGGACTTGCGGCGGGCAGGTGACGCCGGCGGGGAGGCCTTCCATCGTCAACAGGATGTCGCCCTTGTAGCCGTCGGTGCGATGGGCGTAAACGGTGTAGTGATGCGTGCCGCCCTGGCCGAGCCGGCATGCTTCGGGCCGCGTCTCGTCGGCGGGCATGACGAAGAGGCGGAAATCGGGCAGCTCCTTCGTGATGCGAATGCGATACACGTGCGTCGGGTCGGCGTAGTTGTCGCCGGTATGGCTGGCGAGCATCAGATGGTACTTGCCATCCGTTTGCACGGCGAAGCGAAACGTCGTCGGATCGCGATTGCCGGTGAAGAAGCGCAGGCTGATCGTTTCGGTCGTGTCGTCTTGCAAAGTGATGTCTTGCTTGGTCGCCAGATTTCGCAACACGAAGTACATGTCGGTCGGCGCGCCGATGCGATGGCTGAGCACCTCGATCATCAGCACGTCGCCCTTCTTGGCGTCGAAGGCGTACCAATCGCGGTCGCGCGGCTTGTCAACGCGGCCGGCAATCTCGCATGGGAAGGGCACGGCTTGCGCCTTCTCCGGCACGTCATTGTCGTCGTTCTCGATCACGACCGGGGCGCGGGCGTACGTCAGAGCGACGGGGTTCGACAAACCGGTCGGGCCGTTCAAGCGGTATTCAAAACCGTCGAGCGTTGCCAGGAGCGGCGAGATGATGCCGCTGAATTTCATTTGATCATGTGACGCGGGATCGCCGGGGGCCGCGATCGGGACCGTGAGTTTTTCCAGCGGCTTGCCGTTCATCATCGCCTTGGGGTCAGCTACGCCGCCGGGCAGATTGCGGCCAAAGATCGTGATCTGGGCCGTTTTGCCGGGCTCGATCATCGGCGGAAAGATCGCTTCGATGAACGGAGCGGACGTGATGTTGAGTCGATAGAAGTATTCGGCGTTGCCGACGGTATAGGTGAATTTATTGAGGCGCACCAGATAATCGCCGTCTTCGGGCAGTATGAGATCGATGGTCGTGTCTTGCAGCGGCACGGGGCGTTGATAGCCGACGTCGTTGCCGCGCGGGCCCTTGACGACGATTTCCGCGTCGAGCCGGCTGTCAATGCTGTTCGTCAGGCAATCGACCAGCACACGCTGGCCCTTCTTGCCGCTGAACGCGAAGTAATCGACGTCGATGCCGGCTGCGATGACGCCGGTGATCGTCGTGCCGATGTCAATTTTGTGGGCCTGCTCGACGTCGTTGTTCGGCTCCTTCTCGGCGACCTCGTTGAAATCGCCGACGACGAAGCGGCGCGGATTGCTGACGCCATTCTTGTTGACGAGACGCACATCGTAAAAGCCGACAGGGACGCTCTTGTCGATCGCGACGGTGAACTTGGTGATCGGCGGCTGCACGGGCTTCTTGTTCGGATCGGGCTTGACCTTCGGATCGACGGGCGGCAGCGGCGGGATGATCGGCGTGCCCTTGATGCCGGGATGGCTGAAGATGAGCGCCTCCGGCTCCTCGACTTCCGTGCCGACGAACGCGACCTCGAACGTCGTGCCGACCTTGCCGCCGGTCGGCGTCAGCACGGTCAAGCGTGGCGTCGGCCATTGGTGCCCGATGATGACTTGAGCGTCGAGTGTCGAAACGCTCATCAGTAGGACGGTGAACGCGAGCAAAGTCGAGCGCAATTTCAAATGACGGCCGAGCATGTTGTAGGACTCCTCAGTGATCCCAAAGGGGCGGGACTGCGCATCAACGAACGCGAGGTTGGAAAATCGAGGCGAACCCATCAGGGAGGATAAATAAATTGGCAGGAGCGCGCTTGGTTGCGCGCCGGGGGGTTGGAACACTCAGTTATCGTAAGGTGAGGAAGGCCATTGGTCAAGGATACTTTGGAGTGCGGCGGTTTGACGCCGCTTTCTTTCCTTCTTTTTTTGAACGCGCGATGGCAGTGCCAAAGAAAGAAAGGAAAGCGGCGTCAAAGCGCCGCACTCCAAAAAAGAAAGAAAGGAAAGCGGCGTCATACCGCCGCACTCCAAAAAAGAAAGGAAAGAAAGCGGCGTCAAAGCGCCGCACTCCAAATCAATCGCCGACGCCGAGGTCGAGGTACAAATCGTCCGCGTTGAAGTCGTCCTCGTCATGAATGCTCGCGCCGACAGGACACGGCGCTGTCAATAGATGGCCAACAGGCGTTGCGTGAAGGTCTTCCTGACCGGCGTCTGCCCGAACGGTGCGTTCGAATTCGGTCATTTCCAGCCAAGTCACTGCGCGCATACCAAACCCTCCCGTTGTGGTTCAAATCAAACACTCGGGCGTCGCGAATGCGGATAGCTGCGGCTGCACTGCCGAAATGGGCATCTTTAGTAGAGAAGCTAAGAACACTTCTCAAATGTCAACACAATGTAAACCGGCAAAGAAGGGATGTCAAGAACAATTGGCGCGTTGGCAACTTTGCGCGCGGAATGGCAGCGGAATGAATGGAGAATCGGGCAAGGTTTTCCCAATAGTTACAGTTTTCAGCACGCAGCTGTAGCGGCAAGATTGAAATCTTGCCGATTTCTGCATGTTTCCGGCAAGATTTCAATCTTGCCGCCACGAGATCGGCTATACGCACAACTCCGGCGACGAGCGCAGCTGCGCCGGCAGGCGGAACAGGGCGCCAACGTCGTACCAGCCATCGGCGCATCGTTTCGCACGAACGAGCGTCGCCGGCACGCGCACCGGGCCGTTGCCGTGCGGGTTCGGCAATTCAATCAACACCTCGGCCGTCGAAAGGTCGTGCGGCAGATAAAAGCCCATGCCGGTCGGCGACAAGTCTTTGCCGCGGCATTCGATGGCGTCTTGCTGTTCGCCTTCTGAATCAACGGGGATTATCTTTAGCGCGTGCGGCCAAAGCAAACGATCCTTCCCGCGTTTCTCCGCATTCATCAAAAGGTGTTGCTGCAAGCCGTTAAAAATCTCAGGGCTCATGCGTTCGAACAGATCCATCGCTTTGTGCTTGGTGCAATGGAACGCGCGTAACGTCGCATGAACTTCGATCGGCGTCGCGGACATCGGATTGACGCGCGCCATCGTCACGTGCAATTCGAGCCGCGGAATGTGGCCGCGCCATTGCTGCCAAAAGTTGCTCGGCAAATCAAAATGCAAGACCCAGGAGTCGGGCCCGCAGCGATCGATGCGCGTGAACGTCTGCTTCGACAGCGCTTGCAGTTGCTCCTCGGCGGCGCCCAGCGGAAGTCCCGCGACCAAATGAAAATTGACCGCGTCGCCTGATGCGTTCAACGTCGGCGCGGTCATCGGCATCTGCTCGATCTGGCCGCCGGCGGCGTTGATGAGTCCCGCGATGATGGCGTCGAAGTTCGCCGCGTCGGTCACCTGGATGGCGAGTTTCGTCTTGAATTCGCGTTCGGATTCGACGAGCCTGAGGAAGGAATCGGTCTGCTCCTGCATTTCCTTGCTCAACGCTGGCGACGTGCCTTCGAGCGCCAGCAGCATTTCCGTGCAGTTCGCCCAGCGATGAGTCGGATCGGGATCGAGGGCACGCTTCAACACTTCGCGATCGACTTCGCGCAGCCGTTCGAGGTCCGGCGGCATCTTTTTGGGCGCATAAACTTGCGGGCTGAGGCCACGGAACGGATGCACGCCCGTCAGCATCTCGGCGTAAATCAACGCCAGGCTGTACTGGTCGCAATGTCGGCTAATCTCACCGAGGAAGGTCTCCGGCGCGGCGTAACGCACGTTTCGCCGCGCGATGTCCTGCCCCGCCGGCGCCCACAGGAGTTGGGCATAACCGAACTCGGACAATTGAAGCCAGCCGTTGTCGAGCACGAGATTGCGCGGATTGAGATTGAGATGCTGAATGCTGTGCTGCTGATAAAGATAATCGAGCACCTCGGCAGCGGCGCGAATGTAGTCAACCAGCTCGGCCCGCGGGATGCCCGGCTGCTTTCGCGCCTGGCATTGATGGGCGCGATCGCGAATTGTTTCGCGATAATGGTCCGTTATCAGCACGAGCCGGCCGGGCTCCACGTGAACCACGTTCGGCACGTGCAACGCGGGATGGTGGATGCTGCGCAAACGCGTCAGCGCTTCCTTCAATTTCGTGACGTCGGGGCTGCCCAGGCCAAAGAGAATCTTGACGCGCTTCTTGGCGCCCTCGGGCGGCTGTGCTTTCCAGGTTTCCATGAGCGGGCTGTTCGACAGGCATTCCAGGAAGCGAAAATCAGGCAGCACGCCTTCCGGCAACACGGGCCGCGCCGGGTTTCGCGGCACCGGCGTCGAATCGCCAAAGCGCGTGACCACGGTTTCGGCGGTCGTTTGTGCCGCGGGCGCCAGCGTGACTTCCACGTCGCTGCTTGGCGTGCTTGGCGGCGGCGAATTCTCCGCTTTCAAGGCGCGGACGAAATCCAGGCACGTCGGAAAACGATGATCCGGATTCTTCGCCAACGCCCGCCCAACAATAACGCGATCATGCGGCGGCAGCATCTGCAAGTCCGGTTCTTCCTGCGTGTGCTGCAACAAAAGCTGCCGGACGTTCTTCCCCTGGAACGGCAGCGAGGCGGTCAGCAATTCCATGTACGAGATCGCCAGGCTATATTGATCCGAGTGCCGGCTCATTTTGCCCATGAACAGTTCCGGCGCCGCATACAACGGCGTCACTGCGTTCATCGCCGCTGCCAGCTTGCTCGACATGTCGTCGGCGAGGCTATTGACCAGGCCGAAGTCCGCGACCTTCACGTGATTGCTGACGAGGAACAAGTTGCGCGGCTTGACGTCCAAGTGTTGCAGGTCGAACTTGTGATTCAAGAGGTCGAGCACCTCGGCCGTCTCCTGCAAGAAGCCGAGCAGCTCGTCGCGCGGAATGCCGGGTCGGCCGTGCCGATGATATTGCTCGGCCAGTTCGTGAAGATTCTGGTCAGCTAATTCTGTGACGATGACGAGTTCGCCCGAAACGATTTCGACGCGGTCGATCGACAAGAGGAACGGATGGCGAATCGACTTGATTAATTTGAAAGCCCGCAGCTCTTCTTCGGCGTGGGCGCTGTCTTGACTGAGGCCGTTGAGGCTGCCGTAGACGAACTTGACGGCTTTGAAGATGCCGCCGGGCGCTTCGCATTTCCAAACTTCGCCGAAGCCGCCGGCGCCGAGGCGTTCGATCAAGCGATAGCCTCGAATCGGTTCCGAATCGGGGCACTTTGGCACGGGCATGACGCGACCTTTCCCTGAGGGGCTGACAACGCGGCGCGCAGTGCGCTCCGCAAGTGGGGATTGCTCAAGGGTAGGTCACAATTTGGGCTAAGTCCAGAAATGGGGGCAGTTTGGAAGCCCCGGGGTGAGGTACTCCGAACCCCAGGGTTCGGAGTACCTCACCCCAGGGCCTCTTGGTAATCCTTAGGGTTGCCCGTTCAAACGCCGCGGCGCCTGCAATTCTTCCATCGGGCCGTTCGGCATCGGCATCGGAACCGTGGACGACATCGGTCGCGGCGTCGGCACGGTGGTGCCGGGTTGCGGCAACACGACGGGCGGTCGCTGCTTCGGCATGTTCGGATTGTAAAACGGATCCAGGTTTACAAACGAAGCCGGCGGCGGCGTCAAACAGTGCGCCCAATTCGGCCCAAACGGAAACGGCGACCAGCACGTCTCGAAGAAGCCATAATGCGGCAAGTCGCACGGATTGCAGATCGGATGCGGGCAGCCGCGCCTGAAGTGGATGTGCGGCGCCCCTTCATAGCAATGCTTGTACGCCGGCGGACAATGATGCGTCTGGCACGGTGCGCCGCACGACGGACCACAATTGCCGCCCATCGACACGCCATACGGCATGCCGAATTGCTGGGCCGAGGTCACCGTCGGAAGAACGAAGCACGCGAGCGCGGTGATGCCGAGCAAGCGGAGTTGCTTCCCAGTCATGGCCAACCCTCCTTGGTTTGAACGCGATATGATTCCAGTTGAATCATCGGCCCGTACGCAATGCCGGCTTTAGCAGCGACTCGGACGCGGCGCAATCAGCGCCCAACGCCGATCACAATGCTCGGCCCGCCGGTCCGCGAACCGCCAAAAGCTCCGCCGCCGATGCCGCCGGTGCCGAAAGCGCCGCCGCCCACGCCGGGGTTTAAACCGCCCATTCCGCTCAGGAACGACGGCCCGCCTTGGCTGCCCATGCCCGACAGCGGATAGTAGTGAGAATAGTTGAAATAGGTCGCCGCGTGCCCGGTTTGTAAGCCCGTGCCTGGCGAGCCGGTTTGCGATTGTTGTTGATCGAGCGAACTCCTGAGCGAGCCGTCCGGATTCATCTGCGTCAGTGTGTTCTGCAGGGACATGAGTTGGCGCGTCGTGTCAACTTGCGGCCGAACCAGGCCGTAGTAACTGAGTGCGCCAACGCCGGCGCCGAGATTGATGTACGGGCTGACGGTCGGTCGCGGCCGCAACGGCTGTTGGCCGAGCGAGCCGAATTGGGCCGACGCAAAATTCGATCCGCAACTCCAGGCAAGCAATACCGCGAGCGATGTGACGATTCCGCGCTTCATGATTGTTCTCCTCGGACGAAGACATGATTCTCTGCTGTCCCTGACTCAATGGTGCCAGCGCCGGCGCGAAAGTCAAGCAGGGGAAGCCCCGGGGTGAGGTAATCCGAACCCCGGGTTTCGGTTTACCTCACCCCGGGGCTTGTTTTGCTTCTTTACGGAATAATCACGCCCGCACTCGTCCCGCCATTGTTGCGGAAGCTGTTGACCGTGCTCCCCGCCAGGAATAACACGCCAAGCACGCGTTCAACCGGGGCCAAAACCTTGTCGATGTAGTTGTACGCCAGGATCAGACCATCCGGCGCGATGTAGATACGGTCGCCGGGGAACAACTGATAGTTCGTCTCCGTCCGGCCCGCCTGCGTGATCGCCTTCCAATCGACCGGCAGCACCTGACTGCACGGATGCCCCGCCGGTGACGGCCGCGCCACCCAGATCTTCTTGAGCGACGCGACCTGCGGCAATCCATTCACGCGACCAATGGCGTCGAGCACGGTCTCGCCGCCCGTCGCCGGCAATGCGATTACTGTTTGGCCGTAGCCGGCGCCGTCGGCGATGATATAGATCTTTCGGCTGTTGTACGCGAAGACGTCCACGGAAACCTGCGGGTCAACCATATACGCCGCCAGGTGATTTTCGATAACGCATTTGACCTGGCCCATCGTCATGCCGGCGACGAACACGGAGCCGTACATGCCGAGGCTGATGGTGCCGTCGGGCCGAACGAGATGTTCACCCTTGACGTTCTGCATGCCGCGCATCTGCACGAGCACGACGTTGACGCTGGCGTTCTTGATGATCGGCGCCAGATGTTGTCTGATGGCGAGGGTCGCGCCTTCGACCGTCAACCCGCCGACCCTGACCGAACCATACGTATGGCCGAGCGTGATGTTGCCCTCCGGCGAGATCATGTACAGACCCTTGATTTCCTGGCGAGGCAGCGCATCGGGAACCTCGATCTGCAGAACTTCCATCGGCGCGAGCCGATACGGTCCGCGCGGCACGAGACGAAGCGCTTCGAGGATCAGAATATCCGGCGGCGCGACGCGGTGCGGCGCGTGCAAGGAGCGTTGCAGTTCGGTCGGCAGCGGTCCGCCCGGCGGCGGCATCATGGTGCCGTGCATCGGCATGCCGGACATCGGGCCATGCTGCCCGTCGTGCATCGGCTGTTCCAGCGGCGGCTCCTCCGGACTGCCCGGCTGGTTCGCATAGCGCAAACGCGGGTCCATCATGCCGCCGGTGGTGACGATACCGCCCATATTTTGCGGCGGATAGCTCGTTCGATTGACCTGGACCGGCGGCGCGTAGCCGTTGGATGATGCTTGTTGCAGCGGCAGGCGATCGAAATTGCCCACGTTCATGCAACCCGTCATTCCGATGCACACACTCATCAGAAAAACGGACGCGAGCCCCCAGCGTCGGCTTTTTCGAACCATGGTTCCCACTCCTTGAACGAAGCCTTCGGGCGACAACCGCGGTCGCCGAGGCTGAATGACGCGTCCTCGCGCCATCCGCACAGCGGCTACTG
>DAIOGM010000316.1:0-8683 GCA_036745215.1 Gemmataceae bacterium
TCCCCGGCGTCGGCGCGACGACGCTGCGCGTGTAGCCGGCGAGTGCGTTGATCAAGCTGCTCTTGCCGACGTTGGGTGCGCCGGCGATGACGACTTTCCACGGCTCAACGAGATGTTGACCAAGCGGAATCAATTCTGCCAGGCGCGGCGCCTGTTCGGGCGTCGTGTTGTGCCATGCGCCGTTCACCTGATCGAGGAGGATCGCGCCGGTTCGCGTCGTCGGCGCGTTGGCCAGCATGTTGAGTAACGCCGCGTTATCGACGAACTGTTGCCACGGCACGACGATGGCGCCGAGTTCAACGAAAAGCTGCTGGATCATGCGCACCACTTCGACGCCGCCGTGGCAGTGGAATTCGATTGACGGCTCGGGCAAGCCCGACTTCACCGCCATGATGGCGTCATCGGCATGTTCGGCGCCGAGCTTGCCGTACCAATGGCGATGCGGCGGCGGCGCGTCCGGAAGCGAACCCGACTTCGGCCGAAAAAAATCGCGCGTCCATTGCCACGCCTTCGGCCCGCGCACGGCGAGCGTCGCAATGGCGGCTTTGCCCGGCGGCGTCAGGGTGGTGATGAATGTGTCCATCAGTTTTCCATGGCGAGCCGAGCCCCGTAAGGGGCCGGTTGAGTAGTATCGGTATGCTCAACCGGCCCCTTACGGGGCTCGGCTCGCCTGCACCTTCACGCTGGCCGCGAATGGAGGATCCCTTCAAGCGTCATCTCCGGCCAAAGATGAAAATGATGACGCAGCCGGCTCGTCAGGCTTTTCGCATCGCCGCCGGTGAGAAAGATTTCGAACGGCGCCGGAAAGCGATGCTGATACTCCGAGATGATCCGCTCGACGCCGCCGAGTAGCGCGAGATAGATGCCCGCTTGCATGGCGTGCACCGTGGACGTGCCCGGCGGCATGGCGGCTTCATCCATCTCGACGATCGGCAACAGCGCGGTGTGTTCGTGCAACGCCCGCGCCATCAAGTTGAAGCCAGGAAAGATTGTGCCGCCCTTGAAGACGCCGTTGCCGCCGACGTAATCGACGGTGACCGCCGTGCCGGCGCCGATCAAGATGGCCGCGACGTTCGGCTGGCGACGGCGATTCGCGGCGACGGCGTTGAGCAAGCGGTCGATGCCCACCTTTTCGGGATGTTCGAGTTCGACTTGCAGCGGCAGTTCCTTGGCGGATATCAAGACGTGAACGGTTTCGCAGCGCGATTTGAGCCAGTTGACAAGCGCGTCGCGCCGGACCGGATGCACGCCGGCGACGATCCAGGCTTGATGGCGCTGGAGCTTCCAGTCGTGCCATTGCTTGTCCCAAGCCGCGATGTCGTCCGGCGGCAAGGACACCATGCCCCAAACTTGTTCGGAGCTGCACAACCCCCACTTGACGCGGGAGTTGCCGACATCGACGACGATCGGGCCGCTCACATCGTGTCCCTCAAACGGTAACGTCTTGCAATTTCTCCGCCACGCGTCCCACCAATTGGGCCAACCCCTGCCCCGTCACCGCGGAAATCCCGATGACCTCGCAACCGAGTTCGCGTTCCACGTGCGCGCGCGCGTCTGCGCTCCCCGTCAATTCGCTCTTGGTGACCGCGACGACCTCGGGCTTCGTTGCCAATTCTTGACGATACAGTTCAAGTTCCCGCCGCACCATGCGATAATTGGCAACGGGATCGCTGCCATCGAGCGGCATCGGCTCCACCAGATGCACGAGGACGCGCGTGCGTTCGACGTGCCGCAGAAACTCGTGGCCCAGGCCGACGCCGGAATGAGCGCCTTCGATGAGGCCCGGCAAATCGGCGAGCACGAAAACGCGTTCGCCGCCGGCGCGCACGACGCCGAGGTTCGGATGCTTGGTCGTGAATGGATAGTCGGCAATCTCCGGATGCGCTTGCGAGAGACGCGACAGCAGCGTCGATTTGCCGGCGTTGGGCAAGCCGATGAGGCCGGCGTCGGCGATTACTTTCAGTTCAAGGACGAGCCAGCGTTCCTCGCCGGGTTCGCCGGGCTCGGCGTCGCGCGGCGTGCGATTGGTGGCCGTCGCGAAATACTTGTTGCCTCGCCCGCCGCGGCCACCTTTGCCGACGATCACTTCCTGCCCCGCTTCGGTGAGGTCGCGCAAGATGTGGCCGCGATCGCGATCGAAGATGATGGTCCCCGGCGGCACGGCGACGACGATGTCCTTGGCGGTGCGCCCGGTCTTCTGAGCGCCGGAGCCGGGGCTGCCGCTGGGGGCGCGAACGTGCTTGCGATTGACGATGTCCGCGAGACTATCGGCGCCCGCGACGGCACGGATGATGACGCTGCCGCCGTCGCCGCCGTCGCCGCCGTCGGGGCCGCCCTTGGGCACGTATTTTTCGCGCCGAAAGCTGACGCAGCCGCGCCCGCCGTCGCCGCCCTTGACGAAGATGGTGACTCGATCGACGAACATGGGGTTATTGTATCAGGTGGGTTTACCGTTTAGCGCTCGCAGGGCGTGTGCAATTGATGAATCGCCAAGCGATTGCCAACGACCTGCGAGCGCTAAACGAAGAAAATCAATACGCATTCCGATTCACGAACCCATGCCAAACCGTCATGACCAGAATCCGCAAATCGAGCCACGGCGTCCAGTGCGTGATGTAGTAGAGATCGTACTGAATGCGCTTTCGCAATGACGTGTTGCCGCGCCAGCCGTTGACTTGCGCCCAGCCGGTGATGCCCGCCTTGACCGCGTGCCGCGCGTTGTAGCTCGGAATCGTCTTGACGAACTTGCTGATGAACACCGGCCGCTCCGGGCGCGGGCCGACGATGCTCATGTCGCCCAAAAGCACATTGAAAAACTGTGGCAACTCGTCGAGGCTCGTCTTGCGCAAGAACGCGCCGAGCTTCGTCTTGCGCGGATCGTCCTTCACCGCCCAGACGGCGCCGGATTTTTGTTCCGCGTCAACGCGCATGCTGCGAAACTTCAGCATCTTGAACGTCTGCCCATTCAAGCCGCAGCGCTCCTGGCTGTAAAACACGGGGCCGGGGCTCGTCCATTTGATCAGGATCGCGATCAAGGCCATCACCGGCGACAATATCAAAATTGCGATGAGCGATAGCACGACGTCCATCGCCCGCTTGACGACGATATTGAGGCCATGATGCGGGCTTTCACGCAGGCCGATCATGGGCATGCCGTCGAAGTAAGTGGTCGTGAAGTTGACGCCGGCGAGCGCGGGCACGTCGGCGATGAGGCGCACGTCCACCAGGGTTTGCGATAGCGTATCGAAGACGCGTCGTGCCTCGTCATAACGCGTCATCGGCAAGCAGATAAACACGTGCGACACTTGATACTTTTCAACGAGCCGCGGCAAGTCCGGGATGCCGCCGAGGATATCGAGATCGCTCGTCCAGTGCGACGGCTGATCCTCGATGAAGCCGACGTTCTTGAAGCCAAGCCAGGTCGTGTGCCGCAGCGACCGCGCCGTCTTGCGCGCGACACGGCCGGTGCCGACGATCAACGTTTGCGTCTGGTTGTAGCCGCGCCGCCGCAGCCAGTGCACGCCGATCCAGCTCAGGCGGCGAAAGACGACGATGAGCAACATCGTCAGACCGATGAACAGGAGTATGGCGCCGCGCGACTCGTACGGATTTTGCAGCCCGAACGTCGCGGCAACGACCAGGAGGCCCATCAGCGCGGTGCCGAAGAAAACGCTGACGAACTCCTCGCGCAGCCGGCGAAACCGATGAATGCGATACTGCCCCGTGAAGTGATACGCCAGCACGCCGCACAGCACGATGAGCGGAATATTTTTCCAGCACATCTCAAACGTCGGCGGCGTCTTGTCCACTTCGAACAGGCCCGATTCGAAGCGCAAGTAATGCGACGCCAGCCACGCCGCCGCGGTCAGCATGAGATCGCACGCCAGGAACCACAAGCTAATCAGTTGGCTTTTGTGCTTGATCATGAGCCCGACCCCATCCTTGAGGCCACGAAGTTACGCCGCGGCGGGAATGCGAAGTTCGTTTACCGGCGCCGGTTTTCGCAGAACGACCGTGAAATAAATCTTGCCCAGCCCCGGCCGCAGTTTTTCGAGGCACCAATCCAGTCGCACCGCTTGCCGAAACACCAGCGTCGAGAACATGAAATAACCCTGGTTCGCGTAGCCGTGCCACCCCGCCAGTTCCAGGCGCGCCGCCCGCGCCGCCCGGTCGATGGCGCGCCGACTGTTCACGCGATAACACGTCGGAAACGTGTCGTGCTCCTCGCGGCCATACAGCTTCTTGACGAGCCGTTGCACCCACCGATGCGGCAACAGATCGAATGCTCGCCGCACGCCGACGACATAGTGCAACGCATGAATCGATTGCCCGACGTACACGCCGCCGGGCTTCAGCACGCGTTCGATCTCGCCGAAAAATCGCGCCGATTCGCTGACGTGCTCCATGACCATGTGGCTCGACACCACATCGAACGTGTCCGCCGCGAACGGGAGCGAGCCATCCGGAAAAAGCGGCCGAAACCACTCGGAATGCTTGAGTTCCGGATGCACGCCGAAGTCCGCGCCCCACACCTCGCGCCCTTCGTTGCGATGCCGTTCCATCAGCGCGTTGTCGCCGCAACCGAAATCGAGCATCTTCCCATTGGCCGGAAGGTGTTCGCCGACGACGCGATGAAAATCCGTGGTGGCACAAGGCTCGGCGGGGAACCAGCGCTGGAAAAACTCTTCCATGATTGACATTCTCGGCTCCATCCAGGACGTGCATTTTTACGCGATCCTCTCACAAAAAGAAACACCATCCCTCCCCACTCCCTCGTTCCCAGGCTCTGCCTGGGAACGCACTGCCTTGCAGGCTCTGCCTGCCGAGCGTGAGAGCATCTTCACGCAGGACGGCGAGGCAGAGCCTCGCGGCAGTGCGTTCCAAGGCAGAGCCTGGGAACGAGGGAGCGGGGGCCGCAGCCGTCCCAGACTGCGATCTCCTTTGATTCTTTCGTGTCCTTCGTGTCTTTCGTGGTTTCTCACGCTATCATCATCTTCGTGCGCGCTGGGCGCACCAACGAAATCGAGGACCAACGAATGCACTTCGCGATCACGACCTTGACCCTCCTCCTGAGCACCGCCGGCGAACCGGCGCCCGGCAACTGGTCGCAATTCCGCGGCTCCAGCGCCTCGGGCATCGCGGTCGGCAATCAGGTGCTTCCCACCGAGATCGGCCCGAAGCAGTACGTCGTCTGGAAAACGCCGTTGCCGAACGGACATTCCTCCCCCGTCGTTCACGGCGACCGCGTCTACCTGACCGGCGTCGCCGACAACAAGCTCTTCACCATCGGCCTCGATCGCAAGTCCGGCAAGGAACTCTGGAGCACCGAAGCGCCGCACAAGGGCCTCGAAAAAGTCCACAAGATCGGCAACGCCGCTCAAGCCACGGCCGCGACCGACGGCCAGCACGTCGTCGTCTTCTTCGGCTCCGCGGGTTTATTTTGCTACGACAAGGACGGCAAGGAACTCTGGCGCGTGCCGATGGGCCCGTTCAAAACCGAGTTCGGCGCCGCGTCCTCGCCGCTGCTCATTGATGGCCGCGTCATATTGAATCAGGATTACGACAACGAATCGTCGCTCACCGTTTACGACGTCAAGACCGGCAAGCAAATCTGGAAGGTCGATCGCAACGAGTTCGGCGTGGGCTACGCGTCGCCGGTGATCTGGACAGTGAATGGCAAAAAGCAAATCGTGCAAGCGGGCACATTGCGCGTCGTCGGCTACGACTTCGACACATCCAAGGAAATCTGGACCGTGCACGGCATGTCGCGCATCGGCAACATGACGCCGACGGTCGGCCCGGACAACATTCTTTACCTGGCCGGCTGGGGCGCCGGCGCCGACGCGGGCGACATAATCGACGTGCCCGATTTCGACGGCATGCTCCAAAAGCACGACGCCAACAAGAACGGCGCCCTGGACGCCGAAGAGATTCCGAAAGGCCCCGTGAAGGATCGTTTGCCGCAATTCGATCGCAACCGCGACGACAAGGTGGATCGTACCGAATGGGTCAACATGCGGCGCATCTTCGCGTCCGCCAAGAACCGCATGGTCGCGATTCGCCCCGGCGGCGTCGGCGACGTGACCAAGACGCACGTCCTCTGGGAGCAAACGAAGCAATTGCCCTACGTGCCGTCGCCGCTCCTGTACAACGACGTGCTTTTCCTCGCCAAGAACGGCGGCCTGGTCAGCTCGCTCGATCCGAAGACCGGCAAGTCGCTCAAGTTCGAACGCATCCCCGGCCGCGGCAGTTATTACAGCTCACCGGTCGGCGGCGACGGCAAGGTGTTTTTCCTTAGCGAACTTGGCGAACTCACGGTGATCAGCGCGAAGGCGGATTGGGAGGTGTTGCACACGGCTGAATTCGATGAGCAGGTGTTCGCGACGCCGGCACTGGTGGATGGCCGCATTTACTTGCGGACGGCGGGGCACTTGTATTGCTTTGGCAGCAAATAGGCGTTGTTTACGTTTAGCGCTCACATCGCAGCGCCGGCGGCTGAACGCCATGCCACTGAAACATCCCAGCGAGCGCTAAACGTAAACCGGTCATTTGTTTATTTCTTCTTGTCGACTTCCCGTTTCACCGCGTCCTGAACTTGGTTGCGGATTGCCGCCCATTCTTCCGGCGTGCGCTGGTCATTCCATTCAATTTCGATTCCCAATAGGTTCGCGATTTCCAGCGCCACGAAATTGCGTACTTCGATCTTGGAGTAACTGAACGCTGCCCAGGTCGAGTCGTATTTTTTGCTGGATTTTCGGTCCCGCAAATCGGCATCATTGAGGAAACTGGCGAGGAGCCGCAGCCTTTCATTCCAGTGTCTTTTTTCCCGGGGACTGTGGAATTGGCATAGCAACTCCATTCGAAAGCCAATGTCGGAGCGTTTCGCAACTCTCTCCAACGCCGTCCAAACGCGTGGATCGTCGGATTCAATCGCCAAATGGGCAATGGAGGCTTCAGGGCACCACCCGTAAGGACCCGGTACATCTTTTGGAAGGCCCTCGATAACTTCTAACCAGATGGCCACAAATTTTTTCTTATCCAATTCCATAATGGCGCTAAGGGCAGGCAGACGATGTTTGTAGTCCTTGTGCTTTGCCGCATACATCAAGAGCTCCAGTTTTTCTTGCTCCTTGAGATTGCACCGCAGGACCGCATCGGCCAGGTACTGGCTATCCAGTTTGGCGTGTTTGTCGAGAAGCTTTCGGTACACGGTAGGGATGTGGTTCGGGTATTTGGCCAAGATTACCATTACAATGTGATCGTTGGTTTGGCGTTCCCAGCCCTCACGCTCGAAGCCCAGTACTTTGTCCAGCAGGTAGGCTTCCTCTCCGACCTTGCGGGCCTTCTCGAACCACCTTGATATGGCCGCCTTCCAGGTATCCTTGGCTGCCTCGACTGAAATCTGACCCCAAGTCAAATCGTACAGCAGTTGTTGAACGACATCTCCAACGCGAGCATTCTTGGGCATGGTAAATACCCGATATTGCATGGATCTTGTCAACCGGGGATCGTCTAAATGCTCAATCAACTCGGGAACTGCGTCAAACCCGACGTTGGCAAGACGCCAGTAGCGGTCCCCATTTGTCATGGGCGTCCCCATGCCGACGCCCGTATCGTAATCAACGAGGTCGTCGATCAGCGCTTTAACGGTGCCCGGTTTGGCCTTGCTGGGCACGAGTGCCAACTCAAGCGAATGAAGCAATGCCCGATTGGATTCGGAGTCCAGCTCTTTGGATTCGCGCAAGAGTGCTTTCAGACGCTTGGCAATTGGTGCGCGGTCGATTTTCGGCTGAGTCAATTGGTCCGTCCAAAAGTACCACGCCCATGAAATAAGTTGCATCCGCGGTGGGTCCTTGCTCTCCTTGCGGCTTCTTTCCAACAAGTACTGGGCCAGTTTGTCCCAGCCGCGCGCATGACAATGCATTGCCATCAACAAGTCGTAGTTAGCCATCAGATCTTTGACGGCATCCGGTTCCGGCTTCACTTCCTTCGTACGAGGATTCGAAATTGGTTCCCACTCAGCTATGCCCTCGAAAAGAACTGGGAAATCCGTCTCCGTTCCCGATTTTACCTCGAAAGCAAGACCATGGATCGTGGGGTAGACAACGCGTTTCGTAACCCCGTCTATTGTTTGGAAGTGGCCTCCACCCGGCCGTTCATATCGCACAAGTTTGGCGTCCTTGGGTGGCACTGGCAGGCCGAACTCCTGGTATTGTTTCAGCAGTTCGGCAAGCGACGGAAGCGGTTCGCCCGCGTTGGCGAGTTGACCCCATCCCAACGAGGTCAGTACGAGCAGAACGAATGAGGCACGGCTTCGCGTGTACATGATCCACCAATTGAATTGCGCCTTCCCCTCAATACGATTCTCGCACACGGCTTTGACGAATTCAACTACCTTGGCTACATTCCAGCCATGGGTGCTTCTCTGCGAGCGCTAAACGCAAAGCGGCTACTTGTCATACTTCGCAAACCACGCCAGCACGCGCCGATACACATCCTCCCGATGCCGCGGCTGACGAATGCCGTGCCCCTCATTGGGATAAATCACCATCTGCGTCGGCACCTCGTTCGCCAATAAGTGCTCCGCGACGGCCAGCGCGCCCATCACCGTCAAGCTGTAGCCGTTTGCTGTCTTGATGCGAGCGGTGCGCTTGTCGCCTCGTGCATTGCTCGCCTCTCCCCA
>DAIOGM010000317.1:0-1361 GCA_036745215.1 Gemmataceae bacterium
ATTTTCTCTTCTCTGTGTCTCTGTGCCTCTGTGGTTCAAATGCGTTGCAAAGCCCACGAAATGGAAAAAATCAAACAAACCCGGCCGGCCTTCGACTTTTGAAATTTGGTATTCGAATTTGTTTCGGATTTCGGATTTCGGATTTTGAGGCCCGTGGAGGCTGCAGATTTGGCAGTCCACCCAGTGTTCCGCGCGGAACATACCCAAATTAACATTTCGCTTGCGAAGCGAGCCGACGCCGTGCGTGAACGAAACTGGCAGAAGGGGGGTAGCCGCATCCGAACACATGTCAGGAATTGGACTTGCGCTGCCGAGGCTACCGCCATTTTCTTAATTGGCAGAAGCATACCGCCGAAAGCGATGCTCACGGGAAAAGCGCACACAGGCCGGTGAGGATTTCGGCTTCGTCGGGCCGAACCGCTCGGTGCAACAACTTACCGTCGAGAAGGAAAGCCAGCGTCGGCCAAAGTTTGACGCGAAACGAGCGACCGAGCGGTTGGCCCCGGCCGTCGTAGATCTTGATATGCTCAACTTGCGGGAACCGCGCCATCAAGTCAGCGAGCGTGTTCTGGATGCCGATGCAATGCCCGCACCACGGGGCGCCGAACTCGACGAGAAGCGGGCCGGGCGTCGCGTCGATCTCGGCCCGCGTCGGTTCGACGTCGGCGTATTCCGCGGTGAAGGCCATCGAATCACGGCTCCTCGACGATCAACCGCTGGTTCGCCGCCACCTTTTGCCGCACGATGCGTTGGCCGTCCGGTAACTTCACTTCCACATCCACGGCCGCGGTATCATTCAAACCGAAGTGGCATTGCGCGACCTGGCCGCTCGCGTAGCCGTAGCCGGTGGTGACTTCCTGGAAGCCGAGCAGCGTTTTCGTGCCGGCCTGGCGAATCGTCACTTGTGCGCCGATGCCCATGCGGTTCATCTTCTTGCCCTGGACGCGCACGTCGAGCCAGTTTTTCTTGGGCGACTGATTTTCCAACAAGCGACAGTGATTGCCCTGGAACCAGTTGACGAGGAAGAGATCGACGCGGCCGTCGTTGTCGAAATCGAGCGATGGGCCGGCGGGATAGTAAACCATCGTCCCTTCGATCTTGCGCGGCGGCGCGAAGCGCGGCAGCCCGTCCTTGATGCCGAGATTGCGATAGATGAGCGGCGTGATGTTGCCCTTCTCATCCATCCATGCTGCTGAAGTGTAGATGTCGGGCAGGCCGTCGTTGTCGAAATCTTGCACCTCGACGTGCGGGCAACGGATCGGCACGATGTCAGCCAGGCCGACCTCCTTCGTCACGTCGCGAAACTGCGGAATGCCGTCCTTGAGGCCGTCGTTGAGGAAGACCTTGTTGCGTGCCTTGAT
>DAIOGM010000317.1:1371-7535 GCA_036745215.1 Gemmataceae bacterium
TGATATGGTGAATCGTGAGCACGAGATCGAGCCGGCCGTCGTTGTTGAGATCCGCGAAGTGGGCGCCACAGGGCCAGTCCTCGCCGCCGAGGGGCGTCCAGCCCAGAACGGCTTTCAGCTCCGTCGCCTCGCGATAGGTGATTTTCCCGTCCTTGAGCTGGCTCATGAACAGGCGATTGCTGTGCGGCACGAAGAAGTCGGGCCTACCATCGCCGTTCAAGTCCGCGACGGCGAGGCCCAGACCGTACACAT
Source organism: Gemmataceae bacterium (assembly GCA_036745215.1). Classification (GTDB taxonomy): domain Bacteria; phylum Planctomycetota; class Planctomycetia; order Gemmatales; family Gemmataceae; genus SIAQ01. The sequence continues at coordinate 1,624 of DAIOGM010000317.1, forward strand.
CTTCGGGAAGGCCGACCGCCTTGGTCACGTCTTCAAACTGGTAATTGCCCTTGTTGCGAAACAACGCGGAGCGCGGCCTCGGCGTGAAGCGATCCTCGACCACATAAAGATCCAGAAGGCCGTCGCCATCATAATCGAAGACGCCGATGTTGCGCGCCGTGTACAGATTCTTCGGGCACGCGCCGCTCGAGTCGGTGATGTCAACGAACTTGCCCTTGTCGTTCTTGAGCAAGTTCGAGAAGCGCACCTGGGCCGACTTTTGAGGTTCTTGGGTGTTCTTGGTCTTGGCCTTGGCGTTGTTGGCGGAGTACAGATCGAGCCAGCCGGAGTTGTTGAGGTCGGCGAAAACGGCGCCGGACGTGCGGCCGTAAAAGATGATGGCGTCTTGCTTGACGACCTCGAATTTGCCGTTGCCGAGATTGCGCAGGAGGTGATTCGGCACCGGTCCCTTGGCCGGCGCGTACTCCTTGTTGGGCCGATCGCAGAAGCCGCCGAGATAGATATCGGTCTTGCCGTCGTTGTCGATCAATTCCCGGGTGTGAACGCCGGGTTTGATGGTTTTCGTGATGTCGTTGAAGATTATGGATTCGTTTGGCCCGCTTCCGTTCGCTTGGACGTGACCGAAGAGGAGGAGTGTGTACGTGAAGAAAAGCGCAATCAACGAGACGAGGTGCGTATTCATTGGTGAAAATCCGCTTGCTGGGTAGTTCTGGACGCGGTCGTCAAGGACACGTGTTATTTGTCTTTGATTTTTTCAATTTCGTTTTCTTCGTTGGCCAGGAACTCAAAGTCGTTGGCCGGCCAAAGCTCGGCGAGTTTGTGAAGTAAGGCTTGAATCAACTTTTTTTTCTTGGAATTTGCCATCACACGAAGGTTGTACGATACGTTGTCGTCGCCCGTGGCATGAAAATCAAACAGCGGACCGGTTTCGTTGACCTCCACCTTGAGGTCATAGTCAACGCACTTGATGTAGGCGCTTGTTTTCTTGGCCACCGGGATGCTCCTGGGTCAGAACGGACGTCTTGGCAAGTTGCGGAGAAAATTCACGTCTGAACGAATTCGCTGCAAAGGCGCCAGCGCGGGTGCGGGCGCATCGGGCGGGTATTCATGGGAATAGATGCGGGCCTTCGCTCCGTTCAGGTCATTTTCAGTATATCCTTGCGCCGTCGGGCTCCAAGCCTTCGTTTGCAGGACATTTGTCATGTCTCCCTTGGCGATGTTCACGTTCTTTCCATCCTGGACCCGCTGATTGGCTTGAAGAAGATGAATGCGATGGGTTCCGCTCGCTAATCTCACAACCATGGTGGCGTCACTATTGCGAATATCGGGCGAGAACGTGATCTTTGCGGATCGAAAATCACCGATGCCCGTTGGTGTTGCTTTGGCGTCGAGAATGGTCACTTCATAGGCGGAAGGCGGTGCGGTTTCGGGCCCGCGCATGAATGTGGTCTTCAACGTCAGATCCAGAAATGCCGGACCGGCATCGGCTGGCACCCAGTAGTAAAGCTTTTTGTTCCTGCGGACAATGTGCGCCTCGCAGCCGGGGTCATCCTTCGACACTACAAATCGCTCAGGGTCTCGCGCGAACTCCATATAGGCTTCGTAGATGTCGTTCTGATCCGTGATTGGATTTGCTATGAAACTCATTGTTCGCGATCGCGTGGCGCTGCCCTCGATTCCGGTGACCCGTTCAAATTGGCGCACCACGACCGGCAAGACCTGTTCCGTCAGATTGCCGCCGGCATTGGCCGCGCCGCGCACTTCGTCGTTGTCTTGCACGGTGATGTCGGCATAGGCGACTTGGACAAAAGGCATGTTGTTATGAGCGCGAATCAGGTTGTCCATTACCTGGTCGGTGTACATATCGAGCAATGCCTGCCGCATATGAACGCCATCGCGAGCCACCTGCCGCGCGAGGCAGCCGGGCATCAACGCGATCACACACAGAAACGGCAAGATCCTGCGGCCGAAAACCATGGCTGACTCCAATGACAACTGCGGCGGATCCGAGAATGGCTGGGCAATTTGGATCGACCGTATCAGTTGTATCGGTATTTCCGCCTCCTAACTTGATGGCGGTACTCCCGGGAAGTGGCCCGGAACGCGAATCACTTTCGTTGTGTCGCAAGCCAGTCGCGCAGCTCGCGCTCCAGCTGATTCGCCATCTCGCGATGCTGATTGATGATATTGTTCGATTCGCCGGGGTCGGTTACCACATCATACATGGCAGGCTTGCCGTCCTTGCCGTCGATAATGAACTTGATCGGTCCGCGCATGGCCGCGATCTGGTAGGTCTTCTCCATGCGCCATTCCCAGAACAATGTCCGCTCCGGCGCCTTGGCTTCTCCCTTCCAGACGGCGAGCATGCTTTGGCCATCGACTTTCCAGGCAGGAACGACCTTGCCTTTCGCCGCGGTGATCAACGTCGGGAAGAGATCGCACATGTGCATCGGCTGGTCGTTGGTCTTGCCGGCGGGAATGTGCCCCTTCCAGGCGACGAGGGCCGGCACGCGGATGCCGCCTTCCCAGAGCGTGCGCTTCTGGCCGCGGAAGGGGAAGTTGCTGCGATGAAACATCGACGCGCCCATGTTGCCGGTTTCGAACGTGGCGCCGTGGTCGCTCGTGAAGACGATGATTGTGTTCTCCGTCAAGCCGAGGTCTTCCAGTTTTTGCAACAGCCGGCCCACTTCCTTGTCGAGCCGCGTGATCATGCCGGCGTAATTCGCGTTGACGGATTTTTTGCCATCCTTCTCCTTGAACTTGCCGACGAATGGCTTGACGTCGTCTTCCGGCGCTTCCACGTGGAAGTGCGGGGCAACGAACGGCAGATACAGGAAGAAAGGCTTGCCCTTGTTGCGCGTCACGAAATCGATGCACTTGTCCGTGAACATCGTGTCGGCGTAGCTGCCTGCGGGCACGTCCTTGAGTTCGCGGCCATGCCAGAGCTGTTTCGGGAATTTCTCCCAGGCGTGCTTGGCGTCGGTGTAGCCGAAGAATTCGTCGAAGCCATGATCCATCGGATGGACGTAGGTCTTGGCGCCGTCGCGTGGTTGGCCGTGATGCCATTTGCCGAACAGACCGGTGACGTAGCCGAGCCGTTTGAGCGCCGTTGCAAGTGTGACCTCCGATTTCGGCAAATCGTGTCCGTTGGCCCAGACGCCGTTGTGAATCGTGTGTTTCCCCGTCAACAAAGCCGCCCGGCTTGGAGCACAAACGACGGCGGCCGTGTACCAGCGCGTGAACTTCGTTCCTTTCGATGCGAGCTTGTCGAGGTTCGGCGTCGTCCATTCCTTGCGGCCATTGAAGCTGACGTCGCCCCAGCCCATGTCGTCGGCGAGGATGACGATGATGTTCGGCGTCTTCTCGCCGGCGGCGGCGATCGACGTCGAAATCACCAGGAGCATTAGGGAGATGAGGTAACGCATCGAGTACCCTCCATCGCCTGTTTACGTTTAGCGCCCGCATGGCGCCAAGCGAGCGCTAAACGTAAACGGTAATGCCAACCTATTTTTCTTCCGCGCCATCCGCAAGCGAAAAATGTATCATGGCGTGCATGGTATTCGCCGACACCACGAACCCCGCGCCTTGGCAACAACTCCTTGGCCTGGCAGTCATCTTGGCGGCGATATGGGCCGTCGTCCGCGAATGGGAAGTGCGCGTCGTGCTGTCGAGCGCCGCCCTGACGCTCGGCGTGATCGCGGGGTCGCCCGATGTGATCGTCCGCGAGTTCCTCGCCAACTTCATCAACGAAAAATTCGTCATCCCTCTTTGCTGCGGAATGGGCTTCGCGCACGTCTTGCGCCACACCGGGTGCGATCAACACCTTGTTCACCTGCTCGTCCATCCGCTTTCGAAGGTGCGATTTCTCCTGGTGCCGGGAACCGTGATCGTCGGCTTCCTGGTCAACATGCCGATCGTCAGTCAATCGAGCACGGCCGTGACGATTGGCGCCGTCATCATTCCGATCTTGCGTGCGGCCGGCCTGTCGCCGGTTACAACCGGGGCGGCATTGCTTCTGGGTTGCTCCATCGGCGGCGAGTTGTTCAACCCTGGGGCGCCCGAGGTTTTGACGACTTTCCAGGTGAGTCAAAAGGCGGCCATGGAATCGCCGGAACTGAACATCGATCCAACCGACTTCAGCGCCACGCGCTGCGTGCAACGTCTGTTTCCACTCAACTTGATCGGCCTGTGTGCCGGCACGCTCGCCTTCTGGGTAATTGCACTCCTGTATGAGCGCCGGCAAACCTTCGTCCCAACCGACGTCGAGACAGCGACATCGCCGTTGACGTTACCGCCGTTTGGCTCCTTCGCAGGGGTGTTGTTTTTGCTTCGCGCCGTGGTGCCGTTGTTTCCGCTCGTCTTGTTGTACCTGTGCTCTTATCCATTCAATCTGCTTGAAATCGACTCGGCCTGGCTGGTCAGTCCTGCCTTGCCCGCCGAGCGCGCCAAGGAACTCATGCCGACGCGCCTCATCGGATTGGCAATGGTTCTCGGCGTCGTCACCGCGGTTTTGGTGACGCCGAAGAAGTTGCCCGGCGCCGGCATGGCGTTCTTCGAAGGGGCAGGCTTCGGCTTTGGTCACATCGTGTCGCTGATCGTCGTCGCGCAAGGGTTCGCGAAGGGAATCGAGTTGGTCGGCTTTGCCCAAACCATCGCGGGATTGATCGAAGCCTTTCCCGGCTTGCTGATTCCGCTGGCGGGCTTTTTGGCGCTCGGCTTCGCGTTCCTGTGCGGCTCCGGCATGGCGACGACGCAGGGATTGTTCCCTTTCTTCGCCAAACCGGCCCTCCTGCTCGGCGTCGATCCAACTCATGTCGGCGCGGTCGTGTCGCTCGCTGCCGCCGCGGGTCGCACGGCATCGCCGGTCGCCGCGGTGACGTTGATGTGCGCTCGCATGACCGGCACCAAGCCGCTCGATCTGGTCAAGCAAGTCGCGATTCCGGTGCTGATTTCAGTTGCAATTATTGTCTTGGTTGCGATGATAATAGCTCCCACCGTTTGAATCACGCAAGCCCCAGGATGAGCGCAGCGATTCCTGGGGGTCGCAGCATGAAGGAACCAATTCATGATCATCTTCGACGCACACCTCGACCTCGCCTGGAACGCCATCGACTGGAACCGCGACCTGCGCATGACCTGCGAGCAAATCCGTCAAGTGGAAAAAGACGCCGGCATGACCGACAAGGGCCGTTGTTGCAACACCGTGTCGCTGCCCGATCTGCGTCGCGGCAAGGTCATCATCGTGATCGCGACATTGTTGCCGCGCATTTTGCGCATCGGCGCCATGCCGGCGATTCAGCGTTTCGCGCACATGGAGGCAGCGTTCGGCCACGCGTATGGCCAGATGGGCTACTATCACGCGATGTGCCAGCACGGGCACATGCGCTGGATCAAGAACTGGCCCGCGCTGGACGAGCACATCAAGCAATGGAAAGCGGACGAGGAATCGAAAACGCTGCCGATCGGTTTCATCCTCAGCATGGAAGGGGCCGATTCGATCTTGCGGCCCGACCAAGTCGAGGAATGGTTCAACTATGGCCTGCGCATTGTCGGCCCCACGCACTACGGCGTTAGCCCGTATGGCCACGGCACGTCCACCGAAGGCGGCTTCTTCGAGCAAGGTCCGGAGCTGTTGCGCGAGATGGAACGCGTCGGCATGATCCTTGACGTGACGCACTTGTCGGATCAATGCTTCGATGAAGCGATAGACCTGTATCACGGTCCGATGCTCGCCAGCCATCACAACAATCGCACTTTGACCCCGAACCAGCGCCAGCTCACCGACGAACAGACGAAGCGGTTGGTCGAACGCGGCGCCGTCATCGGCCACGCGCTCGATACGTGGATGATGATCCCGAACTGGATTCGCGGCGAGACGCGCACCGCGGTGCCGCTGGAAAAGATTTGCGATC
>DAIOGM010000317.1:7545-8674 GCA_036745215.1 Gemmataceae bacterium
CGTCTGTCAAATCGCCGGCAACGCGAAACACGCCGCGATCGGCACCGACCTCGACGGCGGCTACGGTCGCGAACAGTCGCCCGCCGACCTCGACACGATCGCCGATTTGCAGCGCATCCCCGGCTATTTGAAAAAACGTGGTTACAGCGACTCCGATATCGAAGGCATCATGCACGGCAACTGGTTGCGCTTCTTCAAAGACGCCTGGACCAAGAAAAAGTGATTATCGGGCAAGCCCCAGGATGAGCGCAGCGATTCCTGGGGGTCGAACGCAAGGAATCCAAGCACATGGGAATGGACCAAAAAGTCGTCTTCCCAAAAGAAAGGGCGCCGGCCTGGCCAGCGCTCGTTGAATGCCTGGCGGCCAAGAAGCTCGTCGTTGAACTGCGCATGATCGACGGCGAACTCGCATTTCCCGAAGAGTCGCCCCCTGAGAACTGGCGTGAGCTGCGCATCGGCGCCGCGGGTGGCATGATCACGCTCCGACGCGAATTGGATGGAATAACCCTTGTCATCTGGGGCAACGCGGACGAGAAACTTCGCGCCGCTTGCACTCACGTGGCGACCGCAATCGCCGATTTGGCGGCTGGCAACAAAATTCCGACTGGGCCGTAGGCTCCGTGGGTGTCGCGCGAACTCTAATCGACAAGCCTATACTTCAACGACATCCTTCAACTTCGCAATCGCGACAATATCCGCGCGCATCAACAACAACTTCTTGCGATTGCGCTTGACCCCCGAGATGACCGATTGAGCCACATAGTTTTCGCGCGTTGTGTCCGTGTCGCGCAAGTCATGAAGATCGGCGTTACGCAGTTCAAGCAAGTCGGCCGACACTTTTTTCAGCGTGCCCAGACAAACGTAACTGCTGCGCAAATCGATCACGACGATTTCGCCGATCAATTCATCGAGCATGTTGACTTCCCATTTAGTACATTGACCGTAGCGAACAACTGCGAATCCATTTGCTCATTTTGACCGACGCCGTGACGATGTCAACCACTCCACTGACCGCCGCCGAACGTTTTTTCAAGGACGCCATGTCGCGTCTGCCCGGTTTGCTCGCCGATCAGCGCGACGCCCTCGATCGCGCGGCATCCCTTTGCACGGACGCGATCGCCGCGGATGG
>DAIOGM010000318.1:0-8669 GCA_036745215.1 Gemmataceae bacterium
CAAACGATCGCCACGCAAGATGGGCCATTCGATCTCGTCGTGCGCAACGGCAAGATCGTGGATGGCTCCGGCAATCCCTGGTTCCACGGCGATCTCGCCATCAAGGGGGACAAGATCGCCGCCGTCGGCAAGATCGCGGCGAAATCGGGCAAGCGTGAAATCGACGCCAAGGGGCTGATCGTCGCGCCTGGCTTCATCGATGCGCATTCGCATTCCGATTTCCTGATCCTCGAAGATGGCCGGGCGATGAGCAAGATCACGCAAGGCGTCACCACTGAGGTGCTCGGCGAAAGCAGTTCGCCGGGGCCGTCGCAAGGGAAGCTCGGGCCGAAAAAAATGCTCGTCGATGACAAGCTCACCGAGTGGACCACGCTCGGCGGCTACTTTGACGCTGTGGACAAAGCCAACGTCTCGTGCAACGTCGTCTCGTACGTCGGTCTCGGCACCATCTGGCGCTGCGTCATGGGCAATTCGCACGCTCGGCCGACGAAGGAGCAATTCGAAAAAATGAAGTCGCTCGTCGAGGAGGCGATGAAAAACGGCGCCCGCGGCATGTCGTGCATGCTCGCCGCGCCGCCGGATTCACTGGCGACGACGGATGAGATCGTCGAGTTGTGTAAGATCGTCGCTCGCTACAACGGCATCTTTTGCACGCACATCCGCAACGAGGGGACCAGCGTTCACGATGCCATTCGCGAGGTCATCGAGATCGGCCGACGCGCGGGCGTCACCGTCGAAATCCTGCACATCAAGATCGCCGATCAGCAATACTGGGGTCGCATGAACGAGATCGTCAAGCTGATCGACGATGCGCGACAATCGGGCGTCAACGTCGGCGCCAACGTCTATCCCTACACGCGCGGCAACAACAACCTGGCGACGATCGTGCCGCCCTGGGCGCACGAAGGCGGCACGGCCAAGATGCTCGAACGCCTCAAGGATGCGAAGGAGAGGGCGAAGATCAAAAAGGACGTCAAGGACGGCATCCCCGGCTGGTACAACCATTACACCGCGATCGGCGGCGACTGGAGCCGAATGTTGATCAGCGCCAACAGCAGCTTCAAGGGTTTGACGATGGACCGCATACTCGGCGAGCGCACCAAGAACAAGAAGGACGCCGATCTGCTGGAGGAGTTTTTCGACTTCCTGATACAAGAAGGCGGCAGCGTATCGACGGTCTACGATCATCACACTGAGAAAGACATGAACCTGGCGATGCAGCAGCCGTGGTGCTCGATCGGCTCCGATGGCCTGGCGTACGCGATCGACGGCCCGACGCGCCGCGGCCATCCGCATCCGCGCAGCTTCGGCACCTTCCCGCGCGTGCTCGGCGTCTACGTGCGGCAAAAGGGTTTGCTCAAGCTTGAGGACGCCGTGCGCAAGATGACGTCGCAAAACGCCGCCAAGCTCGGCATGTTCGACCGCGGCCTGTTGCGAACGGGGCAATACGCGGATGTCGCCATTTTCGACGCGGACAAGATCATCGACCGGGCGACGTATACGGAGCCGTTTCAGTACAGCGTAGGCGTCGAATATGTGATTGTGAACGGACAGGTCGTGCTCGATCGCGGCAAACATACGGGAGCGCGGCCGGGCAAGGCATTGCGCATGAGTCCGTAATCCCTCGGCGGATGCCGTTGTTGGTCCGCAATGAACGTGGTAGATTCAATTTTGAGATGCTTTCACCGCGGCGGGCCGGAGTCGATCATGCTTACCGAACAAATCACGATCAAAGTCGATGCGAATGCGGCCAAAGCGTACCGTGAGGCATCCGCACAGGATCAACGCAAGCTCGACTTGATCTTGAGCCTGCGATTACAGGATGCCTTGTGTTCCAAGCGATCGCTCAAGGAAGTAATAACGGACGTCAGCGCCAAAGCTCAGGAGCGCGGTTTGACGCCGGAAATCTTGGAATCCATTCTTCATTAATCCGGAATCGGCCTGGTTTCGCCATGATATCCTTGTCCGGTGAGAACGCCTTATATGCATTGGCCTTACAAATGGTCATGGGGGATTCTGATACCGATGAGCATATCCACGTGTGCAATCTTAACGGTTGTCGTGCTTGGATATTGGTGTCTATACCCGCCTGACGAGGTAAACGTTACTGCCATTAACTTGCCCGCCGACGCCAAGAGAGCGAATATCATTGTTGAAAAGTATGAAAAAATGCAAATCATGACTTTAGAGTTCGCGTCACGTCCAGGTGAGGGTGTTTATGTAAAGGGTGATCCCCCACGAATCACTTCCATTGTAATGTGGAAATGGGGAACCCGTTACGGAGTACTCGTCGAAAAAAAAGATCGGACTTGGCATGCCACTTGGTTTACACCGGACGAAGTTCCATTGATCGGGCGTTTTTGGATCGTTGGTGGCGGAAAAGTTGAATTCGATTTGGCCGGACGGGTTGCCGTGCCTGTTCCTGTGTCGGAATTGAAGGAAATGGGGCTCCAACCCCCGCTCATTCCTGAATAGCTGAACGCACCCCCGGCTTCAACTTCGCTCACGCTTCAGGCTCGGACTTTTTTTCGCTAGGCATTTCGCTTTCGAACCACTAAAAGAATCCGTACCCATTTCTGCAACTGTATGTCCCACGGAGTCAACTCATGCGAAAGACCTTGCGATTCGTGATCGGCGGCTCGATGCTCTTGACCTGCGCCGCCTTCGCCTGGACCGGCGACGAAAAGGATGGCCGCGCCATCATCATCAAATCGATCGAGGCGACCGGCGGCGAAAAGGCGCTCGCCAAGCACAATTCCTTCACCATGAAGGAAAAAGGCACCTTCCACGGCACCGGCATGGCGCTGCCCTACACCGGCAACTACGCGTTTCAGGTCCCCGGCCAATTCCGCATGGAAATCGAAGGCGTCTTCATCATCGTCTTCGACAAGGACAAGGGCTGGGTCAGCGCCAACGGCGAAGTGAAGGAAATGTCCAAGGAGCAGCTCGCGGTGCAGACGCACGATCAACGCGTTCGCTACATGAGCACGCTGTTGCCGCTCCAGGACAAGGCGTTCACGGTGAAAAAGCTCGCCGACGCCAAGGTGGACAAGGCCGAGGTCCATGTCGTCGAAGTGACGCGCAAGGATTGGCCGGCCATGAAGATTTACTTCGACAAGTCGAATCATTACATGGTGAAGCTGGAGTACAAGACCAAATTCGAGGATCTTCAGTTCAAGGAAGCGACCGTGGACCTGGCGATGAGCGATTTCAAGGAAGTGGACGGCGCCAAGGTCGCGCACAAGATGGTCATGAAGCGCGACGGCGAAGTCTTCGTTGAAGGCGAAGTCGTCGAACTGAAGACCGGCAAGCTGGATCCGAAGGTATTCGAGAAGCCCAACTAGCAATGACGCGATCCCGAAGGGGGGCCGACTCATGATCTATCGCACGTCGCCCTTCTCCCGCCTCGCCAAGTGGACGGCCCATCTCGCGGGCCATCCACTTGGCTTCGGGATCGCCGTATTCATCATCATCGCGTGGGCCGTCGTGGGCCCCGTCTTCGGCTTCAGCGACACCTGGCAACTCGTCATCAACACAGGCACGACCATCGTCACCTTCTTGATGGTCTTCCTCGTCCAGAACACGCAGAACCGCGACAGTGCGGCCATCCATTTGAAGCTCGACGAATTGATCCGCGCCGTGGAAGGCGCTCAAAACGCATGCCTGGATCTGGAAGAGCTTTCGGAATCGGACCTTGAACAGATGCGCGATCGCTACGAAGCGCTGGCGCGCGAAGCGCGCGAGGCACTGCGGCGCGACGGCAAGGATTCCAATGTAGCTCCCAATTAACAACATGAAAATCACCTCCATCCGCGCCTACCGCGTCAACTTGCCGCTCCATGAAGGCAGTTATCAATGGTCCGGCGGCAAGTCGGTTAACGTCTTTGACAGCACCGTGGTCGAAGTCGCCACCGACGCCGGCGTCACCGGCTGGGGCGAAGTCTGTCCGCTCGGGCCGTTCTATCTCCCGGCGTACGCGAACGGCGTCCGCGCCGGCATCGCGGAACTGGGGCCGCACCTGATCGGCGAGGATCCGTGCCAGCTCGGCAAGCTCAATCGCCGCATGGACGCCGCACTCAAGGGACACGCTTACGTCAAGTCCGGCATCGACATGGCATGCTGGGACATCCTCGGCAAGGTCACCGGCCAACCCGTTTGCACGCTGCTGGGCGGCCGATTCGGCGACGACTTCGGTCTTTATCGCGCGATCTCGCAAGAAGCGCCGGACGCGATGGCGGCGCGCGTCGCGGGCTATCGCGCGGAAGGCTATCGCCGCTTTCAGCTCAAGGTCGGCGGCGATCCGTTAACGGACATCGCCCGCATCCGCGCTGTCGCCGCCAAGCTGGAGCCGGGCGATCGCCTGATCGCCGACGCCAACACCGGCTGGCTCATGCACGATGCGATGCGCGTCGTCCGCGCCGTCCAAGATATCGACGTCTACATCGAACAGCCGTGCCTCAGTTATGACGAATGCCTGTCGATCCGCCGGCACACCGATCATCCATTCGTGCTCGACGAGGTGATCGACTCGATCGACATGATCCTGCGCGGCCATGCCGACAAGGCGATGGATGTCGTCAACTTGAAGATCAGCAAACTCGGCGGCCTGACGAAGACCAAGCAAGCGCGCGACCTGTGCGTGTCACTGGGCATTGCGATGACGCTCGAGGATAGCTGGGGCGGCGATATCGTGACCGCGGCGATCGCGCACCTGGCCCATTCGACGCCGCCGGAGTTTCTCTTCACGGCGACCGATTTCAACAGCTACGTCACGGTGAGCTTCGCGGACGGTGCGCCGCGCCGCGTCAATGGACGTATGGCCGCGGGCCTGGCGCCGGGGTTGTGCGTGGCGCCGAAGATGGAGGTCATTGGCGAGCCGGTGGTGAAGATTGGTGCCGCATGAACGAACGCGAGCCCGATGAGCGAATCCAGGCCGACGCCAATCCCGCGCGGCCGCCGGCGGCCGACTTCGTCGCGGACGATGCGGGCCGACGGCGAACGCGCGCCGCCGGCACGCTCTACGGCGCCGTTGTCGGGATGCCGATCGCGGCCCTCGCCGCCGGCCTGGCGGCCTGGCTTACCGAATATGAAGACGACGCCTGGACCTTCGCCTTATTTGCCGCCCTGATTGGGATTCCGGTCGGCGCTCTCATCGGCTATCTGGAGCGAACGATTCGCGGCGACTTCGCCAAGACCGACGTGGCGACCTTTGTCGGCGGCGGTTTTGGCTTGACCATCGCGCTTCTGGTACTCGTCGGCACGTTCGGCTCCATCGGCGGCTATTGGTTCCTCGGCATGCTGTGTGCCGGACCGATGGGCGGGTTCCTAGTCGGCGCTATTTTCGATCGGGCGTATGAGGGGTTCGAACAGCGATTGTGGGGCTCCGCGTTCGGCTTTGTCTGCCTCGGCATGGTAGCGTGTCTGGCGCCGATCCACCTGATTGTGACGTACTCCGCGCCCGACCCGCGCGTGATCGAAAGAGAAACGATGAAGGCCGTCCTCAGCAATTGGCAGGCCGATCCAGCATTTCATAAGGCGAAGATTCGCAAAGTCGAGCTGGAGCGCGTCGAGGGCCGTTCGTACGCGGGGACCATGGATGCGGCGATCGACGGCGCGGTCATGCGGTTCGACGTGGAAGTGCAATATCGCCACGGCAATATCAACGTTCGCTGGAAGCCGCGGCTGCCTTAGAGCGTTGAAACCACAGATGGACTCGGATTAGCACAGATGGAAGGCAGGATCGTCAACGTTCCGCCGGCCCCTCCACTTCAATGACGACTTCGTTTTTCCCCTTCACAATGGTCTGCTTCAATCCGGACGTGCTAAACTCATGGTAGCGCGGGTGCATGCGTTTCGCCAGAGCGTCCTCGGACTTCTCGAAGAACGGCGGCGACGGAGCGAAACGAATTCGGTGCTCCCCTTCGATCGCACCACTGTCGGCTTGAATGAAGCCCAGACTGAACCGCCCTTCGGAATCGACGTCGCTCGATGAGCGATGATAGGGAGGCGTCGTCGATTCAAACCAGACGATGACGCCGCCCGTCACGGGTTTGCCGTCCGCCTTGTAGACGACTTTGCCTTGAGTCGGATACGTCGGAATCCTGGAGTTGCAACCCGATAGTGCCAGACCGGCCGTTACGGCGATGAGGCTCCAATAAGTGCATTGCGGGCGCGTCAAAGGGAAACTCCGATTTGGTTCGAAATCAAAAATCAGGCACGGGCAGGCCGTCGTTGATCATGGACAGGCGATGCAGCGTTTCCAAATTGATCGTGCCGGCGAGGGGCCGTACGCTGCCATCCGCGAGAGCGAACATACCGATGCCGGGATGATGGCTGGCTGCAAAGCGCGTGTTCCAATCGCTGGCAGTATAGTTGGGGTCGGTGATCAAGGCGTATTCCGTCGTCCAGCGTTGTGTCACCGGATCCTGGGTTCCGAAATGGCCTGCCCAGCGGACGTATTGGGTCTGCAAGTCGCCGTTGAAAATGACGCCGCCGTTGGTCCCAGGTCGATAGTATCTTTCGCCGAAGGCCAAGCTGTTGCTGACTCCGTCGGTGAAATGGGCGACTTTTCGCATGTAGCGCCAGCCGGGCCAAATTTCAAACAGGTCCGTTTGCGCCGAGTTCAGGTACGTGCCCTTGTCCGGATAAAAGGCGCGGTAAGCGGCGCCGTTCCAAAGATTGGCCAGGCCATTGTTATCCGTGCCCGCGCACATGGCGTAGTCGCCCCAGCCGATCGGTCCGGTGCCCGTGCCATTCGAAAACGTGCGGCTTTCGCCTACCGACCCGCTTGCTCCTGCCTGGCTTCGTGAGGGACAATGGTAAATGGCAAGGTCCGCGCCGGCGGACGGTAGCTGGTTGAAGTATCGCTTCGCCAAGTCCCAGTTTTTGTAGAGCGGCTCCTGATCGATATACGGCAATAGGATCGCGGCCCAGGTCGGCCAACAATCGCCCAGGTCCATCGCTGGAAATGCCTTGTGCGTGCTTTCAAAATTGTGAAAGCCGAGCCCGATCTGTTTGAGGTTGTTCGTGCATTGCGTCCGCGCCGATGCCTCGCGCACCTTCTGCACGGCGGGCACCAACAATGCGATCAGGATCGCAATGATTGCAATGACGACGAGCAATTCGATCAGCGTAAAACCGGTGCGGCGAGCGGAGACGTTCATGATGGTGCCTCCCGAGGAGAAAGGAGACGGCGAGGATTCGAGCGTGATTGAAATTACGGCAAGCGCGGTCGAAGGTCAACTGGATTTACTACGGGTGGGCGGGGGAAGATGTTCACGCTACGCCGGCGAGCCGAGCCCCGTAAGGGCCGGTTGAGTATCGAGTCTTACTCAACCGGCCCCTTACGGGGCTCGGCTCGCCAAATATGTTACTCCTTTTCCACGGGCAGCTTTCGTTTCTGCACATCCTCCGTCATCTTCTGATACTGCGCGAATAGCCGCTCCATGAGCTGCGGATGCTCGGCCGCAACGTTCTTCGATTCGCTGATGTCCTTCGTCAGATCGTAAAGCTGCGTGCCTTTCTTGGGATCGATCTTGTCCTTCTTGCCCGCGCCGGTCGGCCACGGATAAAACTTCCAGTTGCCGGCCCGCAACGCGCCGTTCAGGTGCGGGAACAAATAATACTCGTGCGGCGTCTTCGCGTCCTTCTCGAACAGGAGCGAGCGGATGTCCTTGCCGTCGATCGGGCGATCGTCCGGCGCGGCGCCGCCGGCGATTTTCGCGAGCGTCGGCAGCATGTCCACCGTCGCGGCCAGCTCGTCGGTGACGGCGTTCGCGGGAACCTTGCCGGGCCAGCGGGCGATCATCGGCACGCGAAAACCGCCTTCGTACATCGTCGCTTTCTTGCCGCGCAAGGGCAGGGCGGAGCCTTGATGGGCGCCGTTGTCGGACGTGAAGATGACCAGCGTCTTTTCGTCGAGGCCGTTGTCCTTGACGGCTTTCAAGACTTCGCCGACCGACCAGTCGAGTTCCTCCATCACGTCGCCAAACAGCGTCTTTGTCTTGCCCTTGAAATCGGGCGATACATGCAGCGGCACATGCGGGAACGTGTGCGGCAAGTAGAGGAAGAACGGCTTGTCCTTGTTGTCCTTGATCAAACGAATCGCTTCCTCGGTGTAGCGCTTCGTGAGCGTCGATTGATCGACGGGATATTCGATGACCTCGTCGCCGCGCATGAGCGGGGCCTTGCCAGGGATCGCCTTCTCGGTGCGAACGCCGGCTTCCGTTTTGCCTTCGCGGAAGAGGATGTTTTTACTGAACTTCGCATTGACTGGATCGATGGCCATGTCGTTCGAATAGGGAATGCCATAGTAAGTCTGAAAGCCGTGCCGCGTCGGCAAGTACATGGGCAGATGGCCGAGATGCCATTTGCCGATGATGCCGGTGAAGTAGCCGAGCTTTTGCAAGAGTCTTGCGATGGTGATCTCGTTGGGATTGAGGCCGACCTTGGCCATGCCAAACACGCGTAGCGGCAGCGTGGCAGACGCCGCGCTCGTCGTGAAGAACGTCACGATGAGTTCGTCCCACGACAGCGTGAAGGCCATCAGGGCGCCGGCGGCGACATTGACCGTGGTGAGTCCGGCACCCGCCGCCCGGATGACGATCTGGAACGATTCGAATTCATTGCGCGCCGCGGTCAGTTGCGCGGAGGTCACACCGCACGGGGCC
>DAIOGM010000319.1:0-8631 GCA_036745215.1 Gemmataceae bacterium
CGGGGTCGATGAAGCCGAACGCGTCGCCGCAGAGCGCCCAGCCGTCGCCGGCGGCGCGCGTCGCGCGCAGCTGGTAGTTCGAGTAGCGCACGACCGGAGTCACGCGCTCCGCCTTCGCGCCCCAGCGGCGCGCCAGGGGCAACGGCTGCAATCCTTCGAGATGATCGTAGAAGCCGAGGTTGAAATCGACGCGCTGCATTTCGCCGTCGGTGATGATGTCGGCGCCGGCCCGGAGTTGATCGTCGATTGCTAAACGGACCGCGTCGCGCAGCGCTTCCTCGCGATCGTCCGGCCCGAATTGTTCTGGGTGCTGGGCCGCGTCGTCGCAGAACTTCGCGTACCAGCCGGGGAACGACCAGCTTCCGATGACGGTAGCGGGGAGAATCGGCAGCATGTCGGTATGTTATTTTTCGCGTGCGGAACGACCAATCGGCGATTACGATTCCGTAAATGGAGAGACCGAGCAGACGACAAATTCGAAGGAGCCAACACGATGCACAAGACCGTTGCTTGGGATGAATTCGATGAAGGCCAGGTGGCGATGGGACGGCGCACCATTTTGAATCTTGGTCAAAGGCGGCTCGGCAAGCCGACTGCCAAGGTCGAGGCCGAGTTCGCGAAGATCGAAGAACCCGATCGATTGGAACGCATGATCGACGGCATTTTGAACGTGAAATCGTGGCGGGAACTGTTGGCGATCAAATGATATGCGTTCAGGAAAACGGCCGACGAATTGTCCACTGCAAATAAATGGAGCGCGGTTTCGAACCGCGCTCCCTGCGTTAAGTCATTTCTTGACGATTTTAGCGCCAAAATAGGCGTCCTTTCCCAGGCCGCGCGCGAGTCGCTTCCAATAGCTGCGCAAACCCGACTTGCCGCCGCCAAACAGCAGAATCACGCGAAAGAACGGCACGTGCCAGGTGCCCAGACGAACCACGTTGACGACGGACGCCGTCACACGACAGCCCGTGGCCGTTTCCTCGATGGCTGTGTCCGATTCCGCGGTCATCGGCACCACTTGATCCGCGAATCGACGCCGCAATCGCGACGGCGGCTGCATTTGTTCCGTCGTCACGATGATCTTGCTGCTGCCCATGTCCTCGAGCCAGGACGGCATGCCATTCACGTCGGCAAGCCGTTCGGAACGCTTGCACATGCTCCCGGTCACGGGATTTTTCTCGATGTCCATGAGCGCGTCCCAGACCTCTTGTGATTTGCATGGCAATTCGATGACGAACGTTGCTTCATATCTTTCCGGCAAGAACCGCCCGCCGACAAAGACGCCGACGACCAACACGAACAACAATCCTGCGATGATTCCCAGGCTGACAAAAAGAATATCCATGAAGGGTCTCCGTTGTGATGCGCGGAGCGCACCGTGTTTGAATGTTGAGATTGCCGCAAATGGATTCACTTGGCGAGGGTCGCCATTTCCGCGAGTGCCGATTCCTCGGCGGTGACGATGTCCTTGACGCGCGTTTGCAGGCCGCCGCGCAGCTCGGCGCATTGCGCTCCATCAAGCGGGAATTGCTTCTTGGCTTGCGCGGCTAATTCGCCAAGCTTGGCCCAGACGGCGCGTTTGTCGTCGATGGCGCCGTTGGAGGTGAGCAACTCGGCGTAGCGTTCTTGCTGTTCTTTGGCCTCTCGCAAAAGCGGGACATGATCGGGCAAGGCCGTGTCGGCGAGCGCGCTCCAGTCGGCGCCGATTTGAGCGTAGCGCTGGCCGAGCGCCGTCAATTTCGCATCGCCGAGCGCCGTTCCGGCTTCGGCGAGGAAGTCCGCCATCATCGGCCGGCACAGTCCGCCGCCGGTGCCGTACCATTCGATGCCGAGGTTGAACCAGGTCAAGGCGCGCCAGAGATTCGCACCGGGCGGGAAGAGTTTCTCCCAGCTCTCCTTGTCCTTGCTGTTCGCCAACCGATCGCGCAAGCGTCGCAACGATTCGAGCGTGGACATCGCGAGCGGCCCCTTGCCGGGCTTCGCCGTGAGCGCCTTGTGGCACGCTTGCAAACCGGCGCGGACGAGCTTGGCGAGATCGAACCTCGGTTCCGCGCCTTCAACCGACAGAACTCGATTCGCCTGTTTTTTGATGCGGCCGCGCGCGGTTGCCAGGTCGGCGAGCGGGATCGCGATCGGGCCGTCCGTGAGATCGCCGATGATGGCGCACTTCGCGTCGTCGTCGATGCGATAGATCGGCACGACGTGATAGCCGCCGCCGCTGAACATCGCGGGCAACGCGCGATGCGGCAGGTGCGCCATATCCACCCATGCGATAACCGGGCCGCGGGCGAGAGCGTCGCGCAACTGCTTGTCCGCGGCTTTGGCGCCGCCCGTTTCCTTGACGACGGCTTTGAGCCCGAACGCGGCCAGCGCATTTTTCAAATAGCCGAGGTCGTCGAACCAGTGATGCCGGCCCGCGATGAAGAACGACGAAAAGTCTTCCTTTTCATAGCGAAACGCCGCGACGCCGATGCCGATGCCGCCCGCGATGCCGAACAGCATCGCTTCGGTAAACGGCTCTTTCGTTATTGGATTACGCACGCCGGCCGCGGCGAGCAGAACGCGCAGAGCAGTGGTCGCGGGAATGCTGCCGGCGAAGTGCCAGCGCGTCGTCGGATCGGTTGAGACGTTTTTGAGCAATTGTCGGCGAGCGCTCGTGTAGCTTTCGCCGGTTTTCTTCATGCGGTCGCGGACGAGTTTCTTGAAATGCTTCTGAATGGTCACGGTGAATCCCTCTTCGTAGCCGGGAAATCGTGAACCCACGCTTTACGACTTCCCGTACGGAAGAAGATCACCATCCTTTGCTGCTTGCGTTTAGCCCTCGCATGGCGCCGCGCGAGCGCGAAGCCGCAAGCGGCGGAACCAAAACTCGAGGAAATCAATCCCCTTTACCTCCGCAATCGCCGGGTCGCGTGGGGACTCGGTCAGGAGGTCCGGCGTGAGCAGACGCCAATGTGAAATTATGGAATCAAAGTCGAACGGCCAGAAGTTAGAGCCGAATACCCTATCGCGAACGATGGCGACCGCATCCGCTTCGATCCGTTAGGGATGGCGTTTTGTTTTCGGCTCGATCCGGCGCCGTCGGCGAAAGCCGGTGACGTGAATCATACGTGATCAAAGCGATCATCAAATGACGTCAATTCGATGCGCCGTGATCCAGATATCGATTTGCTCGAAGCGAGACTTCAGTGTTTCCTTTAAGGCGCGCATTGTGTCCTGGTTTTCGGCACTATCTTCCACGTCTACACGAATGCGAATGAGCTGATCCGAATACACCGTGCTTTGATATTTCCATTTGCCGCGTACCGTCACCTGGTCCGTGCTGGTCGCACCAAACCGTTGCACGAGATCGTCGTCCGTGGCCAGGAATTTCTCGGCCTCGATCGGGCGGCCACCGTTATAGTACAGCGGCAGAAGGATTTCGAATCTGATCATGGGCGTCCTTCACCTCCGCGTCCGTGGCTCGGCGATAGTTGATCTGACAGTCTTCCAGGATCTTCAAACCTTCAAAGGGAATTTGGTAAACTTGGTTCGGCAGACTTCCGATTCGGGAGCGCTTGGCCAATTCAAAGTAGCCGTTGGCTCGATCGGATTCCGTAAGGAATTTGATGTAGACGGTTTGCATGACAAGCCTCCACTTGGGAGTATACCATATCCATGCATCGGAACCAAGCGCGGGGCAATCCATGAAAATCACCCAAATCCAAATCACCGGCCTCGCCGGCGGCACCGTCGAAGGCGGCTGGGCCGACGAGCTCAAGCCGGAAGACGACGTCCACACCATCGTCGAAGTCGTCACCGACGACGGCCTCACCGGCGTCGGCAGCGTCTTCACGTCGAAGGCGCTTGTCGAAGGGGCGGTCAAACTGCTCTCGCCGTTCCTCATCGGCGAACGCGCCGACGAGCCGATGCGCGTCACCGAACGTTTACGTCAATCGACGTTTTGGCAAGGCCGCGGCGGTTCGGTCGAGCACGCCATCAGCGGCATCGATATCGCCCTGTGGGATCTGTTCGGCAAGATCTGCAATCAGCCGGTGTCGCGGCTCTTGGGCGGACGTTATCGCGACAAGATCAAGCCGTATGGCTCCATTCTTTTTGATGAGCCGGCCAGGCTGCGCGACAAATTGCACGCGGTCGTCGCGCGCGGCTTCAAGGCGATCAAGCTCGGCTGGCGGCCGTTCGGACGGCGCGACGCGAAAACGGACGAGCTTCTCATTCAAACGGCGCGCGACGCCGTCGGGCCGAATGTCGAGATCATGGTGGACGCCGGCGGCAGCGAGCAATTTTGGCCGCACGGCTACAAGTGGGCGCTGCAGACCGCAAAGATGCTCGTGAATTACGACATCGTCTGGTTCGAGGAAGCGCTGCCGCCGGACGATCTGGATGGCTTCATCGAGCTGCGCCGCCACGCTCCGTTGCCGATCGCGACCGGCGAGTGCTTGACGCGTCGGCAAAGCTTTCGGCCATTCCTGGAGCGGCACGCGGTGGATGTGATCCAGCCGGATTGCACCAAGTGCGGCGGCATCTCCGAAGCGATCCGCATCGCGTGGATGGCGTACGAGCACAACATCTGGTATGTGCCGCACGGCTGGAACACCGCGATCGGCCTGGCCGCGGACCTGCACCTGGTCGCCGCCGTGCCGGTGGCGCGGTACGTCGAGTATTTGACGCCGACGCCGTACATCGACGAGTTGATCACGACGCCGTTCAAGCCGGACGCGGACGGGTTTTTGCGGATACCGGAGAAGCCGGGGTTGGGGATTGAGTTGAATCGGGAGGCGATGAAGCGGTATGGCGTATGATGAAGGAAACGGAGAGAAACAATGAACGACCTCAACATTGAAGCGATCTATGAAAAAGGCAATTTGAAGTTACCTCAATCATTGCCATTGCCAGACGGACAAAGCGTCAGCATTACCATTCATGGGACTCCGCCGAACGTGCAACGAAGGCGAGGGTTACTTGAATGGAAGGGCAATTGGGAGGACCTGGATTATCTGATCTGCTCTGACGATAATGGCGTGTTTGAGTCACGATGAAAACTGAATTGAACAAGGGAAGCGCGAATGAAGTATGGCGTTTGATTCTGTCTGAGTAAATCCATGTCGCAAACGCGCTGGTTATGCCTTGCCCTGATCGTCACAACATTGGCGTGCTTCGGCCACGTCTTTTTCTGCGATTTCATTCATCTCGATGATCCCGCTTACATCACACGAAATCCCTTCGTGCTCAACGGTCTGACGTGGACCGACATCAAGTGGGCATTCACGGATTCGTGCTATCGAGCCGGCTACTGGGCGCCGTTGACGTGGCTGTCGTTGCAGACCGACGCCACGCTCTTTGGGCCGAACGGGACCGGCGGCTTCCATTTGACGAACCTGGTGTGGCATGTCGTCAACGTGGTCCTGTTCTTTCTGGTTCTCCAGCGCATGACCGGCGACGTGTGGCGCAGCTTTGTCGCGGCGGCGTTGTTTGCGATTCATCCGTTGCGCGTCGAATCGGTCGCCTGGGTCACCGAACGCAAGGACATGGTCAGCGCCACGTTCTTGATCCTCACCGTCGGCGCCTACCATCGATATGCCGAGAACCCATCGTGGCGCCGCTACAGCCTGGTCGTGCTGGCCTATGCCCTCGGCTTGATGGCGAAGCCGACGCTGGTGACGTTGCCGTTCGCTCTGTTGCTCCTGGACTATTGGCCGCTCTATCGGCTGCGGCTCGGTCAGAACCTTCCGCCGACGTTGGCCGCGAAAGCGGGCGTTTCAATCGGTCGACTGGTTCTGGAAAAGCTGCCGTTGATTGCGATGGCGCTGGGTATTAGCTGGTTGACGATGCATTTTTCGAGTCAGAGCGGCGCGATCACGCCGCAGATTCCGTGGAGCCATCGGTTGAGCCTGGTCGTCTCCGCGTACGTGACCTACGTGGAAAAGACGTTTTGGCCGACGAACCTCGCGGTGTTGTATCCTCACTACGTTCCCTCGCCGGCGCGCGTGGCGCTTGCTGCCATCATCTTGATTGCGATAACGTCTGCGTTGATATATCGGGCCCGGCAATGTCCCGCTTTGATCGTCGGTTGGCTGTGGTTTCTTGGCATGCTGGTTCCAAACATCGGTTTCGTGCAAGCCGGTCCGCAGGCTTTCGCGGATCGATTCACGTACTTGCCGCATCTGGGATTGATGATCGCGATTGTTTGGGGCGGCGGCGACTGGAGCGCCTGGCAAAAAGCGACTCCGTTTATCCGCAAGGCCGTCGTCGGTCTGGTGCTGGCGATCCTGGGCATGCTCACGTGGATTCAGGTTTGGTACTGGAGCAACTCGGAGACGCTCTTCGTTCATTCGTTGCGCGTCGTCGGCGACAATTATCATCTGCATCTCAATCTGAGCCTCTTCTGGCTCGAACGCGACGACCTTGAAATGGCGGAGTATCATGTGGCCAAATCGGTGGATGCCGATCCAACGGACGTCGTCGGACGTCTGGCTTACGCAAGCCTGTTATGGCGGCGGGCGAAGTATGCCGCGGCGGGCGCGGAATCAGAGCGCTATCTGCAAACGTTCCCGGACAATCCGGATGCGCATTATTATCTGGGACGCGTTCATACGAGTCTCGGTCGTTTGGCTGAAGGACGGCGCCATCTGGAAAAAGCCGTCGCAAATTGGCCGCCGCGGCCGGTGGAGGACTATTATCTCGGCGACATGGACGTACGAAAGGCGGCGGCGCATCAAGTTCTTGGCGAGATTGCGCTGCGCGAAGGCCGGCCCGAGGAAGCATTAAATCAGCTCGATCGCGCCGCGGCCATCAAGCCGGAGCTGGCCGAGGGTCAGCATTTCTTCGCCGGCATCGCACTGGGCCGCCTGAATCGCTGGCCGGACGCGGAAAAGCGATTCGTCACGGCCGCCCAGCGCGATCCCACCAATGAGGCCTGCCGCGGTTACCTGGCGTTTGCTCTGGCACGGCAAGGAAAGAAGGACGCCGTCGAGTGGGAGTATGCCGCTGTGAGATCAAAGTTTCCCGATTGGCTTAAGAACACGAACGATGCCGCGATCCGCTTGATCACGAAGGCTCGATGGCTGGATCGCAAAACGGCCGAAGAGCTGGCGACGCAAACGTGCGAGGCCACTGACTTCAAGGACGCTCGTGCCCTGGACGCGCTCGCCGCTGTGCAAGCGGCCACCGGCGACTTCGCCAAGGCTCGCGAAACCGCCGCGAATGCTCTGAAGTTGGCGCCCGATCTGCCGTTGACGCGCCAACTGGAGGAACGCCTTCGGCTCTATGAACGCAATCAGGCGTTGCCCGTGGACAAAGATTGACCATCGCCGCATGGCGCAGCGGCTCACGGATAACCTAAACCCGACGTTATGAGGTATGATGGAGATGCAAGCCGGCCCCAGCCGCCGGCCAACCTCGGAACGACGGAACACGGAAGATGCCTGCCAACCATAGCCTCGACGCTCGTCTGGGCGCAAGCGCTTTCGCCCTTCGCGGCTACAACGTGACCAATTTGGGACGCACGCCCGAATTGCTCGCGCATCCAGCCTATGGCAAAATCGTCGAAGTTCATTTGCGTGATGCTTCGCAACTTTGTGCCGACGTCGTCAAACGGCCCGTCGATCTCGTGACTCGAGTGCGCGAAGGACGTGAAACACGCGGTCTCCAGGATTACGCCGAGGACATCGCGCTCATCGTCGCGGCGGAGATTGCGCAGCTCCGGTTGCTCGAAGCGTTTCACGGCATCGCCCTGACGAAGGGGCGCTACGCCTTCGGCTACAGTCTCGGCGAATGTGCCGCATTGATCGCCACGGGCGTCTATCAGATGACGGACCTCCTGCGTGCCGCCCTGAGCGTGGCCGATGATTGCGCGGCCCTGGCGGACCACGTCACGCTGGCGATCTTGTCGTCGCGCGGGCCGGTGCTCGATTTCGATGTCGTGCGGCGATTGTGTTTGACCATCAGTCAAAAAGGGGACGGCGTCATCGACATCTCGACGTATCTGTCGCCGAACAGTTTGCTCCTGATGGGCCAGAACGGCACGTTGCCTCAGCTCGACGAACGCATACGTGAAGTTTATCCGCACAGCGTTTCGATTCGTCCGCATGGCCATCGCTATCCGCCGCTGCACACGCCGATCATGTGGCAGCGCAACATTCCGAATCGCACCGCCCTGCTCTTGCAAACCACTCCGGGCGGCTTTCAAGCCCCGTCGATTCCCATCCTGTCGATGGTCACCGGGGCCGCCAGTTACAACGCGACCAATAGCCGCGATCTGATCCATCGCTGGGTGGACCATCCGCAGCGGCTATGGGAAATCGTGTACAAGGTGTTGGCCGACGGGATCGAAACGCTGATTCACGTCGGCCCGAACCCGAACTTGCTGCCGGCGACGTTTCGCCGTTTGAGCAGCAACGTGGCCGCCCAGACGCACGGGCGGGCTTTGAGCATGCTCGGTTTGCGCACGATTTCGCGACTGGCGCGGCGTCCGTGGTTGACGCGGCTCATGCCCTCGTCGGCCGTCTTGTTCCGGGCGCCGTATGTGGAGCACATCATTCTTGAGGATTGGCTGCTGGAACAGCCGACCATCTGAACCTCGTTCCCAGGCTCCGCCCTATCTATTACCAACATCGCAGCTGACGAATAGAA
>DAIOGM010000320.1:0-8628 GCA_036745215.1 Gemmataceae bacterium
CCGGGGCGTCGAGCAGAATGTTGTCCGGCTTCAAATCGCGATGCAAAATGCCGTGCTGGTGGGCGTGATGAACCGCGCGGGCGACCTTCGCCAGGAGGCGGGCGGCGGCGAGATGATCCTTTTCAAATCGCGCCAGGTGCTGCTGCAAGCTGCCGTGCTCGTACAGCTTCATGCAGAAGTACGGCTGGCCGTCCTGTTCGCCGACGTCATAGATCGGCACGATGTTGGGATGATCGAGATTGGCGGCGTTCTCGGCTTCATCGCGGAAGCGGCGCACGTCGGCGGCGGACGCGAAACGGCCCGCGCGAATCTTTTTGAGCGCGACAAACCGCTTGGCCCGCTTCTGCCACGCTTTGAAGACCGCGCCCATGCCGCCCTCCTTGATGAGTTCCAGTTTCTCGTAATCGCCGAATTCTTGGAACGCGTTTTCGCGGACGCGCTCCGGGCCATTGGCAGCGCCGCCGCCGGCCTCCCGGTTCCTTCGCTGGGCGGACGAAGGACCAGGGTAGGCGAGGGCGGCAACGTGGGACTGGGCGACGAAAAAAGCCTGCAAATCGTCGGATAGATCCGGATAGCGCGCGAGCAGTCCCTGGGCGTCCGGGGCCCAGCCCGCGTCCACCGCTTCCAGGTACGCGCAAACCACGTCGTTCAAACGCCGTTCACGCGGGTCCAATGTCTCCGCGCGTTCGTCCATTCTTTCACCCCGGCTCGGGCAATACCTTGCGCAGCGCCTTCATGCCGCGCACCAGCAATCCTGCGACCGCGGACGAACTGAGTTTCATGTGTTCGCTGATCTGCGCCAACGACCAGCCGTGATAATGCTTCAACACCACGGCTTCGCGCTGCCGATCCGGCAAGTCCGCCAACGCTTCTTCGAGTTGCAATGCTTCCTCATTGCGCTGGGCCAGCTGGCTCGGCGTCGATTGATCGCCGGCGAGGATGGCATCCAATCGTTGCGAGGAATCTTCGAGCGCCTGATCGAGGGAGCGTTCTCGCGTCGCGTCGCGCTTGGCCGTTCGCAAGTCGCGCAGGGCGTTGGCCAGCACATTGAGCAAGATTTGCCGCAGCCAGGCCTTCACTTGCTGGGCGTTCTCGCCGCGGCACTCATCGCGGGCGATGTGGGCTTGCAGCAACGTTTTTTGAGCGATGTCTTCCGCATCGAGCTTGCTTGACAGCCGCGGATCCAGTTGCACGCGGGCGAGAAACCGAACAAATGTGGCATACTCTCCGAGTGCCTGCCCCCCCAGCGGGCGGTCGTCGTTCATGCATCACCCGACAATTCACTGGACACCAGACGCGCTCGGATTAGGCGCGCAAAATCCAATTTATTTCAAAGCCGGTGATAAGCATAACATGGGTCCGGTATCGGGCCAAACAGAAAGGCGTGGGATTTGCTCAAGAGTTGGTTGCCAAGCCCGTCCGCCGTGATGGCTTTGGCCAAGATCCTTGGCTGCGAAGTAAAATCGTGGTTCGGGATGACCACGGTTAGGCGGCCTCGGCGACAATCGGATTCCGGTTCAAATCAGCTCAGCTCGATTGCTACATTTCGGGCGCGAGTTCGCTCACAAGGTGACCGCTTTCCCGAACTGTTTGCGAAGCATCTTGAACGTCGACTCGCCGATGCCATTGCCGCGCAGCTTGAGTCGCTTCAACTGGCCCATCCAGGTGGAGGCCACGATTGCCTCCGCGCCCTCATTCCCGATGTTGTTGTTCGAAAGATTGAGTTCGCGCAGATTCCCGAAGACGGTCGTTGCTGCCAGAGCCTGTGCCTGGGCCGCGTCCATGCGATTGCCGGCGATATTCAGGTTGGTCAGATTGCCGACGAAGCGACAGGCGATCAGGGCCATGATATCGTTTTCGATTGGGCACCCACCGCACCGACACATTTTGGACAGGTCCGCCTCGCACAAACGAGCAAGATAGGAGCATTTCGCCAACTTCTCCACTTCGTTGGAAGCCTCGTGAAAGCGGACCGACCGCACGGTAGGAAACGCCTTGAATATCCTCTTGGCATTTTTGACAAACTGCGTAGCTCCGAGCGTCAAATGATGAAGAAAACCTCGCCGGAAGAGAGGTTTCCTCCCGAGGCGGGCCTTGATAATCGCTCCGGTCCAATCGGGGTTGCCTTCCAGGATCGCCTTCGCTTCCCGATTCAGTTGAGTCCGCCGCTCCCTGGGCGCGTGTTCGGCCTCACATTGAACACGAATCAGAGCGGCGCGAGCGCGGTCGTTGTCGTGCCCGTTCTCATCAAGCCAGTCGGCGTAAACCAGCCGAACACCATCGTCGTCTGGGTCCGCGAGAATTGCCTGCTTGAATGCCTCCTCGGTCATGAATCAACTCCGAAACATTGAATCTCAACCCAAGCGTATTGGGTAAATGAATTGGCTCGGCCGCGCCTCCAAAAAAAAACGTTACTCTTTCGCGTCGTCGGCCGTGTTAGAGGCGTTTTCGTTTGACCACCTCATCACTTGGCCAAGTGCTTCTTGAAAAACGCCACCGTCTCCGGCACCACCTTCGCGCCGTCATCGCTATGGCGAACGGTGCACTCGATGTTGAGCTTGTCCATCTTCTCCTTCAAATACGTGCCGAAGTTGATGTGATGGATGCCCTGCCCCGGCTTCGCGTCCGCGGGCAGCGGCCCTTTCGGCTCGTTGTAAAACGCAAGCACCGGCGGATCGCCCGCGTTCAAGTAGTTGATCGGCGCGGCGGCCTCGTAAAGCTTGTGCGCTTTCGGCAAGTCAAGTTCATCGCTCTTCAAGCCGTAAAAACCCTCCAGCGCCGGATGCTCGTGCGCCCGGCCGCCGATGATCTTCTTGATGACGCGCGGATCGTACGTGCTCTGGGCGCCGTTGACGGCCATGCATGTCAGACGCGTCGATTGGCGCAGCACGGGGTCCGCGTTTTTGACATCGGCCAGATCGTCGTGAAAGCCGAGCCAGAGCGACGTGCCGGCCCCCGCGGAGCCGCCCGTCGCCGCGACGCGTTTCGGATCGATGTTCCATTCCTTGGCGTTGTGGCGGGCGAATTGAATGGCGCGAGCGCAGTCCATGTAATGCGCGGGAAACGTGACTTCCGGCGACAGACGATAGTTGATGGCCATGACGGCGATGCCGTTCTTGAGGCAGGCGTCGAGGAGTGCGGGGTTGAGCTGCTCCTTGCTGCCGGCGCGAAAGCCGCCGCCGTGGATGAAGACGACGAGCGGCGCGGGTTGGTCGGTCTTCGCTTTCCAGAAGTCAAGCACGTTGCGTTGATGCGGGCCATAGGCGACGTTTGGCAGGTCCGCTTTCGGTTTCTCGCCGCCTTTCTTGTCCTGGGCGAATCCCAGCGTCGGCGCGAGCAACATCAGAATCAAAGGCAAACGGAGTCGAATCATGGCGAGGCTCCAAATCGTCGAGATGGATTGGCGATGTTCGACATTCTCTTCCTTCATGACGATGGTTGCAACCATTTTGTCGCCGCTTCCGCTGCGGTGTGTCAACATCGTTTCAAAAAGCGCTGGGTTCATTTCAAAAACGGCGACGTTCTTTTCAACAATGAGGTCATCGATTTCAAATCGGCCGCTATTCATTTCAAAACGACGGCCTTGAATTCAAGGCCGGCCGGCATTCTTTTCAAAATAAGCCCCATGGTTTTCAAAAATCAGAGCATTCGTTTCACGAATCGAGGCCTTCGTTTCACGAACTTCCTGCATTCATTTCACGGAAAGCCGGTGCGTTTCACGCCGAGGGGGGGGGCGATGAGACGATGAGACGATGAAAAGATTGCACAACGACTATTTTACCCCCGCCGCACGCGCTGCCATAACTCCGTGACAACGGCTTTTTTGCAAGATTGTGCTTTTTCCGACCGTGAATCAACGATAAGATACTTGCATTGCCAACCGACCCCCCTGCCGACTCCCACCTGGCTGTTCTGGAGAACTCCATGCCGCATGCTTCCCTGTCGCGACGCAGCTTCCTGCAAATCGGCGCGTTCGGCGCCGCCGGCTTTGCATTGCCGCAATTATTGAAAGCGGAGCAAGCGTCGGGCGTGACCTCGTCGCGAAAATCGGTGATCTTGATCTACCTCGTCGGCGGACCGCCGCATCAGGACATGTTCGATCTCAAGCCCGATGCTCCTCAAGAAATCGCCGGGCCATGGCGGCCGATCGCCACCAGTGTCAACGGCATCCAAATTTGCGAAGCGTTTCCGAAACTCGCCGGCATGATGGACAAGCTCGCCATCGTGCGTTCGCTCGTCGGCAATCAAGCGGACCACGACGCCATCCAGGTGTTCAACGGCTTCCATCCGCGCCGGCCGAAGCCGGGCGGCGGCTGGCCGCAATTCGGCTCGGCGGTCGCTCGCCTTCAAGGTCAAGCCGATCGCACGACGCCGCCGTTCATCAGCCTTTGCTATACCTGCACCCACGGCCCGTACAACGAACCGGGCCCCGGCTTCCTCGGCTCGTCGTACGCGCCATTCCGCTTCATGGGCCCGTCGCGCAACGACATGACCCTGCGCGGCATCAGCGTCGATCGCCTCGCGGATCGCCGCACGCTCCTGCGCGGCTTCGACACGATGCGCCGCGAAGTCGATGATTCCGGAATGCTGCAAGGCATGGACACCTTCAATGAACAAGCGTTCGGCCTTCTCACCTCATCCCGATTAGCGGACGCGCTCGATTTGTCGCGCGAGGATCCGCGCACGGTCGATCGTTACGGCACCGGCGATCCGACGATCATGATCGACGCCAACGGCGCCCCGCGCGTGCCGCAGAGCATGCTCATGGCCCGCCGATTGATCGAGGCGGGCGCCCGCGTCGTCACCCTCAACTACAGCAAATGGGACTGGCACGGCGGCTTCAACGCCGAAGGCCGGGCGAACAATACCGTCTTCGTGCGCGAACGCGAAGACTTCCCCATCTTCGACAACTGCGTCAGCGCTCTCGTCGAGGACCTGCACGTGCGCGGCCTGTCCGACGATTGCAGCGTCATCATCATGGGTGAATTTGGCCGCACGCCGCGCATCAGCGCTCAGATCGGCCGCGACCATTGGCCGAACGTCAATTGTGCACTGCTCGCGGGCGGCGGCATGCGCACCGGCCAGGTGATCGGCGCCACCGACCGCATCGCCGGCGAGGCGACAAGCCGCCCAGTGAAATTCGGCGAACTCTATGCGACGCTCTACCGCAACCTCGGCATCGACGTC
This sequence comes from Gemmataceae bacterium, assembly GCA_036745215.1. GTDB lineage: Bacteria > Planctomycetota > Planctomycetia > Gemmatales > Gemmataceae > SIAQ01. Next base: position 5,188 of record DAIOGM010000320.1, read on the forward strand.
AATCATGCGACGATCAACGACCTCAGCGGTCGGCCGCAGTATCTGGTGGAAGATAACGCGCAGCCGATGCGGGAGTTGGTGGCGTAGTGCCCGGATTGGAATCGCCGGGAGTCATGGTATGATGGGTTAAGTCCAGGAGATTGCTCATGACTCAGACGATACAAGCGGTGTTCGAAAACGGTGTCTTTCGACCGATAGAAAAGGTAGACCTTCCTGATCCTTGCCAAGTCGAAGTGGAGGTCCGGCAAGTTCAAGGGAATGGCGCCAAGCCAACCTTGGATGAGATTTATGCGATCTTGTCGGAACGGTACGACTACGGCGATTGCGACGTCGCCGAGCGGCATAATGAGCATCAGCCATGAGCGCCGTCTTTCTCGACACCGTCGGATTGATCGCTTTGTGGGTTATCGCCGATCAATGGCATGCCGCCGCTGACACAGCGTTTTCGAATCTCATCACTGCACGTCGCCAGATCGTCACCACGCGTTTCGTGCTGCTTGAATGCGGCAATTTCGCGGCGCGTCGGCCCTATCGAAACCGCGTCAGTTTTCTGAAGTCAAAGCTTGAACAACGCGGCGACTTGATTGCGCCGTCGGACGAGGATTGGCACGCAGCGTGGCAAGCGTACGAAAATGGTGAAGCCGGCCAGGCTGGTGTGGTCGATCATGTTTCGTTCGTCGTAATGCGACGAATGGGGATTTCAGAAGCATTTACAAACGACCAGCATTATCGAGCCGCAGGATTTGCCATATTGTTTTGAACGATTGCATTCAGGATCGATCAAATGCTCCGCAAGGTTGTCGTTATCTGGTGTTTCATCAGCTGGTCTGCGGACGCCTCCGCCCAACCGCCCACGCGTGCCGACGTCGAATTCTTCGAAAGCAAAGTTCGCCCCCTCCTCGTGCAACAGTGTCACGAATGCCATTCCACGAAAGCCAAAAAACAAAAGGGCGGCCTGCGGCTCGATAGCCGGGCGGCGATCCTCGAGGGCGGCGACACCGGACCGGCCGCCGTGCCGGGGCATCCTGAGAAAAGTCTGCTCATCTCGGCCATTCATCAGAAGAACGAAAAACTGCAGATGCCCAAGAACGGCAGGCTGCGGGCGTCGGAGATCGCTCTCTTGGAGGAGTGGGTTCGCCGCGGGGCGCCGTATCCGGGCTCGGTGGAGGCGCCGATCGCGAAGGAAGGCATCGACTGGGCCAAGGGACGCAAGTTCTGGTCGTTTCAATCGCCGAAGTCTCAAGCGTTGCCGAAAGTTCGAGATCAAGCCTGGCCGCGCGGGCGCATCGATCGCTTTCTCTTGGCGGAGTGGGAGAAACGCGAGTTGACGCCGTCGAAAGCCGCCGATCCGCGCGTGCTCATTCGCCGGGCGACGTTCGACTTGATTGGACTGCCGCCGACGCCGGAAGAGATCGATGCGTATCTGAACGATTGCGCGAGCGCGAAACCGCAAGCGGCATATGAGAAGCTGATCGATCGCCTGCTCGCGTCGCCGCAATACGGGGAGCGTTGGGCGCGGTTCTGGCTCGACCTGGCGCGCTATTGCGATATCGCGGAGCCGTGGGCGGAGGGCAAAGGCGCCTCGTGGCCGTATCGCGACTGGGTCGTGAAGGCATTCAACGACGATCTCCGTTACGATCAATTCGTGAAATTGCAGCTCGCCGCCGACCTGATGAAAGTCGAGCCGGGCGAACGCGCTGCTCTCGGTTTTCTCGGCCTCAGTCCGAACTACTGGAAGGAATTGCTGCTCGACAAGGACGTCATCAAGGGCGTCGTCGCGGAGGAATGGGAGGAGCGTATTCACACGGTGACGAGCACGTTTCTCGGCCTGACGGTCGCATGTGCGCGCTGTCATGATCACAAGTTCGACCCGATTGCGATGACCGATTATTACGCCCTCGCCGGCGTGTTCGCGAGCATCAAGCAAAACGACGTGCCGATTTTGGCCGATGCCGAGGCGCGCGTTGTTCAGGACGCCGTGCAAAAGGTACAAGGACTGCAAGATCAAGTCAAGAAAGCGAAGTCCGACAAGGATTCCGCGAATCGCATTGCCGAGTTGAATAAGCAAATCGACGAAATCAAGAGGGCCACGCCGAAGTACGATTCCGCGACGGTGCGCGGCGTCATCGACAGCAGCTTGCACGTCTTGCCCGATGGCTTGCACAAGACGAAGCTCGAATGGAAGCCGGGCGTCGCACAGGACGTGTCCTTGCAAATTCGCGGCAATCCGGCGAATGCCGGCGCGATCGTGCCTCGTCGCTTTCTCACGGTGTTTTCGAGCGAACCCAAGCCGTTCAAGGAAGGCAGCGGCCGATTGGAGCTGGCCCGCGCCATGGTTAATGAGGGCGCGCCGTTGTCGGCGCGCGTGTTCGTCAATCGCATCTGGAAGCAGCACTTCGGCGCCGGCCTGGTCGAGACGCCGAGCGATTTCGGCGCTCAGGGTTTGCCGCCATCCCACCCGCTGTTGCTGGACGATTTGACGGCCCGCTTCTTGCAAAACGGCTGGTCGCTCAAATGGCTGCATCGTGAGATCATGCGGTCGTCGGTGTATCAACAAGCGAGCGCCCATGACGCGAAGAAGCACGCGGTCGATCCGGACAATCGCTGGCTGTGGCGCATGAACCGCCGTCGGCTCGACGTCGAGATGTGGCGCGACGCCATGCTCAGCGTCGCGGGGCGGCTCGATCTCAAGCAGGACGGACCGCCGACTGAACTCAACGACGCGAAGAATCAACGGCGCACGTTGTACGGGACGGTCAAGCGGCGCGAGTTGCACGATATGCTGCGCCTGTTCGACTTTCCCGATCCGACGACGCACAGCGCGACGCGTTTGCCGACGACGACGCCGCTCCAGCAACTGTTCACGCTCAACAGTCCGTTCATGCAGGCGCAGGCGAACGCGCTGATCGGGCGGCTCAAGTCGGACGCGAGCGATGATGATGCTCGAATTCGTCGCGCGTATGACTTGCTTTTTGGACGAGCGCCGACGGAGAATCAGTTGCGCGTGGGCCGCGCATTTCTCGGCAACGACGAGGCGTGGCTGCAGTATGCCCATGTGTTGCTGGGTAGCAATGAGTTCTTGTTTGTGGATTGATCCGTATTCGTTTAGCGCTCGCGTGGCGCCAGGCGAGCGCTAAACGAATGCACCGGGAAACCAAGCCGATGATGGATTCCATTTGCACTCGCCGCGAATTGATCGCCCGCTTCGGCGGCGGCATCGGCGCTTTGGGCCTGGCGAGCATGATCGCCGCGGCGCCGGCCGGCGCGCATTTTCGACCGCGCGCCAAGCGCGTCATCCACTTGTTCATGAACGGCGGCCCGTTCGGCCCCGATTTCTTCGATCCCAAGCCCGCCCTGCATCGCTACGCCGGCCAACGTCCCGCCGAGGTCGAGTTGCGCACCGAACGGCAAACGTTTGGACTGATGCCGTCGCCGTTTCGC
>DAIOGM010000321.1:0-8596 GCA_036745215.1 Gemmataceae bacterium
TCCCCGCGTCCGCTTTGCTTGGCGCCGTTTTCGTCAGCGTCCACACTGCATCCATGAACTGCTCCGCCGACATTCGCCGCAATTCGGGGCCGCGGAACACGTATTCCTCGCCGAGCGGCTCCTTCGTGATGATCGCCGGCGAAAGCTGATACGTCTTCGACGTCGCGATGTGCTCCATCAGTTTCTTGAGATCGTACTTCTGATCCGCCAAATACACCGCGAGATAATCAAGCAAATCCTCCGACCACGGTTTATTCGCCATCACATCAACGGGATGCACGATGCCGTGGCCCGTCATGCGTTGCCAGAGGCGATTGGCGATCGTGCGCGTGAATCGGCCGTTGTCCGCATGCGTCACCAGCGCGGCAAATTGTTCGAGCCGCTTCGCCCTGGGCGCCGCGGCGTCGATCGCGCCGATCTCGGGCCACAAGAAGCGGGCGGTCGCGAACTTGCCGGTCGCCTTGTCGCAGCGATGCAATTCGAGCTGCTTGGCCGCCGTGATGGCCGCCAGGGCGTAGGCGTCATCAAGCTTCCAGTTATCGATGAAGCTGTCATGGCACGACGCGCATTTCAAATTGGCGCCGAAGAACACCTGGGCGACGTTCTGCGAAAACTGCAACTCGACCACCTGGCTCGCGTTGACGTTGCCGCGCCATTTGATGCCCTTGATGAAGCCTTCACTTTCAGGCGTTGGGTTGATGAGCTCGCGCGTGAGCTGGTCATAGGGTTTATTACGTAGGAGCGCATCATAAAGCCAGCCCGTGATCTGCTTGCGGCCGCCGTCGATGTAGCCGGTGCCGGCGTAATCGTTGCGCAGCATGTCGTTCCAGAACGACAGCCAATGATCGGCGTAGGCGCGATTCTCTTCTTGAAGCAAACGCTGAACAACGCGCTCGCGTTTGTCAATTGCCGTGTTCTTAAGGAACACATCCGCTTCCGACGGCGCCGGCAACTGGCCGATCACGTCGAGGTACGCGCGGCGCAGGAACCCCGCGTCGTCGATCGGTCCCGGTGATTTGATGTTGTGCTTGGCGAAGTACGCGTCCACGATGCGATCGATCGGATGCCCATTGCCCGCCGGCGGCGTCACGCGACGCGGTTTGATCGGCGCGACATACGCGCTGACCTTGAAAGTGAACCCCGGCTCCCATGCGGCGCCTTCGTCGATCCAGCGTTTGAAAAGCGCGATCTCCTTCGCGTCGAGCGGCTTCCCCTTCGAGGGCATGCGATATTCGGGATCGTCGCTCGTGATGCGTTTGACCAATTCGCTTGCCGCGCTTTTGGCCGGCGTAATCGCTTTCGATTTGAGCAAATCTTCGCGCGTATCAAAGGAGACGCCGCCCTTGTACTTGCCGTTCGTATGGCATTCGGCGCAGCGCGCCTTGATGATCGGCGCGATGTCGTGAACGAAGTCGATCTTCTTCGGCTCGCCGGCGTGCGCGAGCGGTGCAGTCACAACGCTGATGCAAGCTAGAATAAGTCGTTTCATTGGGGTCATTTCTTCAAAACGTCATCCATCATCCGGTACGCCTTCTCGCGATTCTCTTGCGGAAACACATGCGGCGCTTCCGGGTGGTCGATGACGATGTTTTTCTCCGCGCCATGCAACTTGTAGATTTCGCCCGCGCTACGAACGACTTTGCCCGCGCTTTCCCAGCGAAAGTTGCTGTCCATCTTCGGCGCCACAACATACACATGTCGCGGCGCGATCGCGCCGATGATCTCGCCGAAGTCGAACGGCACCTGGTCGAGCTTTTCGGCGTACTCCAACAGCTTCGGCATGTAGCGGTCGCTCGTCCAGCCCTTGATTTTGCCGTTCATGTAATCGCGATACGAATCGAGGCCGCAACTGGTGACGGCGATCTTGACGCGATCGTCGAAAGCAGCCGTGTAAATGCTGTTGTGCCCGCCGAGCGAATGGCCAATCGCCGCGTATTGCCCCTTCTTGACGAACTCGAGCGAGTCGAGCAGGTCCATCGCGCGCATGTTGTCCCAGATCGCCTTCATGGTGCCGCTCGTGTAGCCGAGCTTTTTCAGATCGGGATTGTAATCGGACAATTGCGGATACGGCGTGGCCATCACGACGTAGCCGCGCTCGGCGAGTTCGACGCCGTACTCGCGGTTCATGGTGTCCGCGAGGCCGACGGTGACGCGGAAGCCCTTGGCGTTGGTTGGATGAAGCGACAGCACGGCTGGCGCTTTCGCCTTGTCTTTGAGCGCGGCCTTGGGAATCAAGAGATACGCCGGCGTGCGCATGCCGGGCTCGCTCTGATAGGAGATGAGCCGGCGGACGTATTGCCCGCAATCGACTTCTTCGATCATTTTCACATCGAGCGGACAGCGTTTGTCCTTGCCGGGGAGCGGGCCCATGATCGTTTGCATCGCCGCGAGGATTTGCGTGCGTCGTTTTTCCCAGTCGCTGACGTTTTTCACCGGCTGCACCTTTCCCGCGCTGTCGAGATAGAACAGGAGCTTGTCGCGATCGAGTTTGTCCTGGGCATGGGCACGCGAACATAAGGCTACCGCGATGAGGATTGGCGCGATCAGGATGCGACGGTGCATTGCTTGCCCTCGTTGAGATTCGGAATGCGCATATTGTCCACGCGCCGATGTGAATGGTGCAAGCAAAATCTCGGTCTTTGCGAGAGGGTTGAAAAGGGGAAATGGCATCAAGAACGCTTGCGGTTTCGCGCATCGAGAGCGCGAAACCGCAAGCGATTAGTGCAACTTTACTCCACCGTCACGCTCTTCGCAAGATTGCGCGGCTTATCGACGTCGCACCCACGCAACAGCGCCACGTGATACGCCAGCAACTGCAATGGCACCACGGCGACGAGCGGCTGCAAGTAATCGGGCACTTGCGGCACGAAGATAACCTCATCGGCGCGCGAATGAATATGCTGGGCGAGTTCGTCGTCACCTTCCGGCGCGATGGCGATGACGGGGCCGCCGCGAGCCTTGATCTCTTCCAGATTGCTCATGACCTTGTCGACGACGCCGCCCGAAGGGATCAGAAACACCGACGGCGTATTTTCATCGACCAGAGCGATCGGTCCATGCTTCATCTCCGCGGCAGGATAACCTTCCGCATGGATGTAGCTGATTTCCTTGAGCTTCAAGGCGCCTTCGAGCGCACACGGGAAAAGATACTGCCGGCCAAGGTAAAGCATGTTGCTGACGTGATGATACTTCTGCGCGATCTGCTTCACCTGTTCGTGGCATTCCAGCGTACGACGAAGGATGTCCGGGATGGCGCGAATTTCCTTGATCATGCGCGTGCCTTGCAAGCTCGACAGATTGCGCAGGCGGCCCATGTACAGCGCGAGCATCGTCAACACCGCGACCTGGTTGGAGAACGCCTTGGTGCTGGCGACGCCGATCTCCGGGCCGGCGTGCAAATAGACGCCGCCGTCGGCCTCGCGGGCGATCGTGCTGCCGACGACGTTGCACAGGGCAAGCGTGTGATGGCCTTTGCGTTTCGACTCGCGCAACGCGGCCAGCGTGTCCGCGGTTTCGCCGGATTGCGTGATCGTCAGGACGATCGTGTTGCGATCCAGCGGCGGATTGCGATAGCGCATCTCCGAGGCGTATTCGACCTCGACGGGGATGCGGGCGAATTCCTCGAAAAGATATTCGCCAACGAGCGCCGCGTGATAGCTGGTGCCGCACGCCGTGAAGATGAAGCGTTCGGCGCGGCGCAGTTGCCGGGCGTCGAGATTGAGGCCGCCGAAGTGGGCGGACGCGTCTTCATCGGAGAGTCGGCCGCGCATGGCGTTCTCGAGCGCTTCGGGCTGCTCATAGATTTCCTTGAGCATGTGATGCTCGAAGTCGCCTTTGTCCGCGTCGCCCGGGTCCCAGTCGATGCTGTGCACGGTCGCGTCGATGCGCGAGTGATTGGCGTCGAGGATGTGCCAATCGTCCGGGCCAAGCACGCACATTTGGCCCTCCTGGAGATAGACCACCTTTTGCGTGCAGCCCAGGAGTGCGGTCGGATCGCTGGCAATGAAGTTTTCGTGATCGCCGATGCCCACGACGAGCGGACTGCCGAGGCGCGCGCCGACGAGCAAATCGGGATGCCGCGTGCTGACGACCGCGATGCCATAAGTGCCCTTCAATATGCTGAGCACTTTGTGGACAGCTTCGACGAGGTCGCCATGATAATGTTGTTCGATGAGATGGGCGATGACTTCCGTGTCGGTGTCGCTCTGGAAGGTTACGCCTTCCGCTTTCAATTGTCGTTTGAGCGCCGAGTAGTTTTCGATGACGCCATTGTGGACGACGGCGATGCTGCCATCGGTGCTGAGATGCGGATGGGCGTTGCGATCATTCGCGGGGCCGTGAGTCGCCCAGCGCGTGTGGCTGATGCCGTGGCAACCGGGGGCGGGCTTGTCGCTCAAAAACTTGGCGAGATCGACGATGCGGCCTGCGCGTTTGCGCAGGTGAAGATGCGGTCCGGTGAGCGTCGCCAGGCCGGCGCTGTCGTAGCCGCGATATTCGAGGCGTCGTAAACCTTCAACGAGAATGGGCTCTGCTTCACGATGTCCGATGTAGCCGACGATGCCGCACATGACACTTCCTCCATGCAATTATCGATGATTAGGCGCCCTTGCCGTGTGGAAGTTATACGGCGATCAAAGGAGCGCGAGCAATGCCAGTTTGGGTAGTGGTGAGTGGTGAGTGGTGAGTGGTGAGTGGTGAGCAAAAACTTCACATGCAATTGTTTCACCGCTCACCACTCACCACTCACCACTCACCACTCACCACTACCAGAAACATCGGCAATTCGATAAAGCTATGCGTGGAAAAAAGAAGCGTGGGAGACTCGCATCATGCCGCAGAACGCCGTTTTTATGCAAGCCCTCGACTTTGCCGACGCGCAATGCCGGAATATCCTCGCCAAATACCCAGGTTACCAGCCGATGTACACCGTCGGCGGCAAATGGCAAAAGGAAGGCGAGCTGTGGACCCACTGGTGCGAAGGTTTCTACCCCGGCATCTACTGGCTCTTGCACGAGCACACCAGCGACGCGTTCTGGCTCAAGCACGCCGAGGAATCGAGCCGACGTCTTGAACCGCGCCGCTGGGATCGCAAGGTGCACGATCTTGGCTTCTTGTTTTTCTCAACGTATCTGCGCTGGTATCACCTCACTGGCGATGACGCTCACAAGCAAATCTTGATCGACGCGGGCCGCACTTTGGCACTGCGCCGACAGATCGGCGGCTATTTGGCTTCATTCATCGGGCCGGAGTCGCTGTTCATCGACATCATGATGAACGTCGGCATCATCCTCTGGGCGGCGCGCGAAACGAACGACCACACGCTGCGGCAGATCGCCATCGAGCATTGCCGCACTACGCAAAAATACCTGGTGCGAACCGACGGCGGCACCGCCCACGAAGGCATCTTCGACGTGACGACCGGCGAGTTTCAACGGCAATCGACCCATCAAGGCTTCGCGGCCGAAAGCACCTGGACGCGCGGCCTGGCCTGGGCGATCTACGGCTTCACGGCGGCCCATCGATTGAGCGGTGTGCCCGAGTTTCTCGCGACGGCGCAGAAATGCGCGGAGTGTTATCTGAAACGCGCGCCGGCGCATCTGGCGCCGCCGTGGGATTTCGATGCGCCCGCGGGCGAGGGCGTGCAATACGACAGTTCCGCGGCTGCGATCACGGCGAGCGGCCTGTTCGATCTCGCCGAGCAAGTGAATGACGCCAAATGGAAGGAACGCTATCGCCAGGCCGCGACGACGATGCTCGAGACGTTGTGCTCAAGCCAATTCCTTGCGAGCGATACGCCCGGCTGGGAAGGGATCCTCAAGCACGGCGTGTATCATATCCACAAGAAGCTCGGCGTGGATGAATCGGTCGCATGGGGCGATCACTTCTTCGTCGAGGCGCTCGTCAAGGCGCTCGCCTGACATCGCTTGCGGTTTCGCGCGCGAAACGCAAGCGGCGGGAGAATTCGATGCTCATCGCAATCATCTCCGACACGCACAGCCGCACCGAAAGCGTCGAAAGCGCCCTCGCGATCATGGCCGAGCGCGGCGTCGAAGCGATCATCCATTGCGGCGACATCCAGGACGCCGACACGGTGCGTCGCTTCCCCGCGCACACGCACTTCGTTTACGGCAACACCGACTACGATCGCGCCGACATCGCCGTGGCCGTCAAGGAAATCGGCGCCACGCTTCACGGCGCCTGGGGCCATCTCGATTTCGCGGACCGTTCGCTCGCCTTCACCCACGGCGACGATCCGCATCTGTTGCATGATCTCGAACAATCGAACGAGTTCGACTTCTTGTTCCATGGCCACACGCATGTCGCGAAGGAGCATCGCACCGGCAAGACGCGCGTCATCAATCCCGGCGCCTTGCAACGGGTGGCGACGCGGACGTTCTTGTTGCTTGATTTGCCTGGCGGCGCGACGGAGAGCGTAACAGTAACCGATGAAGCCCCGGGGTGAGGTATTCCGAACCCCGGGGTTCGGAGTACCTCACCCCGGGGCTTGTGGGGTTTTTGCACATGGTCGAATCATTCTTACAATTCCATGTAAGTCTGCGCAATTTGTGAACTATTTTGCGAAAATGCCGTTTATCCTGTTGAAGTCCCCCCTTGACTCGGTTTCAATAATGGATGTGATGTTTGCTTCATCTCCGTCAGGAGTAAACTAGACCGCATCTTTGGAAAACCTTGCGCCTATCATAAAAGCGGCATTTCAATCGCAGATATCAAGGACGAGGGCCCAATGGGTCAAACCGAGAACGGAGCTAAGAATATGGGAAGCGACATCGTCGTGGCTTTGAAGGAAGCCTCCGCGAACGGGACGACCTTGTTTGCCCTGAATCAATTCGCCGCGCCCAATCAACGTCATTGCCTTCAATTCGTGCCGGGACACTTTCACGAACCCGGTCAGCTGGTGCCGATCGCCAATCTCGCGATGCCGCAAGTGCGTCAGACCTATTCCGCTCTCGGCTTCCAGGCGAACGGCGCCTGGGGCTTCACGCACGGCGTCAATGAACACCGCGTTGCCGTCGGGGCGACGCAATGGCAGAGCCGGCTAGGGCAGGGCACGTCAGCGCTTGATGGGCCCGATCTCGTCCGCCTTGCATTGGAACGCAGCCGTAGCGCCATGTCCGCCGTCGAAATATTGGCCGACCTGTTGCAGCGTCATGGCCAAAAGCACGATCATATTTACTTGCTCGCGGACGCCGATGAATCGTACGTCCTGGAAGCGTGCGGCCATTACTGGGCGCTTCTGGAGTGCGGCCATTCGCGCGTCGTCACGGGAGCGGCGATGATCCGCCAGGATTGGCGCCGTCTGGCCCCCGGTTTGGCGTCGCATGTCATCGACAACGGCTGGTGGCAGGACGACGGCAGCAAGATCGACTTCGTGCGCATCTTAGGTGAAAACACGGAGTCGTCCAAGAACGCGCAGAAACGTTGGGGCCGCGCTACCTTGACGCTCTCTCAGCAGAACGGCGCCATCGATCTTCACTTCCTGCGCCACATGCTTGCGGATCATTACGCCGCTAACCGCGATTTGATTCGCGGCGAAAAGTCGTCGTCGCTTGCGTCCAGCTTTCTGGTCGAGCTGCAAAAATCCGACTTGCCGATCGTCGCCTGGGTTGCGCTGGGCGCGCCGAATGTCGCGGTGTATTTCCCGATCTGCCTGTCCGCCGAGATTCCCGCCGTGTTCGGCCCCGGCTTGCCGATGATGACCACGATTGAAGAGCGGACGCACGAACTGGCCAAGCTCGCGAGCGGCAAGGACCGCACTCGCTTGACGCAAGCCCTGGAGCGATTGCAGACGAAGTTCGACCAGGACGTCGAGGAATTTCTCGCCAGGTCGCATGAATCGATTCTTCACGGCCGACCGCACTTGATTGGCACCATCGCCACGGAAATGATGCAGCATCACGTCGATCTGTTCGACAAGGAATATCGCCGCCTGTTCGGCGTCGAAGAGAAGTCGGCGCCCAAGCAGGCCGTCGCCGAGGAAATGCTGTTTTACGCGTGATTGCGAAATGACTAATGACGAAGCACGAATGACGAAAGAATGACGAAATCCGAATGCCGAATCAATGCAGTCCGCGTTGATTCGGCATTTGTCATTCGTGCTTCTTTCGTCATTCGTGCTTCGGCATTCGTCATTTGCGCGTGCTTACTTGGTCCGCGGCGCCCGCCCGGCGGCCCAGACAATCGCATTCGACATCATCTTCAAGAACTCCTCATTCTCGAAATCCTTCTGCCCGCCGAGCGACGTGTAAAAGACGCGGCCCTCCTTGATCATGCGCGTCCACGCGATCGGCTCCGTCGCTTCCGATGTCGTGCCATTGAGCAGCACCGTCACCTCCTTGGACAGCCCCGTGTTCCGGTACAAGCTAGCCTCGGACTTGAACGGCACGACTCCTTTGAGGATCGGGTGGTCCTTCGCGTTATCGACGAACTTGACTTCGGTGACGGGGCCGACCTTGTAGTGGTTCTTGTAATTGCCGCCCCAGACTTCCTTGTCGATGTCGAGCCAGCTCTGAATGCCATGGCTCGCCGTGCGGATGCCGACGAGCCCCTTGCCCGAGGTGAAGTGCTTCTTGATGCG
>DAIOGM010000322.1:0-8527 GCA_036745215.1 Gemmataceae bacterium
CAGCGGCAGTCGGCGAATGTCGCGGATGCCCGTTGCCTCTTCCTCGAAAAAGCGATGCTGCCCCTTCGTCGCCAGGATCGCGAAGAAGCGATCATGACGGATGTATTGCAGGTTTGCGAAGCCGAGTTGCTTGCGCCGGGCGCGGCTCGATTCGGACATCGCGATGCCGTATTTCTCGACGAGCTTGCGATCGACGGCCCTGGCGTCTTTGCCCGCGGGGATGCAGCCCGTCACGTAGAACCAGTAACCATGACGCAAAAAGGAACAAGCAATCTGCTGCACGAAACCGGTCACGGAAATGACTTCGGAACGATACTGCATGTCCCTCATCAAAGCTGAGGGATTGTTTCAGCGGCACAATCCCTCGAAAGCCAGACACCCTTGGAAACGCGGACCGCAAGCGGCCAGCGACTGACGGGCAGGACGCGAACTACATTCTTGAGTTCGCCCCTTCCAATCCATACTACCCGTCAGAAAAAAACCGCCGGCGTTTTCAGGCGAACTCAAGACGTACACCATGAAAACGCCGTCGATTTGCCAACTTCACGAAGCGTCACTTCCCAGCAACGCTTCGTGAAGCCGCTTGCGCCCTTCCAAGGACTGGCCGCATCGTGCGGCCAGCACGTAACATCGATCAGAAATCCGTCAGCTCTTTCGTCGTCTACGCCACGGAACCACCCGTAGCGAACGAACGAGTCCGCACTGCCTTGCACGGAACATCGCCCGGCTTCCCAGCCGGCTTCTACTCAAGCCACACTCCCACTCTACGGCCTTTCAATCACCTGGTTTTCCACGCCAGGCACCGGGAACCCTCCCGGCAGCCGCAGAGCTTCCTGCGTTAGCCATGTTCTTTGAATTGCGGGTCACGTCGCTACCCGGCGTTACCCGGAGCGACCGCCATCGTATGCGCAGCTCTCCCGAGCGCACATCGTTTGCACCATATATTAATGGTGATTTCGGGGGACCGAACGTAGAAGCATCCCCTTACCCATCGATGAAAGTCTTTCGCGGTTTGGCACCGTCTCCCGCAATCCTCACTGGCAAGCCCTTGTGGGCCTTTCATGGTTGAGCTATTCACGCCTGCCGGATTTGCCGGCAGTGCCCGGTCTGGATCACCGGTTCCGCCTGTTGCCAGGCTGGAAGCTCCCCACGCCAGCCAAGTTAAACGAACCGTGGAGGTCCGAATCCCTTGGACAGGATTGTCACCTGCTTTGAACATGACGGCCCTGGCTTTTGACAACAGCCAGGGAGCGTCCGCATCGCCCCCGCCCGAAATGTATCGGATAGAATGCCGGGATTACTCGGAGCGCTTCATGCGCTCAGGTTTACTCCGGCAAGCCTCCGTCGAGCTGGACGAGCACGTCTCCGTGCATCCAGCTCTACGGAACGATCACGTGGCGGGTGGTTAATCCGCCCCCTTAGCCGAGTTGGTAGCTCGGTTTACCGGGTGAGATCGCTAATCGACATACGCCTTGCAGTCACCATTCGCCCCGGCGATTTGGCGCCGAACTTCATGATGACGCGGTTGACGAAATCAACAGCAGCCGGGCATCCGACGCCCGACAGCGGGCGGACATTAGCGCACCGTCATCAAATTGCAAGCAAAATGACATCTTGATGGAATGCGCTTCACAGTTTTGGTTTTGCTTGGGACAAATTCGGAGGTGAGGAGGACCGACGCGAACATGGCGCCTGAAGACGCGATCCCTTGTCCCCGCGGCAGAATGATATGGTTCATGTGAAAAAAAATCGCTGCCCCTCCTTGACTGGCCTTCGCCATCTACGTACACTTCAAATGCCGCGAGGGCAAAAGGCGGCGACGCGCACTGACCGAATTTGTTCTGTCAGGCGGTGACGCAGGAAACCTAGCAGATCTGTTTTTGCAGAAACTGCTGGACCTTCCTGTAAGCCTTGGGGTGTCGTCTACTGTGCTCTTTCGCTTTCTGCAACGCCGGGCTTCGTCCGGTACGTGGAAAGGGGTACCGCAGCGTTAAGCCTATCTTTTCAGGCTCCTGCGTTCCTCGGTCGTAATTCATGACGACCGGCGAACCTCCCGTGTGGGATGTGTCGGTCGCCAGACCGTTTCCCATGCAGGAGCAAAAAATGACTGCTAAGAGTTCAGCATTCCCGCGCCGCGTAGGCGCGCCCCCTCAATTGGCCGATGCCAGGGCACGCAAGTCGTTCGCCGAACGGCTCCAGTGCTTCGGGTTCACCGAAGAGGCAGCCCGTTGCCTCGCTGATGCAACAGTGGATCCGTCGGCCGCCCGAAAGTTCATCGGCGAGCCCGAGACCCCCAATTTCGAGGTCCGCCGCACGCCAATCGGCATCGTGAAGGGAATTCCCGTCGAGGTCTGGGCCTCTCGCGTTATGCCCGACCCGCGAAATCCGAGAACTTCTCCCGAGAAGAAGCATCCGTTCGCGGTCGATCCGGGCACGGGCGATACCTCGCGGCGATACGCTCCGATCCCCGATCCGCGATCATCCGAGGCACCCGGCGCACCTGAATTGCTGGTCACAATCGAAAGTCATGATCACCTTGCCAGTGCGCACAGCCTCGCGGCTGACTACATCGCCAAGCACAATGACTGGGAGGACTCGATCCGCAATCAGGGTGTTATGGAACCCATTTGGCTCGCAGCAACAACCTACCAACACGTGGATGGCTCGCCCGATGTGATTGCGGCGACCACCGTGGACGGGTCAAGCCGCCTCACCGCCGTTCACAAAATCCTCCGCGACAAATCGGCCGACTTCCTCAAACTTAAGTCGGCAGACGTTCCATACAGGGGCGACGACGACGCGAAATTTCGCGCCGATCTTCGCCGAATGAACGACTGGATCGAAAGCGACGGCTTGGACGAATCCAGATCAGCCGTACTCCGAAATATCGTCGTGCCAGCGTTCATCATCGTGGGTTTCGAATCCGAAAGGCCGGCAACAACCTTTCACACGGCAGTCAGATCGCTCGTTGCGCTTCGTCACGTCGATCCGCCAACCCCCTGGGGAACCGGACCTGAACATGAATCGCTTGCCGACGAAGTCGTCGATCAACTTGAAGCTGCCACGCTCATCACACAGGACGAAGCAAAATACCTCCGCGGCTCGCTAACGCGAGACGAAGCCGCAAAGGCGAAGCTTTCACCTGATCCCGCGATCCGTGCGGCACGCATCATCGACGTCTTCATGAAGCGCGATGATGCATTCAAGATCGCCATCCGCAACGCCGTGACGGCACAATCTACGCGGAAGCAGAGTTCGCCCAAACTGATGAAGGAGCTGGCAGCGGTCCTCATTCTCCGCAGCCTCGATCTTTCGCCGCGCGACGCGGAGCAGAAGCGGAAATACCTGATCAAGTCCATCCCAACCGCGGCCGAAAGGCGCGGAACCGGGGGCGTTGACTGGCAAGCCACGGGTAAAAAACATGATCAACTGATGCTTGAGTCTCTCGAAGAAGTCAGCGACGCTCGGGCGGCGGGAAAAGACGAAGCCGGACCCGCGACGGTCGAGCTTGCGGTCCGCTCGATTTTGCCGCTGATTGCCAATGGTGCGCTCCTTGGGGAACGCAACATTCCGGGCTCCGACCAACCGGACCGTAGGCAGCCTTGGCAGGTCATCGACGCCATGCGTCGAACTAACCGCGGCGTGCGACAACTCGGTGAGGTGCTGCGCGAGCACACCGAGGGCAAGAAAGCATTTCGCGCTGTCGATGCCGCAGGAGACGACGTGGTTGGACTAGATCCCAGCCAGCCGGTGCGCCTCACCGATTCGTACTTGCGGGCAGAATATCCGGACCCTGGCAAAGTCCCCACGCCGCAATCATCGGGTGATCAGCCTCGCGACATCTACAACATGCGGGTTCACGACTTGCAGACCGTGATCGAGCGACTCGATCTTGTGCGTGAACAGATCAAGGCTTGTCGCGAGCATGACGGGACGCCGCTCGCCGAAAGGATCGGCGTCGATTACCGAGTCTGCCGGAAGTGGCTCGACATCGTCCATTTTGCCGCAAAAGACTTGGCCGTCTGGGAACAGGCCGACATTAAGTACAACGGGCGTCGGCACGAAGACGAAGCTGACGAAGACGCTAATGACGCCCTGGATGATGAAAGCGTTCAACCCGACGTCGACCTCGACCAATCGGAAGATGGCCAGTCAGATTGAACATTGTCACGTCTAGCCGGGGCCACCAGTGCGGTGGCTCCGGCCATTCGTTTCTGTTTGGCTGGACAACTATGGAAGATCACGAGATTGTGTCCGGTGAGGATTGGTACCGCGGCACAAGCATTTGGGCTGTCCGCTATGAATACGCTGACGCGAACGGCGGCGGCGAAGCCACTGATTTCTTCAAGACCCCCAATCGCCATACTCCTCCGACCGGCCTGCAAGTCAGTCGCGCGGTGAACCATGAGAGGAACTTGACTCTCATTGGAATCGAGAAAATCGAACTCCTTCACACTATCACGCCAGGGGAAGATTACGAGTACACGGCCAAGGATTTCGGAGATTCCAAGCATACAGTCATCTTTGATGCCTTCACTGATGTTCCTACCGATGATGGGCCAGAGGTTGAGGATATGACCTGAGTCAGGAAGCTACGACGAAGCGTTTTCCCCCGCGGTGGCGCCCTGGTGGTCGGCGGCACCACGGGCTTGGAAGTAACGCTAAATCTCCTACCGTTTTTTGCCAATCAGCCGCCCGGAATCCGAACACGTGTCTCTCGCGTCACACTTTCTTGAATGGCCGACGTGTCGTTCGCGTCGCAATTCCTGAAAGTGGCGTGTCTCTCGCGTCGCATTTTCAGCCGCTCGCCATTCTTCATCTCCGCACGTAAGTTCCCGAAGCACTTGGCGAATCGCCGCGGTCACCGCCATGTTGTGACGAGCGCCAAAGTATTGATCCAAAGATAGTCATGAAAGCAAAGAGGAGGATTTGCTTTTGAGAAGAGTTTTCGGATCTGGATGGCCTTGAACTCGGATTGAACTTGGGCTTGCGACTGACTACAGGCCCTTGAGTAGGTGAAGCAGCGGCGGTTCAACGTTTGGGCCGCCACGTGCAATATATTCCCGAGCCATTTTCTCGGCGTTCACTTTCGCGACGGTTTCGAGTTGTCCGCCGGCGCAGAAAAACGCAAACATGTCTTTGACGATTCGCTCATAAGCCTGACGGCTTTCGTGAGGCAGGTCCGGCGTCTCGCTCACCGAGATTTCTTGACGGGTCCCGCCCGTCGCCTTCAATCGCAAGTTTTCAGCACGGCGCACCTCGTGCCACCAGTCCGGCGGCGTGCGGTTTCCCGTAACCGCATTTTTCAAACTGTCCACGAGGAATGCTTGCGGACTCTTCTTAAAGAAGCGCGGGCCGAATCGCTCCTTCGCAGCCTGCGTAATGTCGACCCATTCACGGAGCGTTGCCATCGGGAACCGTCGAACCAGGCGACGCACGCCATCATCATCGAACCCGAGCTGTCGCAACAACTCATGCAGCGATGACTCCGACAAGGCCGGCGCGGGTGCCGATCGTCGCCCTTCATCGAAGTAGGCACCACGTTCAAAGGTCAAAGAATATTCACCACACTTGTCCTTGCGAAAAATGGTTGCCTTGTCACCGGACCGCACGACGCCGAGTTCCGCAAGCCGCTCGGCACAGCGCCAGACCTTCACCTTGAGATCGCGCACGTCGAGTGATGACGAAAACCCAAGGACGTCAACGGCCAGATGGCGCACGTCGAAGCGAGGGGACGAAGGTCGTCTTGAAAGAATCTTGCACAACAACAGAAACAATCGACGGCTCGCCAGATCGAGTTCACGATACGTTGCCAGGTCAAATCGGAATGAACCGCCTGAGGCGCGAACGATATCGAAGAAGATTGGATCCCAACCGATGCGCCACGCCCGGCTCGAACCAGGATCGAGTGGCAAGCTGTAACTCAAGAACCCGAAGCTGACCTTGCGGTGTTCGGCTCGCACCGGATCGTAGAAGCCATCGTTCAGATACGTCACTTGCGAAAGTCGCTCGATCGCTTTCGTGAATTGTTCATACTGCCGACCACCGCGGCGAGCGTGCTGATCGATCACGCCGAGTTGACGTAGGCAGTAGTGGGGCGTGGCAAACAAATTCGCGTCCGCATGCGGCTGCGCGAAGGTGAGAGCAAGAAGGCCCCACAAATAGAATTCATCCGACGCGGACAAACCCGAAGGTGAAATGATTCGCGCCTGTGCTTGACGCATGTGGCGATTTTGATCCATGAAAAAGTAGGAGGCCTGGTGAACGAGGTTCGCAACCATGGAAGCACCGGCGTCGAGCGGACAAAGCGAATGCTCGACCAGGGAAAGTTGCCCTAGCCCCGACCATCGGCGGCTTATCTTGCTTTTTGTTTGTGGCGCGCCCTGCATCTCCTCGAATTCCCAGGTTTTTCTCGATCTGGTCTAGCTCTAGCATCCACAAGGGACCTGACGAAAGCATCTATTTCGCGGTCAAGGTCACTTGCTCCTTGACGACCTTTCGGGCTTCGTGTCAGCATTCGCCCAAGAAAAACGCGAGCTTATTCCGAATTGCCATTGGCAATTTCCCGCTCCGATTTTCGAATCGAAACCAAAACCAGGGAGCAAGCAATCCGATGCTGACGAACACGATTTGTTTCATCAACCAGAAGGGCGGGTGCGGAAAAAGTTCGAGCTGCTTTCACTTGGCGGGATTTTTTGCAACGCTTGGCTTGCGTGTGCTCGTCATCGACGCCGATCCGCAAGGCTCATTGAGCCAGGGCTTTTTCGGTTCGGCCGCAATCGAAAGCCTGCCGCCGCGCGAGACGTTGGCCGCCGTGTTCGCCGATGACGAGACCGCTTCACCGAACGTTCTCGTTTCAGCGACGCAATTTGAACGGTTGTCCGTCATACGTGCCAATGCACAACTCGCCAAGCACAACATCCCTGAACCCGAGAACGCGGGCATGAAGCAGTTCGCACTCGCGAGTTTTCTGGAAACCATTCCCGGATTCGACCTGATCCTCATCGACTGTCCGCCGAATCTTTATCTGTGCAGTTGGAACGCGATGATTGCCTCGAACTTCGTAGTGATCCCTGTGCCGCCGGAAGACTTCGCCACTCAAGGCTTGCGAACCGTTCACCAAGCGATCGATCAAGCGCAGGTTCTTCAGCCAGCACTCAAGCTGCTTGGGCATCTCATCACCCGGGCAGACGTTCGCCTACTGGTGCATCGAACCTATGAAGAGCAGCTTCGCCGTCTTCATGGCGCGTCGGTGTTTTCGACGGTTGTGCCCGAGGCATCCGCGTTCAAAGTGGCGCTCTCGTGTCGCAAACCGGTGAGTCACTATGCGCCAAACACGAAGGCAGCTTCACTTGTTGCCGCCCTTGCGGACGAGATATTGCATCGCATGCCATTGCTCGATGCACAGCGAAGGATTGCCTGAGATGGCCAGCACGCGACAGACGCTGGATGCCCTTTCCGGCAACCTGCAAGAGTCAATGGGAATCCGACAGACCGATTTTCGCCCGGTCCTTGCGCCCTCGCCGGGGAAGAAGGACGTTGGCCGTCGACCGCTTCGCAACGTCGGAAAGCTCGCCATCAGCCAGGTTGTTCCCGATCCGGAGCAGCCGCGTGTCGAATTCTCGGAGGAGGCCCTGGAGCGGCTCGCCTTGAGCATTCGCGAAAAGGGCCAACTCAGCCCAATCCGCGTTCGGTGGTCGGACGCCCTGGAAAAGTGGATCATCATATCGGGCGAACGACGCTGGCGGGCAACTCAACGGGCCGGCCTGACGGAAATAGATTGCTACTTCGACGAAGCTGATTTGACCCACTCGGAGATCCTTGAGCAGCAGCTCATCGAGAACTGCCTGCGTGAGGACCTCCAGCCCATCGAGGAAGCCGAGGCGTTCGCATCGCTCATGAAGCTTAACGGCTGGACCGGCAAACAGGTCGCCGAGGCGCTCCGCGTCCATCCGAGCCGCGTGAGCCGTGCCTTGGCTTTGCTCAAGCTTCCCGAAGAGATCCAGGAGCAGGTAACGACGGGGCTGATTTCATCTCGATCGGCGTATGAAATCTCAAAGCTGCCGAATGCCGAAACGCAGGCGGCACTGGCCGCCAAAGCCGCGAAGGGCGAACTCTCATCGAGCCAGGCAGCCAGCGCCGTTCGTCAACGGCAAGGCAAAACCAGGCCAGCACCGCGAACAACGAACCAGACATTTTTCGGCGAGAATGGCTGGAAGGTCGTCGTGACCGGTCCGACAAAAGGCACCTATTTCGAAATCGAGCAGGCTCTGACGCTAGCCCTTGAGGAGGTGCGAATCCGGATCAATTCAGGGTGTCAGTTGTTCTAATCAGAGAAATCGCCGGCTGCCGTTTTCCTGATGGAGTTGACTGCCGCCGTGCTTCCCGCTCCGCTCTGATTTCAGACGACTCGTGCCGCCGGCGCCGATCTACGGCCCCCGCCTGTTCGCTCCGCAGAACCGCCTCAAGGTAGTGGCGAGTACGCCCTCCAGCCTTGACCCGGTTTTGCTCCGCCCACCCCGCCACC
>DAIOGM010000323.1:0-8502 GCA_036745215.1 Gemmataceae bacterium
GCCCGGCAAGGCACGCGTCGCGAGGCTGAGCATGACGGCGGCCTGCGCGCCGAAACTCGAGCTGAGCACGAGCGTGCCGCCGAGATGGGTGGCGGCCCAGGCGATGCGGTCCTCGGCCGAGGCGGACGCAAGCGAGGACTCGGCGTAACTGTTTCCCCGTTTACCGCTCGCAGGGCCACGCGAGCGCTAAACGAAGACAACCGGGGCAGATCGTGGCGAAAACCTACACCGCTCGCTGGCTGTTTCCCATTGATGCGCCGCCACTCGAACGCGGCACGATCACGATTGCGCACGACAAGATCGTCGCCGTCGAGCCGCACGGCACGCGCACTCCGGACGTCGATCTCGGCAACGTCGCGATCCTGCCAGGATTTGTCAATGCGCACACGCATCTTGATTTGACTGGCGCTCGCGGCCTATGTCCGCCGAAGTCCGACTTCACGCGATGGTTGCGAATGGTGGTCGCATTTCGACGCACCTGCACGCCAGAGCAAGCGCAAGCAGACATCGCCCAAGGCATCTCCGAGTGTTTACGATTCGGCGCCACGCTCATCGGCGATATCCAATCGCGAGATGCCTGGGCCGCGTTTTTCAATTTAGAGTGTCGTGCCGTTACGTTTTTTGAGTTGATCGGCTTGAGCGACGAACGCGCCAAGAGTGCGGCAGCTCAATACAGTTGGTTATTGCGTTCGCCGCACGCTCCGACGTGGAACATCCTCTACGGCCTCAGTCCTCATGCGCCCTATTCCGTAGGCATTCGCATGTACGAACTGGCCATGCGCCAGCCGCATCTGGTCGCCACCCACTTGGCAGAGTCGCGCGAGGAACTCGAGCTATTTCATTCACTCACGGGACCTTTTGTCGATTTCCTTCAAGAACTGAAAGTTTGGGAGCCCGATAATCTGGTTGCAAGTCCGAGTGACGTGTTGCGCATGTTCCCGCGCGGCCTCTTCGTTCATTGCAACTACCTCGACCCGGCGACGCCGTTCTTGTCCACGCAAACCGTCGTCGTCTGTCCGCGCACGCACGCCGCGTTTGGCCATCCGCATCATCCGTTTCCGAAGATGAACGTGCGCGTCGCTCTCGGCACCGATAGCCTTGCGTCGAATCCCGATCTCGACATTCTCGCGGAGGCGCGTTTCTTGCGGCGACACTATCCCGAAGTGACGCCGGGCGCAATCATGCGCATGCTGACGTTGAATGGCGCCCAGGCGCTCGGCTTCCACGCGGTCACCGGAAGTTTGAGGCCGGACAAGTCGGCGGACCTGGTTGTCGTGCCGTTGCCGAATGAAGATCGCAATGATCCGCATGATCTCGTGCTCGACTCCGAGTTGCCCATTTCGCGCGTGATGTTCCGCGGCGAATGGCGCGTTTGAATCCGATAACGCTTTCCGTACGCTAAACGTAAACAAATTCAACGAGAAATCACAATGCCGCTCGGTTATCTCTGTCTGGTCCTGCACGCGCATCTGCCGTTTGTTCGCCATCCTGAATATGACGACTTCCTCGAAGAAGATTGGTTCTACGAGGCGATCACCGAGACGTACATCCCCATCCTCGAAATGCTCGAAGGCCTCGAACGCGACGGCGCCGATTGGCGTTTGACAATGTCCGTCACGCCGACGCTCGCCGCCATGTTCGCCGATCCGCTGCTGCAGTTCCGCTACGTGCGGCACATCGACAACCTGATCGCGCTGACGAGCAAGGAAATCGAACGTACCAAATGGACGCCGGAGTTTAATCATCTGGCGCACATGTATCACAGCCGCTTCGTGCGGGCGCGTGAAGTATTCGTCAATCAGTACGGCAACAACCTCAACCACGGCTTTCGCAAATTCTTCGAGACGGGCAAGCTCGAACTCATCACCTGCTGCGCGACGCACGGGTTTTTGCCGCTCATGACCGTCAACATGAACGCCGTCCGCGCCCAGGTCGAGGTTGGCTGCCGCGAATTCGAGCGGCACTTCGGCAAACGGCCGCAAGGCATCTGGCTCGCGGAGTGCGGCTATATGCCGGGCGTCGATCAGATTCTCAAAGACTCAGGTATCCGCTACTTTTTCGTGGACACGCACGGCGTTCTCTTCGCCGAGCCGCGGCCCACGTATGGCGTCTATGCGCCGATCATGTGCCCGAAAACCGGCGTCGCCTGCATGGGGCGCGACACGGAATCGTCCAAGCAGGTCTGGAGTGCCATCGAGGGCTATCCGGGCGATTACGTGTATCGGGAGTTTTACCGAGACGTCGGCTTCGATCTCGATTACGACTATTTGAAGCCGCACCTGCATCAGACCGGCATTCGTTCCAACACCGGCGTCAAATACTACAGGATCACCGGCCGTGGGAACCAGAAGGAGCCGTACAATCCGCACGTCGCGCTCGAGACGGCGGCGTCGCACGCCGGCAACTTCATGTTCAATCGCGAGAAGCAAGTCGAATGGTTATCCGGGCACATGGATCGCCCGCCCGTCATTCTCGCACCGTACGACGCCGAGCTGTTCGGTCATTGGTGGTTTGAAGGCCCCGACTGGATCAATTTCCTTTTTCGCAAGATGCACTGGGACCAGCAAACGGTCAAGATGATCACGATCCCGCAATATCTCGATAAGTTCCCGAAGATCCAGGTGTCGGCCCCGTCGTTCTCGAGCTGGGGTTACAAGGGCTACTGCGATGTCTGGCTCGAAGGCTCCAACGACTGGGTGTACCGCCATCTACACGAAGATTCCGATCGCATGGTCGAACTCGCACATCATCACGCCGACGGCGGCAACGACCTGCGTCGCCGCGCCTTGAATCAGGCGGCCCGCGAGCTGATGCTATCGCAATCGAGCGACTGGGCGTTCATCATGAAGACCGGCACGATGGTCGAGTACGCGTGTGAGCGGACGAAGGTGCATGTTTTGAACTTCAATCATCTTTACGAGCAGATCAAGAAGAACGAGATCGACGAAAGTTGGTTAAGCCAGATCGAGCGGCGGCATAATCTGTTTCCGAATATGGACTATCGGGTTTACGTTTAGCGCTCGCGTTGAAGTGTCGGCGACGTGGCCCGGGCGCTGCAACGCGAGCGCTAAACGTAAACCGCGACGGCTCAATCAAACATCACCCCCGGCTCGCTGCGGAACAAACGTTCCAGCATGGCCCGGATCAAGCCGACCTGCTCGCCGGCGCGCTTGACGATCAGCACCGGCGCATGACTCTTCGCCAGCGTCTCTTCCGCGACGCTGCCGAGCAGGAGGGCCGACGAACGATTGTGGCCGCGCGTTTCCAGGACGAGCAAGTCCGCGTCAAGCTCGACCGCGACGCGATTGATCGTGTTGGCGGGATGCACCCCTTCGCGGAACATCGGCTCAATGGTCAGGCCGAAGGTGTCAACCGGATCCGCAAATGTGCGGAAGGCGGCGGCTTCCTGACCGCGGATTTGCTCGTCGGCGCCTTCGTAGGTCGTGCGGGATTCGTCGAAATACACATGTAAGGCCGTCAATTCGCGAAGGCCAAGCAAAGCGCCAAGTCGTGCGGCAACTCCCAGAGCGTTGGCGGCGCGCGGCGAAAAATCGATCGGCACGAGAATCCGTCGCACCTCCGCCGGCGCGCCGTCCGGCGCCAGCCAAATCGAACAGGGGGCCAGCTCGGCCAAGCGCCGCGCCAGACTGCGCTGCAGCGGATGATCCTGGCGATGACCCACAAAGATGACGTCGGCTTGCTCCTGGGTTGCATACTCCAGCAGGCGGTCAAGCAGCGGACCGCGTCGAATCTCATGTTTGCAGGTAACGGCGGCCGGCAAGTCGTCCAGTGCCTTGCCCGTCTGCGCGATCAAGCTGGCGCGGACGGATTCGATTTGCGCCGCGTCGGCCGAATCGGGCAGGACGTGCACGAAATGCAATTCGCCCATCACTTCCGCGCTCGCCAACATGGCGACGTAGTCAAGTAAGTCAACGTCCTGACGCGCGTGATTCAACGCGACCAGTCCGCGGCGAAACAGCGGCGCGGACGGTTTGGAATGGGGCGCCATGGGATTTCTCACAACATCGAAAAAACCACAGATGCACACAGATAAACACGGATAACTTAACAGATTGCGCTGACTCTGCGTCCTCTGCGTCTCTGCGTTTCTTAATTGGCTGTCTTTCACGACGGCGCGGAAGCCCATTTTTTAGAAACGCAGAGGCGCAGAGAACGCAGAGAGTTTCTGACTGCGAAACAAGCCCTCTGCTACGAATTAGTCATGATTGCTGCTTCGCCGCGCTGGATTCACCTTTCGTTCATTCGGTTTGACTCGTGACGACGATGTCACTTGGCGCCGGCACCGTCGCGCCGCCTTCCGGCAGCCCAGGTTTTCGATCCAGAAAGCGATAGAGGACGCCGTAAAGGAATAGTGCCGACAAGACGCCGATCAGGAAATCGAAGGCCACGACCATCACCGCGGTCCAGATCATCAGGCCGATATGAAAGTAATTGTGTCGCAGCACCTGGCGCACTTCGTCGAACTTGACCATGCCCGTCGCGACATAAAGCAACAAGCCGCCGATGCAGGCCATCGGCACGGTGTTCAAGAACGACGCCAGATAAAACGCCAACAGGAGCTTGAGGACGCATTTGCAGATGCCGGCCAGCGGCGAAATGGCGCCGACCTTGATATTGGCCGCCGTCCGCGCCAGGGCGCCGGTGTGCGGGAAGCCGTTCACGAGCGGCACGAGGATTTGCACCCAGCCCTGGCCCCACAACTCCTTGTTGGGATCATACGGCGTGCCTTCATTCTCGGCGAGCCGATCCGCCATGCGCGAGCACAACAGGCTCTCCACGCCCGACACGAAAACGATGGCGACGACGAAGTACACCAGGTCAAAAAGCATCTGGCCGGTCAGTTCGGGCAATTCCGGACCCGTAAGCTGGAACAGATTCGTGGGAATCGCATTGTAGCGCGTTTGAATGTCGATCAATCCCTTGTCCGGCCAAACCCACGTCGCCAGCGAGACGGTGACGAATAACGCGATGAGCGGCGCCGGGATGTAGACCGACACACGCAACAGGAACTTGATGATGGCGAATGTCAGCAACGCGATGATCACGGCGTACCCGTTGATGTCGCTCAGAGAGCCGACTTGCTCTCCGATGCCGCGCAGCTTATCGAGGAAGGAATAGCCCATCTTGTTCGGCAAACCGAGAATCTCACCGAGCTGCGACGTGGCGATCACGACGGCGATGCCAATCGTGAAGCCGACGACAATGGAATGCGGCACCAGCGCGATAACACGCCCCAACCGCAACAGGCCAAAGAGAAGCAGAATGACGCCGGAGATGATCGACACCAGGAAGAGAAACCCGTGGTCGTAGCTGGCCATCAACGCGGCGATGATCGGGATGAACGCCGCGGTGGGTCCGTAGACCTGATACTTGGAACCGCCGAGCAGGGCGCCGACCGCGCCGGCGATCGCGCCGCCGACGATGCCCATCTCCGGTCGCAGGCCGGACGCCATCGCAAAGCTCATCGCCAGCGGGATCGCCACCATCGCGACGATCAGTCCAGCCGTGAAATCGCGGAATACATTGAGGTACCAGGTTCCCTTCCACAGGTCCTCGTAGCGCCCGTCGAATGGATTGCAATAGTGCTTGAGCATCGGCCACATGGTGCGTTCAACCTCCTTGGAAACGTTCGGCGATTCGTTACTTGGCCCCGGCCAAGGTAAGCATGCTCGCGTCGTGCAGCGAAGACGGCTTCTTGCCATTCCGGCCGTTGTTGATGCAAAAAGGCATGACTTCATGCGCCACGTGCGTCAGCGGTTTGAACATGGCGCTGGCTTGATCGAATTCGAAAACCGTCCCTGTTTCGATCTCGTAGTACCAGCCGTAAATCTTGACGTCGCCGTTCGCCAGCCGGGCAGTGACATAGGGATGCGTGCTCAAGTTGTTGAGCTGCACCAGCACGTTTTCCTCGATCACGGCCCGTTCGAATTCCTTGCCTTTCAAGTGTCCGTAGCGTTCCTTGACGACGCGGCGCGTCGCCTCGGCGTAGGTGAACCATTCCGCCACGGCCGGCAAATCCCCCACCGCGGCGGGATTCAACAACGCATTCATCGCTCCGCAGTTGGAGTGGCCGCACACGATGATGTGGCGGATTCCCAGGACGGCGACGGCGTATTCAATCGTCGCCCCTTCGCCGCCTTGCGCGGCGCCGTAGGGCGGGATGATGTTGCCCGCGTTCCGCAAAAGAAACAAATCCCCCGGCTCCGTCGTCGTGATGAGATTGGGATTAAAACGCGAATCCGAGCAGGTGATGAACAACGCCATCGGCTCTTGCTGCTTGTTCGCGATCCGTTCGAACATGGTCTTTTGTTCTGGAAACTTCTCGCGGCGAAACTGATGGATGCCGTCGACGATCCGCTGCATGAGCGCCTCCCTTACAAAAGTGTGAAGGGCCTGGAAGTACGGACGAAGTGTTGGTTCGCGACAGGGAGCTTCCCACATGCGGGCGCGCAGTGAGCAAAGTCTCGCGTCGATGGAACGGTCGATGATGGTCAATAGGAGAAGAAGATACGGTTAACAGCGCATGGGAATGGTGTGAATGCCGGCGCCGATGGTCAAATGCAACAAGGAATGGGAACTCTTCTCGGAGTAGGCGGCTCGCGTGAGCGGACGCACAAACTTGGACGATTTGCCGTGTTGCTGAAGGAGCCGTTTGTGGCAAGATTGCGAAGCCGCAAATACCGTTCGCGCTGTGCTTTCACTTGAGTCGTCGTTTTCTTCGTTGGATTCGGACCTGGATTCTTCCGTGGCCAAGGTGATCGTGGCGTAATCGAGCGAGTAACCTTGCAGCAAAGTGCTAGTCGTCAACAATGCAACAAATGCGCGCCGGCCGAACCGGTAGCTCGGCAACGAGGAAAGTAGAATCCAGAACTTCAGATGCATGTCCAGCAAAACGATCGGCCCTCAGGGTCGCGCGGTTTTGACGAAGCGCTGGCCTATTTTAGCTTGCGACTCCATTCGAGGCAAGTCCACGTGCGCGGCGCAATTCCTCGAAAGAACGCGACCTTGCTGTTAAGTCGAATGTTGCAGTATAACGGTGCTTCGCGTTGCTGAAAGGACGCAGCGATGAAACGGGTCGTATTGCTCACCAATCATTTTCTCGAATCGCGCAACAAAGCGGGCTTCCACTGGCTCGCCGACGCATTCTGGACCGCGGGCTGGGAAGTTCTCTTCTTCACCGAGTCGATTAGCTGGATCTCCTGGCTTCGCCGCGATTCCCGTTTCGCCTATCCGCTCTTTCGCCAGGCCGGTAAACTTCGCCAGGTGCAGAAGCGACTGTGGAGCTACGTCTGGCTGACGCCGTTCCATCCTGTCAACTGGCGGAATCGTTTGCTCAATCGAATCAGTCAGCCGCTCTTGTCGGCGTATGGACAATTCTCGTTTCAGGAAGCGGAAGCGATGATCTCGGGCGCGGATTTGTTTATCTTCGATAGCGATCACGGGCTTTTTCTTTTCGACCGCATCAAGCAATTGAATCCGCGGGCGCGTTTTGTCTATCGCGTCTCCGACGATCTTCCGACCATGAAGCACCATCCCGGCGTGCTCAAACACGAGCAAAGCATTGCCAAATCGTTCGATCTCGTCAGCGCGCCGTCGATGTATATTCAACGCCGGCTGTCGGCACACGCGCACGTCGAGCTTCACCGCCACGCGTTACAGCGCGAGTTGTTCGATCGTCCGTGCGCGAATCCCTATCGGACCAACCGACCCAACGTGTTGTTCGTTGGCCGAAATCGGCTCGACTACGATTTCGTCAATCGCGCCGTCGCGTTGTTTCCCGATTGGTCATTTCATCTTTTCGGCGGCGTGCTTGATCGTCCACGCGGATCCAACCTCATCGTTCATGGCGAACGGCCGTTTGCAGAATTGATTCCATACTTGCGCTACGCCGACATCGGCTTGCAATCGCTGGAGTATTGGCCCGGCGCCGAGTGCTTCACCGACAGCTTGAAGATGCAGCAATACACCTATTGCCGGCTGCCGATCGTCGCGCCGACGTTCCTGCGAACGGCGCAGCCGCACGTTTTTTATTATGAACCGGGCGACGACGAGAGCATCCGCGGCGCGTTATTGGCGGCGTCACGATTTGATCGCGCCAAAGTTCCGCACGAGCAGGTTGGCAGTTGGTCGGATTTGATCGTCAAGTTGGCTGGCCACGACATGGAAAAGGCTCACGCGGCGTGACGTGAGCACACGACGTCGGCGGCGATCGCGCCGATACGTTGCAGTTCCGATTCTCTTTCCTTCGGCACATAGAAGTAGTTGCCCGGCGATTCCCCAACTTGCAATCGGCGCAGGCAATCCCGGTCCGGCTCAAGAACGAACGAACCGTAACGCATGGGTTCCAGCGCCGGCCACGCCCCGTGCCCTTCAATCATCAAGATGGGTCTGCACCGCTCCATTGTCTCGGCCATGCCCGTCACGACGTCGTGCTCGCATCCCTCCACGTCGATCTTCACGAACGAGGGGTTGAGGTTTAGC
>DAIOGM010000324.1:0-8479 GCA_036745215.1 Gemmataceae bacterium
TGGGCTTTGGGATGCAACGCCGTTGGCGTTGTTTCGAGTTCATCTACCTTCGCCAGATCATAGAATTTACGCCACAAAAATCCTTCACGACGTTGCGTGACGGCCACAATCAATGACTTCGAGTCAATTCTCAATTTCGGGACCGCAAGATTCCCATCGTGCCGCGTTCATTGGCCAGATCGGAATCTTGCCGCCCTATTTTTGAGCAAACGGACGTTTTTTTGTCCGCTTCCCTGATTGGCGGCGATTTGCATGGTGACCACCTGTGATTGAACCACAACCAAGGAGATTTCCATGTTCGCGACAATCCAAAAACAAAAATGGCCGGCCCTCGCTTTGCTGGCCTTCTGTCTTACCACTGGCATCGCGCAGGCCCAGGATCAACGGCCCGATTGTTACGTGCTCTCGGTCGGCGTGGACAAATATCAGAGCATCAATCAACTGAGCGGCTGCGTGAATGACGCCAACAACGCGGCCGATTCCTTTCGCCGGCAGGAAGGCGCCCTGTTCAACAAGGTTCACTGCACGGTGCTGGTGGACGCCCAGGCGACCACGCAACGCATCGATCAAGGCATGAAATCGCTGGCAACGTCGGGCAAGGCGGGGGATTTCGTCGTGCTCTTCCTGTCGGGGCACGGCAATCGCGTCAACAAGAAGTGGGCGTTCATGCCGCAGGATTTTGCCGCCAATCAATATGCCCGCACGACGATCAGCGAGGAATCGATTCTGCAACTGGCCGACACGCTGGCGTCGCAAGGCAAGAAAGTCTGCATCATGGTGGACGCGTGCTTCGCCGGCCAACTGCGATTGAGCTCCAAGAACTTGCTGGCGAACTATCGCGATCCGCGCGCGGGCGGCATCATTATCATGGTGTCGAGCATGCCCAACCAGGTCAGCGCCGCGTGCGGGGCGTACAGCGCTTTCGCCTATGCGATCAAGGAAGGCATGGACGGCAAGGCCGACTACAACGGCGACGGCCAGGTCACGCTTCAGGAACTGCGCCGCTACGCCTACCATCGCGTTTACGAACTGCAAAAGGGCGACCAGGACGGCGAGATCGACTATTCACTGTCGTTCTCCGACGCGACCGTCATGGCCAAGAACCTGCAAAACCCGGTCGCCGGCAATCAACCGGTCGCGAATCAGCCGAACGTCGCCAATCCGCCGATCGCCGCCAATCCGCCGATCGCGGACAACGTCATCAAGGGCGAACTCAACGCCAAGGACGCGTTCGATCGCCTTCGCAAGGGCAACTACGCCAAGGTGTACACCATCAACGTGAATCTCGGCAAAGTCGTCATCGATCTCACCAGCGGCGACGGCCAGCCGGGCCCCGGATTCTTCGATACGTACCTCCGCGTCGAAGATCTGAACGGCAACGTCATCGCCGAGAACGATGACAACGGCAACTCGTTGAATTCGCAAGTGATATTGAATGTGACGCGGCCCGGTCAACTTCGCGTGATCGTGACGTCGTACGGGCCGGGCGCCACGGGCAACTTTGAGCTGCGGATTCGGTAAATAGGGGTCAGGGGTCAGGGGTTGGGAGTCAACGACTCCGGGCTCCTGGCCCTTTTTTTGTGACGGCGTCCGCAGGTTTTTTTGTCCGCTGACCCAAACGGCTTCGATATGCAAAGTGACGGCAGGCACAGCAAGCAACGCCGCCTCTTCCGTGTCCTGCTCAAAAAGACAACAAAACCTCGGCGGCCGAGGATAAACGAATGTTTCAGACTTTGTTCCGCAACGTGCCCGGCAAATCCCGTCGCACGTTTATGTTGGGAGTTGAGACCCTGGAAGGACGCAACATGCCGTCCACGCTATCGACCGTTGTCGAGCCCGCAAGCGATTGGCCACCCCCGCCGTCGGCCGTTCATAGCGCCGATTTCTGCTTGCTCGGCGGCGGCAAATTCGATGGGAGCCATGCCGATTCGATGGTGGTCATCCAACGCGCCGGCGAAGAGATGCCCGCATAGGCCGTGATTTTCGGATTGGCGGCGGAGAGCAGCCGCCTTGAAGTCAGAAGCCGACGGGAGTTTGGCGACGGATCGCCGCTCCCGGTTTCCATTCCGATTCTTACCTCAACGCAAGAAAGGTTCGATCATGATTACCCTGCTTCGACGTTGCCGTCCCTGTCGCCAGGCATTCCTCGCGGTTGCACTGGCTTCGCTTTGTTGCATGACAACTTACGCGGGCGGCGGTCCAAAGCCTGCTCAACCGCCCAGCAAGATGCGCAATCCGAAAATCCGCGAAGTCGCCGAACTTCCCGAGGATTACGTGGGACGCGAGTTCACGTTCACCGTTCGCGTTTGTACGAACGGACTCTGGATGAAACGCGCCGGCGAGCATTTTTTCCTCTTCATCGAAGACCTGGAAGGCAGCCAGCTTCCAGCGGGCGGTCTCGGCCCCGACTCCAGCGTCAACTTGATCCGCTTCATCCTGCCCAAGGAAGAAGGCCGCAAGTTGATCGACCAGCTCTCGGCAGCGCGAAAATACGAAGCCCGCATCCGATTTCGTGTCGAACGGGAACGCGACATCTTCGGCACCGGCTGGCGTTATCTTGGCCGGATCGATGCCGTGGAGTTGACTCAACCGGCTAACCCTCGGTAACCCGTCAATCGATCTACTTCGAAAACCCGCCGTCGCTCAAGAACTGCACGAGACGCGGCTCCTGAAAAAACTCCGGGATTTCTGCGTGCCCCTTGCCGGGCACGACGATGAGCGTCATCTTGCCCCCCAGCGCCTTGTAGCGATCCAGGACGACTTTGCTGTTC
Organism: Gemmataceae bacterium; assembly: GCA_036745215.1. Classification (GTDB taxonomy): domain Bacteria; phylum Planctomycetota; class Planctomycetia; order Gemmatales; family Gemmataceae; genus SIAQ01. Next base: position 2,772 of record DAIOGM010000324.1, read on the forward strand.
TTTTCCAACGGGACCACGGTGTCCGCGTCGCCATGGATATGCAGGATGGGAACGCCCGCCTTCGCGAGCGGTTTCAGGCGATCGATCGGGTTGTGCTCGGTCAATTGTTTTTCCAGTTCTACCGGCGTCAAACCGTAGGCGCCGGCCGCCTTGCTCAGGCCTGGGTAGCTGCGCAGGTCGCACACCGGATAGATGCCGGCGATGCAGCGGACCTTGTCCGGATTCTCTGCGGCCCAGTTGTAATGCATCAACCCGCCTCGGCTCTGCGCGAGTAGCCGCACCTTGGGTTCGAGTTTGAACTCGCGGACGACGTGAGCGTGAAACTCCGAGAACGTCTTGCGACCCGCCGGGCTGCCGTACGATTCGCCCACGTCGATGCCGGCCACGTGGAATCCCTCGTTGAGCAGCTTGCGCAGGACCCATTCGTTGGCCTTGTTGGGATGGCTGCCGATGGTCGGCGCGTACCAGACCCAGGGTCGCGCACCTTCGGCGGCCGGCTTCTCGGGTTGAAGGATGAATCCCTTGTGCGGGCCAATCTCGATCGTCGTCCGCCTGGCGCCGTATTGCTCGCCGGCGGCGCCGAGCGCGACAAGCCGTTTGCGAACGAGCGCCGACTGCTCATCGCTGAGGACTTGCGAACAGGCGAGACCGTTGCCGAACACGTCGTAGCGGTTGAACTGCCAGACGACTTTCTTGCCGCGCGTGATCTCGAATATTTGCGGGCTCTTTTCGCCGGCGTGGCAGTTGCCGACGACGAAATTGCCGTTGTCGAGTTCGGTCAAGAACGTTGTCCATTTGAGAACGATCGAGGTGTCGGGAACGGTATCCTTGATTTCCCAAACCACCTTGTGATCCGGAGTGACCTCGACGACACTGGCGCCGCCGCCGCTGGCAATGAGCGTGTTGCCGTTCTTCAGGCGGATGGCGCCGTAGACGCGCGTCTTGATCGGGTGTTCCCAGACGACTTCGCTCCTGGCGTTGTACTCGGTGACGACTCCTGGATCCTCGGCACAAACGAGGTAGTTGCCATTACTCAGCTTCCGTGCCATGCGCGTGTTCTGCGTGCCGCCCGGCTTGAGCTTGATCTCGGCGTGAATCTTCCCAACCTTGTCCACCTCGATGATGCGGCCGACGCCGCTCTCAGTAATAAGTGTCCGGCCATCGGCGAGCCGCTGGAACGCATGAACTTCGACGCGCTTGCCCTTGTTGCCGTTCATCGTGCCGGAGTCGTAGGTCCAGACGACTTTCTTGTCGAGCGTCATCTCGACGGTGGTCGTCCAGTTGTCGTGGAACAACAGATTGCCATTGTCCAGGAACTGAATGTCGTGATGCCCCGCGTGACCGGTCTTCGGCCCGGCGGTTGCGTGCGACCAAAGGACTTTGCCGTCGGCGTCGCAGATGGCGACAATGTTTTTGCCATAGGAAGCACTCGCCAGCACCAGGCGTTCGGCGTGTGTTTGGGAGCAGACGCCCAGAAGCACGAGGAAGGCGGCGGCGATGCGTACATTAATGCTCATGCGTGGCCTCAGGATATAGTGGTAATTCAAGCGGTCGTTGAAGCGTATTGTATTTGCCAGGCAGAAGTGGGGTGTCTGAGTGTGTGCGCGACGAATTCGCACGTGCAAGACCGGACGGGCAGCAGATTATGGCAAGCTGTTTGGCTCCGCGCTCGCTCGCCTGACAATCAAGGATTGATACGCAGTCCACGGCAACGTAACGACATCGCCAACCACCGAGAACGGCATATCAATCGCGGCCGCCACGACCGCCAACGGTGCTGACGAATTGGGCGCCGTTCCTCGCGCCATCCAGCGCAAATCATTGTCCAGTCCGCCAAAAAGATCGATCGGACGCTCCGGCGGCAGTCCGACCAGCCACGGTTCATGGCCGGTCACGTTGTAAATCGTGCCGCACCCGCTCACAACGAACAACAGGATTGCTGCGATGATGACGTTCAATCTTCGCATGGCGTCTCCAAAGGAACTTGCTCTGGGTGCTCATACGATGTCTTGAATCTCCAGTCAACCCAAGTTCCCGCAAACGTGTATCGGGGAACTCCCGACGTGCACTCAGGGAGTATTCCTGACGCCAGCCGCTTTGCTTTGATGCTACACTTCAAACAGCGGACTTGTTTCGCCACATCTGAAACCCAATCCGGGGCCCAGCCATGACGCTCATCGAAAAGATCGAGAATCTGCAATCGTTGGACGGCGTGCATCCCGCCGTCGTCGCGGTGCTCAAAGAAATGGCCGCGCGCATTGAATCGGTGGAGCGCGAAGTGGAAGAAAGCGTGTCGTTTGTCACGAGCGACACGATCGACGACGGGCCGACCAGGAAACTGGAAGGCACGCCGCGTGCCGAGAAAACGGACTGACTGCCGCTCGATTGGCACTTTTGATCCAACGAATTCAAGCAGGCGAATTCCCTTGACCAGCCGAATAATGCAAATCAACGGCAATTTGAAAACTTGCCGCCACGGAAATTGGCGTTGCGTAACCCTGGCACGCACAAATTCGCTTCTTCGAGAGGCACTAGTACGTCTTCAATGCTAATTCTTGGGGCTGCAGACGCCGGGAGGGCGAGGCTCCCGCCGAGCCGGAAGCATCGGAACCCGTGTCCCGCAATCGAAATTTCGCGGGTACACGGCTCGGCAGGAGCCTCGCCCTCCCGCCGGCGCAACCCCAACTCTTGGAGTTGAAGACACACTAGTGCATTGTCACAGCTAAAAAGACGGGTTCATTCGTAGCGGAAGTCGCAAGACTTCCGATGAAACACTGACAAATCGGAAGTCTTGCGACTTCCGCTACCCGTCTTCTTAGCTGTGACTGAGCACTAGTTCCTTAAGTTGTTTCTTATCAATATCTTGTGGCGATTTGTCGAGAATGTAAACGCTGAGAGTTGAATTCGCATTTTCGGACGACGGTTGTCGTCCCATTGGATGAGGCGGTTCATATTTACAGCAATTGTGCGCCAACATTGTATAATGGCTGAACGAACCAATCCATCCATCAAATCCGTGCGGCTAACCCAATCGACCGCGCGACGACGCAGCGCAGCTCTCGCAGGTAAGTGGCCATGAAAAAGATCGGTCTTGCCCTCTCGGGCGGCGGATTCCGGGCGAGTCTGTACCACCTCGGTCTGACCCGATTCCTTCGCGACGCGGGCATCTTGCCGCAGGTGACGCACATCACCTCCGTGTCCGGCGGCAGCATTTTTGCCGCACACTTAGTACAAAACTGGGCACGCTACAACGGCTCGGCCAACGACTTCGACGGCGCGGCGGCCGAACTTCTTCGTTTCATTCGCATGGACGTTCGCAATCGCGTCATGCGGCGCTTCCCATTCATGATGCCGTTGCGCCTGGTGCGCCGGATTCTTGGCTACTCCAATCGCAAGCTCACGATGACCGGGCTTCTCGAGCAGCACTACGAAAAGTACCTATACGGCGACACCAGCCTATTCGAATTGCCGGAGAACCCGGTCCTGCACATCCTCGCCACCAACGTGAGCGAAGGCTGTCTGTGCTCGTTCAATCGCCACGGCCTGCTCATGATGCGGCGTCAGTCGAGGCACGCGTTTCGCATCAGCCGCATTCACACCGGCCTGGCGACCGTGCCGATGGCGGTCACGGCGTCGTCGGCGTTTCCCGGTTTCTTTCCGCCGATCGAGCTGACCGGGGCGGACGTCGGCGCCAGCGACGGTGAATTCGGCCGGCAGGTGTTGACGGACGGCGGCGTCTTCGACAACCTCGGCGTGCGCATGTTCCGCATGTTGCAACGGCCGATGCTGACGGAAAGCCAACTGTCGCGCGATGACTTTGTCGATTTCGCGTCGCTGGCGGAGGCATTTCGTCAGGCGAACGAGTCCGGCGCGGATACGCCGCTGCGCCGGCTGGCCCAGATCCTTGTCGCGTCGAGTCGCCGCGCGGAGCCGCATTTGATTGCCAACTCCGGCGCGCCGGCGCCGGCCGTCGCGAACGTGGACGGCGCTCGCGGCGAGGAATTGCTGGTCCAAATGTTGGATCAGGCTTTGCGCCATCATCCCTTGCAGCACGAACCGCAGTTTGCCGGCTTGCCGCTCGCGAGTCTGGAAGTTGAGACGCTCTTGCGGCGCGCCAATGAACGCAGCCACGGCAACCTCGAAGCGGACGATCAATGCTGGCTCAACCGGCATCTTTTCGAAGCGGCGTACCGGAAGGCGACCGGTAACGCGTGTTTTCGCCGGCTCAACAGCGGTCTGGATAGCGTGCTTGTCAGCGATGTCGGCATGCCGTTCCAGGTGGAGTCCGAACGCCGCGCCGGCGGAATGATCCGCATGGCCATGCGCGCCACCGACATTCTCATGGATCGCGTCTGGCAGCTCGAGAACGAAACCTTTGGGGACGCCACCGGCTTCGTCTTTGCCCGCATGACCGATGTCGTCGAGCCATGTGAGGACCCCACGGCGCCGTACCCGGAAATCCAGCGTCAGGCGGCGCAAATCCGCACTGACGTGGACCGATTCTCCTTCCTCGAAATCAGCGCCCTCATCCGCCACGGCTACTGTGTCGGACGCAAAACCTGCCGGGCGCATCCGGATTTGTTTGGCACGGACCTGCCGGCGTCGCCGCCGTGGGACCCGACGCCGGGGACCCGGACGTCGGTTTCCGTGCCGCCGCCCATCACCGACGCGAAGCCGGAAGGTCCATCCCGCGAACCATCGCAAGTCACGGCCGAGGCTCGCACGCTGCAAAAGTCGGCCACGCGCCGCATCTGGAGCGCGCTGCTCGACTACCGCGATTGGACCTCGTACGTTTACGTGCCGATCATCGTGCCGCTTTTGTTCGTGACGCCGTACCTGGTCGGCCGCGTCTATCACCATTCGCAGCGCGCCAACTATCTCATCGAGTCGCTGTCGCAGGGCAGCCCCGATTTGCCGATCATCAACCAGTTGCTCGACGGCCCCATGCCGAAATTTGTCGGCGAAACGGCCGAGGAGGTCAAAGAATTCAAGGAGCGTAACTTCGCGGGATTCGAGGTGTTGCAAGATTCACGCATCATCGACTTGCGCCCGTGGAACCCCGAAACTTCGGATGACCCCCGGTCCCTTGTGTATGGCTATCGGCGCGTGAAGATTCGCAGGCTGGAAGAGCCAACCGGGAATACCGTGTTCCGCATCGGCTTGCTCGCGACCAACCCCAAGACCCAGGTGCGATTTCCAATGCAAGAACTGCGGCCAACTCTTCGCGTCATGAACGAGGGCGCCGGCGGCGAAAAAAAGAATCGCTACGAAGTCAGCGTCGATCTAAAGAAAATCGCCGTGGGCTCGACGATCGATGTCGTCTATGAACATTATTCACCGGGCGATTTTCTCAAACGGCACGACAACGCCACGACGGTGACCTTCAATATGGAAGCCAATACCGCGGAGGTGACGCGCTGGTTTTTCATGCCGGCGGGGAAGGAGTATCAGAAATTTCGCATCTACCAGTTCCCCGACAAGATGCCGGACAAGGCCGAAGTGATCCGGCCGGTCACGGAATACTTGGCCGATGATTCCACGATCCTCGCTTACAAATTGCTGCTGGTCAAAGGCGGTCACGGACATGAGGTGCAGTGGCGCTACAGATAGTTGTTCGTGGTCCGTTGAACTTCTGGAAAGGAAAACGCGTGCTTTCGGGAGGGCGAGGCTCCTGCCGAGCCGCGTTGGGCTACGATTTTTCGGGGTTC
>DAIOGM010000325.1:0-8439 GCA_036745215.1 Gemmataceae bacterium
TATCTTGTTGTGATCGAACTCAAGCCCCACCATGAGCGCAGCGATTGGTGGGGTTCGTGCCCGGGTTCAACCCCCGCCAATCGCTGCGCTCATGACGGGGCTTGAAGGATTTTTCATGGCGATCGGCGACTACATCCGCAACACGCAAGTCTGGAAGAGCATCTTCCGCCATCCGGCGCCGCGCGATCGCCGCAATCGCATCGTCGTGATGCTGACGAACGTGTTCCTCCACCTCCACCCCGTCTCCGTTCGCAAGAGCGGCATCGAGCTGAGCTACACCTGGTGCATGGGCGGCATCACGTTCTTCTTGTTCCTCGTCGAGACCGTCACCGGCGTGCTCTTGATGTTCTACTATCGCCCCACGCTGGAACACGCTTACAACGACATCCTTTCCTTGCGCGACGTGACGACGCTCGGCATCTTGCGCGAACTGCATCGCTGGGGCGCTCACGCCATGGTCATCACGATCTGGCTGCACATGTATCGCGTCTTTCTCACCGGCAGCTACAAACCACCCAGAGAATTCAACTGGGGCGTCGGCGTCATCTTGCTCGTTTTGACGCTGCTGCTTAGCTTCACCGGCTATTTGTTGCCGTGGGATCAACTCGCCATCTGGGCCATCACGGTCGGCAGCAACATGGCCCGCGCCACGCCGCTCATGGGGTACGAGGGCCCCGGCTCGAAGATCCTCGTGATTGGAGGTGTCGAGTTAATCCACTCGGGCAGCGATGCACGCTTCTTGTTATTAGGCGGCCGCTTCGTCGGCGAAACGACGCTACTGAGATTTTACGTCTTGCACTGCGTCGCGTTACCACTCGCCGCCGCGCTATTGATTGCCGTCCACTTCTGGCGCGTACGCAAGGACGGCGGCATCAGCGGCGCATTGTAGTTTCGATTCAAGCCCCACCATGAGCGCAGCGATTGGTGGGGTTCGTGCCCGCGATAACCCCCACCATTCGCTGCGCTCATGGTGGGGCTTGGGTGTATGGACTAACTCATGCACGATTCTCACCACATGTCCGGCGCCTTGCAGACGGGGATCGGCTTCTTTTATTTCCTCGTCATGCTGATGAACGTCGGCTTCGCTCTGCAGATGCAGTTTCAGCTCAAGAACATGCTGCAGGCGATCATCTGGTACATCGTCGCCGGCGTGTTCGGCGGGCTCGCGGTCCTCTACCTGACGCATCACGGCCTCGCGATTTTTCCGTGGCTCCAGAACGCCATCGACTGGATCATGGGGCCGACTACGTATTTTCTCGTCGCCGTCGTTGCGTTCACCCTGGCGTTGTATTTTCGCAAGATCGTCACGAATCCGATTTTCGCCTGGGCAGTGTTGATGATCACGCTCTGGTTCTCCGGCCTGGCGATGACGAACAACAACTTCAAGAACATCATCACCAAGCCCGACAACGTGCCGATCGTCATGCTCATCTTTTCGGTCGGCTTCTTCACCTGGCTGGCGCTGCGAAAAGGCGTCATCAATGACGAACGCATCGCTCGCGGCGAACCGCCTCTGGAAAAGGTCGGCGAGGAAAAGGTTCTTGTGTGGCCGGATCTCGTGTACACCGAACTGATCGCGATGGTCATCTGCACGCTCATCCTCATCGTTTGGGCCATTGTGCTGAAGGCGCCGCTCGAACAGCCGGCGTCATCGGCGCGCATTCCGAATCCGTCGAAGGCGCCGTGGTACTTCCTGGGCCTTCAAGAAATGCTCGTCTACTACGATCCATGGATGGCCGGCGTCGTCTTGCCGACCATGATCATTCAGGGTTTGATCGCGTTGCCATACATCGACTTCAATCAAAAGGGCAACGGCTATTACACGTTCGCGGAGCGCAAGTTTTCGGTGACGACGTTCCTGTTCGGCTTCATCGTGCTCTGGTGCGTCTTGATCGTCCTGGGCACCTTCCTTCGCGGTCCGAACTGGAACTTCTTCGGCCCCTTCGAGCCGTGGGATCCGCATAAGAACGTGCCCTTGAACAACGTCAACCTGTCCGAATATTTCTGGCTCGCCTTCGGCATGTCGGTCGATCGCTTTTGGCTCGTGCGTGAGTTGCCGGGCTTGTTCATCGTGTTTGTGTACATGATCATTCTGCCGCCGGTGCTGGCAAAGACCGTCCTGCGCAGCTTCTTCATCCGCATGGGCTTCGTGCGGTTCTTCGTGCTGGTCACGTTGATTCAGTTCATGGCGTGCCTGCCGATCAAGATGGTGTTGCGCTGGGTGTTCAACCTGAAATACATCGTGTTCATCCCGGAATACTTTTTCAATATTTAGTCGACCAAAGCCCCGACATGAGCGCAGCGATTGTCGGGGGTTGTCCCCAAGACGGTACCACGCATGGCCGCAACCGATAAAACGTTACGCGATCAACGCACGCTCGACATCGTGTTCGCCGTCTCGAACATCCTGATGCTCGTCAGCATCATTTGGATGATGTGGCAAGACTACGCCCGCGAATACAAGACCGAGCAGCGCGAGTTTCGCACCGTCGAAGTCGGCATGGCCCAACGAGCAGCGCTTGAGCAGCTTCCATCCGATACGGAGTTCAAGGCAGCCGAAGCCGAGGTCATCAAGTGGCGCAAGCACCGCGAAGAAAATGAGTCGAGCCTGGCGGATTCGCGGGCCGAGGTACGCAAGCTGCAACCACAGAAAGAGCGTGCCGAGGCCGCTTATCAGGCCGTCAAAGCCGATGTCGATTCGATTAATAGCTTCCTGAATATCGCACTGGAACACGGCGATGAGAGGCTCGTGGAGAAATATCGCGCGCAACTGGCCGACCTCAACAAAAACCTGGCTGAGAAGCAAAGCACCCGCGACACGATCGTTAGCGACATGAAGAAAGAGCAGCTCAAGATCGATGCTGTTGAGGGTCCCTACACGAAAGCCACCGCCGAGTTCAAAAAAGTTTGTGACAAGCTCGACACGCAAGTCAAGCTCGCCGACACCAAGCGCTGGACCATCTATGATTCGATTCGCAACATCCCCGTGATCGACGGTTTCGCCGCCCCGGTGAAAATCCATCAGTTCACCATCAACGACATCCCGATCGATTACAACTTCAAGTACGTCACGCGTTTCGATCGCTGCATGTCGTGCCACGTCGGCATCGATCGGCCCGCGTACACCGCGGAGAGTCTGAAAGCGCTCACGACCGACGCCAGCCAGGCCAATCTCGACAAGGCCATCGAAATCTACAAGCAACGCGTCGCCGCCCTCGATCCGAAAGACGCCGCGTCGATCCCGAATCCCGGCAGCATCAGTCTCATCAAACTCGATGACCGCACGCTGTCGCCGTCGCGCATCCGCGAGTTCGCCGCCCATCCGCGGCTCGATCTCTTCGTCGGCGCCAACAGCAAGCACCCGGCCGAGAAGTTCGGCTGCTCGTCGTGCCATTACGGCCAGGGCTCGGGCACCAGCTTCATGGATTCGTCGCACACGCCGAACGATTCCAAGACGCGCGAGGCGTGGGTCAAGGATCGCCACTGGGAAGCCAATCACATGTGGGACTTCCCGATGCTGCCGACGCGTTTCATCGAATCGTCGTGCATCAAATGCCATCACGAAGTCACGGATCTCATCAGCACCGACAACCGCGTCGAGGCACCGAAGGTTCTGCGCGGGTTCAACCTCATCAAGGAAAACGGCTGCTTCGGCTGCCACGAGATCAGCGGCTGGAAGAGCGGCAATCGCATCGGCCCCGACCTGCGTCTGGAGCCGAACCCGCCGCTCGAAGATCTGATCCCCATCGAACGGCAACGCGTTCTCAACGATCCGGACAATCGCCCCGGCAACCTGCGCAAAGTCGGCCCCGCCTTGACGCGGTTGAGCGAAAAAGTCGATCCGACCTGGATCGAGAAATGGCTGTATTCGCCGAACACGTTCCGGCCCGACACCAAAATGCCGCATTATTACAACCTCAGCACCAACGACGCCGACGCATTGAAGGGCACCGGCCAAGAGCAGTTCCCGAACACCGAAATCGCTTCAATCGCGTACTTCCTCAACAAGACGAGCAAGGACTATCTCGCCAGCGCCGATGCTCAGCATAAAAAGGACGGCCAAAACGCTGCCGCCGACGCACAAAAGGACATGACGCGGCTCGAAGAGTTGATCAACATGGGCCGTCTGTCGAAGGAAGAGATTCTGGAACTCGCGGACGTCAAGATGCGGATGAAGCTGCGCAAGGAAACCAAGCTCGTCGATCTCGCGCCGAATCACAAGGGCGACGCCAAGAACGGTCAGATCCTCTTCATCGAACGCGGCTGCCTGTCATGCCACACGCATCAGGGCACGGAAGACAAGAACCTGATGAGCGAGGCGACGTTCGGCCCCAATCTATCGCAGCTTCCCGCAAAGCTCGGCAAATCAGAAGCTGCTCGCACCTGGCTCATCCAGTGGATCATGAATCCGCAAGTCCATAGCCCGCGCAGCCGCATGCCGCAGACGCACTTGACGGCCCAGGAAGCCGCCGACGTCGCCGCGTGGCTGCTGGGACAAGAAGCGAAGGAACTCGGCGCCGGCTGGGATAAGGTTTCCGTGACGCAGCCAACCAAGGAAGAGATGGAGACACTCGCTCGTGTATACCTGGTGCGCATGCTTTCCGAAAGCGACATGAAGCTATTCTTCAAGGGCGTCTCGAAGGCGGACGCCGAGAAGCTGCGCAAGAAACAGGCCGTCGATCCTGCCGTCACCGTCATGTATAACGATTTGGCGGACGACGAGAAACGCCTGTTCGAAGAGGTCACGGATGACAGTTCCGTCAAGTATTACCTCGGCAAGAAAGCCGTCGGCCGGCTCGGTTGCTTCGGCTGCCACGACATCCCCGGCTTCGAAAACGTCAAGTCGATCGGCGTTGGCCTGAACGACTGGGGCAAAAAACCGGCGGATCGGCTTGCGTTCGAGGACATCGGCAACTTCTTCAAAGATCACTATTACATCGTCGATTCGAATGTAGACAAGAACGGCAAACCTGAGCATGGCATCAAGGACAAGAAAGAGCCATACGAGAAGTTCTTCGCCGAAGCGCTCCTCGGCCACAATCACGATCGCATCGGCTATCTCAATCAAAAGATTCGCGATCCGCGCAGCTACGACTTCAATCGCATTCGCACCTGGGACGATCGCGCTCGCATGCCGAAGTTCACGTTCTCCCGGCCGCGCAAGACGAAGGACGAAGCCGACGCCGACTTCGAGAAGCGCAACTTCGCCGACGAAGCCGCCGCCCGCGAAGCCGTCGCGACGTTCGTCCTCGGCCTGACCGCGGAGCAAGTGCCCGCCAAGATGACCAACAGCGCCATGACGCCCGAACGCATGGCCGAGGTCAAGGGCCGGCAGATTCTCGACAAGTACAACTGCAACGGCTGCCATTTGATTCGCCCCGGCATTTACGATTTCAAGTCCACGGCGAAGGCGCTCGGCATGATTGAGCCGATTATCAAAGCTGCAAATCTTGAGATGGATAAGCTTGGCGAAATCCGCTTCCTCAATCACCACAATTGGATTGGACGCAATGCGGCCGGCGCCGAAATGTTGACCGCAAGGGCCGTTTACCCGCGTTTCAACAACGACGACCCGGCCGATCCGTTCATCATCATGCGTTTGACCGAAGCGTTGCGGGTTGCCGGCGCCGACAAGAAGGTGATAAACGGTCCGTCGAGCATCGAGTTATTGATTCCCCCGGAAAATTTCTCCGCGTCGATCAAGTCTCAGGCCGATTTCGATCGCCTCTATAGCTCCAACCGCGCTTACGGCGGCACGTTCTCGGACCTGCTGGTGCCGTACTTGATCCAGAAGGACAAGAACGTCTTCAAGCCGTTGCCGACCGGCGACAGCGATGAGGCGCGTGCCTCGTTGCCGCCGTCGCTGATCGGGCAAGGTGAACGCACGCAGGGCGATTGGCTATATCGATTCTTGCTCGATCCGACCAAGATTCGCCGCAAGGCCATCTTACGCATGCCAAAATTCAACCTGACCAGCGTCGAGGGCAACGACGAGGCGAAGATGCTCGTCGATTACTTCGCCGGCGTTAGCCGTCAGACGAATCCCGGCGTGGCGTTGCCGCACCCGTTCGAGACGACGCCGGCGCAGGGTGATCTCGACAGCCCGTACTGGCAAAAGCGAACCGCCGACTACGTCGCGCTCCTCAAGAAAGACGAGGCCGTCGATAAGGATGGCAAGAAGATCAAGGGCATGTCGAGCTACGATCAACGCGTCGCCGAATACACGCCGCTCTGGGAAAAAGTGAGCAAGGAGAAGGAAGCCGGTCTCAAGGCCGACCTGAAAAAACTCGAGGACATCAACGACGCCCGCGGGAAGCAAATCAAAGAAAAAGAAACTTTGATCAAGGCCGACAAGACCAAGGAAGCCGAAATACGCAAGGAGATTGAAGCACTCCAGCAGCAGATCAAAGATTCGGCCGTCGAGAAAAAACGCATCGATAGCGAATTGACTCAGACCGACGTCAAGTCGCTGCAGCGAACCTGGGAAGAAAAGGAAGCGTACGCCACGGACGCGTATCGCCTGTTGACTTCGCGCGACCTGTGCTCGAAATGCCATCAAATCGGCGGCATCATCGCGGGCGATCAGGTGAACCAAGGACCGCCGCTCGATCTGACGAGCGTCCGTCTGCGGCCCGAGTGGGTGGTCCGCTGGGTGGACAAGCCGCACCGCTTCGTGCCGTACGCGTCGCTCATGCCGATGTACTTCGACAAGAACACCAAGAAGTTTCAGCACATTCACGAAGGCGAGGCCCTGGAGCAGATTCAAGCGTTGCGCGATGTACTGATGAACTATCCGCGCGTGTCGAGTATGCCGGTCAATCGCATGCACAACCCCGATTTGCCGCCGCCGCAAAAATGAGCGCGAATCGGTCGAGCACGGGAATATCGGCGCTGCTTTTGCATCATTAGATAGAAGCTGCGATACGAACGAATCACCCTATTTCGAAACGAGGTTCTCCATGAAACGAATTCCCATTCTTGGGACCCTTCTCTTGATTCCGGCAATTGCGATGTTCATCATGGTCGGCTGCACGAGCGGCACAAAGAAGGAAGGCACCAAAGAAGTCACGCCGAAGGCCGACGACTCCAAGGTGGAGGGCCCGAAGAAGACTGAAAAGATCGCCACCGAAACCTCCGCGACGGTCAGCGGCGTCGTCAAGCTGAAAGGCAAAGCGCCCGAAGTGCCCGTTGAAGCGCGCATCGCAGCACACAAGGACGCGCCGTTTTGCATGATGGGCAAGGGCTTCAACGTACAAGAACAAATGTGGCTCGTCAACGACGGTAAGGTCGGCAACGTGGTCGTCTGGCTGGGCCCGCCCGCAGGAAAGGAATTTGATGTGAACGACAAAATCAAGGAGCCCTTCAAGAAGGCCGTGGAAATCGACCAGCCTTTCTGCGCGTATGTTCCTCACGTCGTCGCCGTCTACTCGGAAATTCAGCCATTAGTCTTCAAAAATTCCGCCACCGTGCAGCACAACGTCAAAATGAATCCGGGCGGCGCCATTGGGCCCTCGATGGACGAGATTATTCCGCCAGGCAAGGCTTCGCAGCCACGCACGTATAAATCGAAGGAAGCCGTCATCGATGCCGGCTGCAGCATGCATAACTGGATGACCGCGAAAGTCGCCATCTTCAATCAACCGTATTTCGCCGTCACCAATGACAAAGGCGAATTCAAGATTGAAAACGTGCCGATCGACACCGAGTTGACGGTCTACGTCTGGCACGAATCGATGGGCGCCTTGAAGAACCGCATCGAAGGGAAAAAAGCGTCATTCAAGAAGGGCGAAAATACGGTGGACGGTCTGGAAGTCGGGAAGTAAACGACGATTCGCATCGTTGAAGTAACCAAGAGAGCCCGCGGCCCAGCGCCGCGGGCTTTCTTTTTTGCGCCGAATGCGGTACGAAGGCGGCATGAAAATCGTCGTCTTGGGCGCCGCCGGCCAGCTCGGCCGCGAACTGTGCCGAGTTCTGCCGGGCGAAGTGATCGGCATGACTCGTGCCGATGCGGACCAGACCGACACGATTGCGCTTGGCCGCGCACTGAACGCCGCCCGGCCGCGCGTCGTCGTGAACGCCGCCGGCTGGACGCAAGTGGACGCCGCAGAGAACGAGCCGGGCAAAGCCTTCGCGGTCAACGCGCTGGCCGTGCGCGATCTCGCCGTGATTTGCCGCGATCTTGATGCCATGGTCATTCACCTCAGCAGCGATTACGTCTTCGGCCTGGACGCGACGCGCGACGCTCCGTACGACGAGGACGACCCGCCCGGCCCGCTCAACGTCTACGGCACAAGCAAACTGGCTGGCGAAAACTTTTTGCGAGCGATGTGGCCGAAGCATTTCATTATTCGCACGTGCGGCCTTTATGGCGATGGCGGCGCGAACTTCGTCGAAGCGATGCTGAAAAAAATCGAAGTCGGGACGCCGCCGCGATAAAGG
>DAIOGM010000326.1:0-8419 GCA_036745215.1 Gemmataceae bacterium
TCCGCGGCAACGGAAACTGCGTGATCGTCAATTCGCCATTCGACAAGAAGTGATCGAGCAATTCGATGCGCCCATTCTCGCGCATCCGCGTGAACAACCGAGTAATTTCATCGAGCCACAGCGCATTGAGATAATCGGGATTCCCCTTTGCCAGCTCGTGATACTGCTCGACGCGCTTGTTGAAGCTCTCCGCGTCGGCCGTCGCCTTTTTGTGCTCCTCAAACGCGTAAGCATGCGCGAGCCGGGCCATCTTGAATGCTTGTCCTCGCGCGTCGTCCATCTTGGTGTTCGCTTCTTGAGCCGCCTGATTTACTTCTGACTTGATGCGCGTCTGCGCATGCGCCAGGCGATCGAAATCCGACTTGACCTTCGCCGGCGGCTGTAGATCGATGCTCGCCCGCTCGATCACGATGCCGAGCTGATACGCCTTGATCCGCTCCGGCAGTTCCTCGTGCAGAAAAATCGGCAGCTCGGTTTTGCCGCGCTGGAGCACGTGATCGATCTTTCGCCCCGCGACCCATTCCGCGAGTAGCGATTCCGCGGCGCCGGCTAAAAAGGCGTCGATGCGATCCTTTTGCAGCACGTAGTTTTCCATGTCGGCTTCGCGCACGCGGTAGTTGATCGTCGCCTGCACGTTGACAAGGTTGTGATCGCCCGTCAGCATCTGCCCCGCGGGAGTCGCATCGTCCTCGGCGTCTTCCTTGCCCATGAAGCCGACGGTGACACTGTGCACGCCGACGGGCACGAGATCGACGCGATCGATCCCCCACGGCAAGCCGATGTACAGCCCCTGCTGCGGCTTGTGCTCGAGAATGCGTCCGAAGCGGCGAATGACCGCGCGCTGATCCGGCTGCACCTGCGTGAGCGACGTCGCCGCCGTCCCGATCAACAGCAAGAAGCCGATCAAAGCCAATAGATAGCGCCACATCACTTGTCCCCCTTCTTCTTGCCATTGGGGGCATCAATCTTCGGCCGCGGCGGCGTGAACAGCGCCTCGAACATCGGCCGATGCGTGGACAACAGCAGCATGGTGTTCTTGCCGCCGACGATGTTTTGCAGCTCTTCCATGTCCTTGAGGAACTTGTAAAACTCCGGATCTTGTTTGTAAGCGTCATTGCGAATCAGCATCGCGGCGCGGTCGGCCTCGCTCATGATGCGCACCTCCTCGGCACGCGCCGTGGCGAGCCGCTCGCGCACCTCGGCGTCGGCCTTCGCCAGGATGTCGCTCGCTTGCCGTTTGCCGTCGCTTTCGTAACGGGCGGCTTCCTTGCGGCGTTCAGTGCTGATGCGCTGGAAGATGGAATCGCGCACGTTGCCTGGATGATTGAAGCGGCGCATGCGAATGTCCACCAGGTCGATGCCATAATCGATCGCTTCCTTGCGCACGTCTTCAAGCACCATGGCGCGAATCTGCTCCGCGGCGACGTCCACATGCTTCCTGCCCGACTTCGGATCGGGCGCCGTGCTGACGAGGTCGTCCATCCGCTTCTGGCCGATGAGAGCGCCGAGCCGGCTGTTGATGCTGCGCGACAGGATCTCCCGCGCCTTCTCCGGCGAGCCCATCTGCTTGACGAACTTGTCCACGGCCTTGTCATCGGGGATTTTCCAGCACACGTACGCTTCGATGACGAGAATCTTGTCCACCGTCTCGCCTTCGTGCGTCAGTTGCTCGAAGGCGCCGAGATCGAATTGCTGCAAGCGGCGATCGAGCCGTTGCACTTGCTGAATCGGCCAGGGCCAGCCGAACTTGAGCCCCGCGCCGTTGGTGCCGCCGTCAAACGTTTCCGTATGCTGGCCGAGCACCGTGACGTAGACGTACTCCGCGGCGTCCACGGTGTAGAACGACCAGCGCACAAACAGGATCGCGGCGATGACGGCGAGCTGGGTGAGGATGTATCGTTTCATGCGGGAACCTCTTGATTTGCAATACCGGTTTACTGACTTTCAGGTATGCAATGCTTGAGTTGGAGTTCCGCCTTTAGGCGGGCTTTAGCAAAACGCCGCCTAAAGGCGGAACTCCAACGTGCTTTTCATTCCTGAAGGTCAACAAACGAAGACCAGGCTACGGCCCGTCGTCGGGCACGCCCTTGCGTTGAAACGGCGGCCGAAACTCGCGATCCTGCGGCAAAAACACCGGGAACGGCACGCGAAATTGCTCGGGATCGAACAACATCAAATTGCGCCGCCCAACCACCTTGTCGCTATCAATCAGCAGCATCTCACGCCCGCCGAGCGCCCGCGCCGCCGCCTCCCAGTACAGGCGATAATCGACCAGCGCCGCCTGCCCTGCCAGCAGCGCATCGCGCTCCTTGCGAAGTCGCGGCTCCAGCACGTCAACGGATTCGCCGCGGAAGAGATCGTTCGCCGCGTGCATGGCCAATGACAACTGGGCCGCGTCGCTCAGCTCCTTGCGCGGGCGATACTGCGCGAGGAACCGCTGCCGATCGCGCTCCGCCTCCTGAATCTTTTCGGCTTTCGAGGCCTTGGCTTGATGGACAATCTTGACCGCCTCCGCCGCGGCCGCCGCCTTCATGCGCGTCGCCAGCTCGTTCTTGTCATTGATGAACTGATCGCGCCGCTCCATTGCGGAAGCCACGTCGTAGTAAGCCGGCACGACTTCGATTGGCGGATGCAGATCGACGACCGAAACGCCGTCGATCTCGATGCCGAGTTCGTCGGACGCCAAATCCTTGAGTCGGTTTTTGACGCGCTGAAACACGAGGTCCTGGAATTGGCCGCGCTCGATCGTCAATAGTTCCAGGAACGGTCGGCTCGCGACCATGGCGCGCAGCTCCGACTCGGCGGCGGCGCGCAAGATGTCATCGATGTTCGCCACCTCGAACAAGTAGACGCGCGGATCCTTCACGCGGTAACGCACGGTGACTCCCAGATCGACGAGGTTGCCGTCGCCGGTCATCATCATCGCTTCCTCGGCTTTGCGCGTTTCCTTGCGATGCGCGCTGGTCCAGGTTAGAGCGCCCGTTTTCTTGTCCTTCTCGACGGCTTCGCGAAAGCCGATGCTGACGGTGCGAACCTGCAGCGAGACGCGCGTCGTTTCCTCGATCGGCCGCGGATAGCGCCAGTACCAGCCGGGCTCGAGGTCTTCCACGTGCCGCCCGAAGCGGCGCACCACGCCGATTTCGTCCGGCGCGACGATGGTCAACCCGCTCGCAAGATAAATGACGATCAGTAAAACGGCCGCCGTCGCCAGCAGGTGCTTCCAGTGATGTTCGCACCAGTGCAGCGCGGGGCGAATATCGAGATACTCGTCGAGCCGTTTGAATCGGTCCGTCCACACGGCTCGCGTCGGACTGGTAACTCCGCGTTCGAACCACAAGAGTCGCATCGAATTGAGCAAGACCAAAAACGATCCGAGCTGATGATAAATGACCGCCGCGAGCGGCGATTGCTCGTACCAGCCTTCCGGCGCAAAGATTGGCCACAACCACGCGGTGATGACGATGCCGACCGCGTTGACGACAAACGCGAACCAGATGATGTTCTGATTGATGATCGCGACCGTCTGCCGCGACAGCCGCACCAGCAACGGCAACGGCTTGAGCGGATCGCCCATGAGGACGATATCGCCCGCCTCCGCCGCGATGTCGGTCCCGCTGCCGACCGCGATGCCGACATCGGCGCGCGCCAGCGCCGGTGCATCATTAATGCCATCACCCACCATGGCGACGCTGATCCTTCTCCGGGGGGTAGGGGCCGAGGGGGCCGTTCCTTGCGAATCCGGGCTCCCGGGCGAGGGGGACCGCATCTCCGCAACATATTGCGCCTTCTGCTCCGGCAACAACTCCGCCCGAATCTCGCTGAACGTCAAATCCCTCGCCACGGATTTGGCGGCCGCTTCCCGATCGCCCGTCAACAGCACAATGGGATCGATGCCCAGTTCGCGCAATTCCTTGAGCAACCCGACCGCACCGTCCCGCAAGCGATCGCGCGCCCCGAGCACGCCGAGCACCACCCCGTCGCGCGCCACCAGGAGCGCCGTTTGCCCCGCTTCATCGAGCCGGCCCAGCGCCGCCGTCGCGGCCTCCGGAATTGCGACGTGTTGCTCCTCCATCAGCCGCCGCGTGCCGATGAGCACGTTGCCCGCGGTCGTCTTCGCGGTCACGCCCGCGCCGGGGTGCGCCAAAAATTCCTGAACCTCGTCGAGCTGCACGCTGCGCCGCTTCGCTTCCTGCACGATCAGCCGCGCAAGCGGATGTTCGCTTTGCTGTTCGGCGCTCGCCGCGATGCGCACGAGTTCATCGGCGGAAATGTCGGTCAAGCAAACGAGTTCGCCCAGTTCGAGCTTCGCCTCGGTGATGGTGCCGGTCTTGTCGAACGCGAACGCCTTGACATTCGCGAGCCGCTCCAGCGCCGCCCCGCTCTTGATCAACACGCCAGTGCCCGCGAGCCGGCCCAGCGCCGCGATGACCGCCGCCGGCGTCGCCAGGATCAACGCACACGGGCAAGCGACCACGAGCACCGACAACGCCGGATACACGCTCATTGTGAACGCTTGGCGCAAGTTCATGCGCGGCGCGTCGGGGCGAATGATCCAGATCGTGCTGAAGTAAAACATGCACGCCAGCAGCGTGAATGCCGCGATGCCCGCGACGATTGGCAGAAACAAGCGGGCGAGCCGATCCGCGGTGCGTTCAATGTTGGATTTGGATTTGAGCGCCTTCGCCGTCAGCTCGATGACGCGCCCGGCCACCGTTTGCTGCGCGACGCGTTTTGCTTCGATGGTCAATGCGCCGAATTGATTGATCGAGCCCGCCAGCACCTCATCGCCCGGCCCCTTGTCGATCGGCAAGCTCTCGCCGGTGAGCGGACTCGCATCCACCGCCGATCGGCCACTCATCACGACGCCGTCCACCGGCACCTTCGCGCCCGGCTTGACGACGACCTGATCGCCGACCTGCAAATCCCTGGTGAAGACGCGTTCTTCCTTGCCGTCCTTCAAGAGCCAGCAGCGAATCGGAAAGACCTCGACGATTTGCCGCATCGCGGCCTTGGTGCGATCAAACGTGAACGCTTCGAGGCATTCGCCGAACATGCCGATGAAGACGACTTCCGCGGCCACCATCACCTCGCCGATGCTCAGCGCCGCCAGGAAAGCGACGGCGATGGCGACATCGGCGCCGATCTTCGCCTCGACGGCGATCCCCTGGAGGGCGATGAAAATGACCCGCGCTCCGCCGAGCATCGCAGCTAAAAGTGCGAACGTGATCTTGATGTTCCAGACGGTGCCGAGATCCTTGGGCCAGGACTGGAAGGTGGTCCAGCGCAGCCAGTCGCCCAGCAGCGGCAAGAGATGCAGCGCCAACAGGGCGGCAAGCAGCCCCGTTAGAAAATAGAGGGGCCAATTGCTTTCCTCGGCGAAAGCGTCGTCAGGATGAGAGATTTCGCGATGCATGCAAGACGGATCAAGGCATCCGTGCGGAATGGCGCGTGGCTGGCGTCGGGATCACACTGGCATGGTAGCGGGTACGGGGGCGGCGTCAAGGTAGGAGGCGGCGCCGGGCAGCTTCAGCCATTGGTTCGGCTGTTCTTCTCCGCCGACTCCGTTGTTGACTCGTCTTTAACTTTGCGCTCGAGCATCACGGACGGGCTGTTGTTGGGCTCACCGGGCTTATGGAGGCGGCGATTCAAATCGTCCTGGTCTTCGGAGTTGTCCATGGTCAGTTCAAAAACCTGAACCGCCGCCGGACTAGCCGTTTGGTTTTCTTTATTTGCCATCGCACTCTCCTCCTAAGTCAATTCGAGGCGCTGATCGACGACCCATTCGGGCGGGCGCGCTCATCGTCGTGAATTCATGACACGCCAAGGACGCGGCCGCCGTCTGCTGCAGCGCCTTGTCCGGCGCTTCCCTCGCGCTCGGCAGGTAAAAAATGGAAGTACTCCCGGACCTCGAGCTGCATGCGGTCGATCTCTGCCAAGAAGCCGGAAACCGCCGCGCTATAATTCACAGGGTTCGTTTCGGTTTTGCGCAGATGAGCAACCTGCCGCTGGAACCAGGCGATTCGCTCCATTGTCGTTTGCAATTCCTGGTCATTCGCGATCATGATCTCTCCTTATTATCTCGACGATGCCGCGTTGTCCGCCCCCTCGACGGGTCTGCCAGTATTCTATCATGGCCTGCTCGCCGCCAATTGCCCTAGAGCGTTTGCACCAGAATATGCTCGCTCCAAAATGAGCATCCGCTTCCATGTGCTTAAACACCAACGCGGCCTCACCCGTCACGGAGGCCAAGTCGAAAAGGTCCTCCATGAGAAGGACGATGTCAACGTCGTTCGGTTCGGCCTTGGCGGTAATGAACGATCCGAATACGACGAACCGCGCCAACTGCCCGGTCGAATTCACGAGTTCAAAAATGCGACTCAACCGATCGGCCACCGCACGACGCTGGGTCGAGCCCTGGCCGAAACGCTCGAGAACGTCCGCCAACGTCGCGCGATGGACCCCGGGCGGCAGGTCGCCTTCCTCATTGAAAGCAGGTATTGTCGCTGGTTCCACAATCTCAAACTCCCTTTCGGTTGCGTGACGATTTCGCAGGGGACTCTCACCCGGGCCGAGAGGCATACCACTGCCGGGCAATACGCACGTGCTCAA
Organism: Gemmataceae bacterium; assembly: GCA_036745215.1. Classification (GTDB taxonomy): domain Bacteria; phylum Planctomycetota; class Planctomycetia; order Gemmatales; family Gemmataceae; genus SIAQ01. Next base: position 6,610 of record DAIOGM010000326.1, read on the forward strand.
ACCACAGTTGGAGCCGAGCGTCTTCCGAGTTCGCCCGCAAAAGGCCCACCTGTTGCGCGAGGGACCAAAAACCCTCCCCCGGCTGGTTCGCCACTACGCCGATAACTAGCGCGCTTGCGAAGAAACGTCCTTCGCGGTAGGTCTGTGCGGCAATGTTGCCAAGGAAACAACCGATAATCGCGCGGTTCAAATCCGTCCATTCTTCAATTTCAAACGGCCGCCCGTCGTTCACGTTGGGCAGCTGAAACGTGACGCCATTGACGAGATCCGTGTAGACAATGAAGTCGTCGCGTGTGCGGCCGACGGCGGAAATACGGCGTGCGAGTTCGGCCAACGCATTTGGGTCGCCATCGCTGTAAGTCCATTGAATCGCATCGAGGCGTCTCAGGATCGGGTCCATTCGAGAACCTCTGCTATCAAACCATTGAGTCAGACTCCGTGTGCATCGTAACGGAAACGATGTCCATTTGCCCGCAAAATCCGGTCTCCAGTTGCTATGTTGCCCAAGCTGGATACCACGACGAACGCCATCGCCGAAGTAAGTTTGTCAAGGTCGGTTGCATAACTGCCTCGGCTGATTCAGGGGACCTTGAAGCGCGCGCACGTGGGGAAGTGCCCCGGTTTTGCCAATATCCCGCGTGTTTTTCGCGTTTGGAGTTACCCAGGTGCCGTTGGGTAAGTGGACGCTCGGCGTGCGTGGCCGGCAACCGCTATAATTTCCCGCATGAATCCCACGTTGCCCGCATGGGTCGAGAAGGCAGCCGTTTTGCCGATCGCGTTTGCACAGGCGGCGCAGCTCATTTCGGCGAAGCGTACGGACGCCGGCCTCGTTTTACGGATACCAACACAGGTTCGCCTTGCACTGGGCGTAGCCGGTGGCAAGGTGATGCGGGGGTTCTTTGACCACACTGTCCGAGGCGTTGGCATTGACCAGGGAGAAATGAAGCGCCCACTTCGTCGTGCAGTCCTTCCTTGCATGAAATTCCTCGAGCTTGTTCCCGAGCAGGTCCTTCAGGTCCTTGTGGTTCCTTGATATGAAGGCGCCGTTCACCGCCGCCCAGACTTGCGTGTTCGACCGATCCCGTTGGACCTTTTCGGGGGCAAAACCGTCGAGCGCCACGAGTTTGACCTTGCTGGTGTCCTTGAGGGCCTTGTCCACGGCATTGGCATTCGCGCAGCCGCTCGAATGGCCAACGATGTAGATCTTGTCCGCCTTGGACGCCTTGATGGCGGCGACCGCCTTCTTTTCCTTGTCCTTCTCGGTCCAGTGGTAGGCGATGAAATCGATTTTCGCCTGCTGCGTTTTGGCGCTGGCCACCCAAACGTCCATGTCGGTCTTGCTGGCCAGGTAACCGCCGAAAAAATAAACACACGTGCTCATTTGGCTTGATCCTCCGTCAGGAGAGGCCGAGACTTCTGCTTTGCCCTCTCGCCGAGGCGGTCGCTCGTGTTCGCGCCGCTCGACTTCTCGTTCGCCGGGTCCGCCCCGCGCGAGACGCCGCTGGAGGCATTCCCGAGGTGACTAGGGAGTTATTTTTTCTGGTTAACAAAATCATATACCAGCACGCGCTCGGCGTGCTTGGCATGTTTCTCCCGGAATTCGACATGCAATTTGTGATCGAGATATTCCTGCAGCCCCGCGTAGTCGTCGAACAGAAGGGTCCAGGCGACATGGTAATCGGTAACCGCGAGTTTCGGCGTGGCTTTTTCCGCGGGTCGTCCAATCCAAAGGCCCTTCACCGATGGGATCTTGGCCAACAGGCGGTGCGCATCGGCGATGATCTGCTCCGTCTCGTCCTTGGGTGCGTCC
>DAIOGM010000327.1:0-4669 GCA_036745215.1 Gemmataceae bacterium
CATCCAATCTCGCCAGCGAAATCACCTGCCGTCGCCGGCTCGGTCAGGTGCTTGGTTCGCTCAAGCAAGAAGAACAACGCACGAGCGGCGGCGGCGTCTTCCACGACGACGACCTCTTCGACCAGCTCGCGCACCATACTTAAAGTGAAATCGGACACCTTCGGCGCACCGAGCGTGCGGGCGATGGACGTGATCGCCGGCAATTCGACGGGCATTCCGGCCGCGAGGGCCTGCGACATCGCGTCGGCGCCGTGCGTTTCGACGCCGATAATCTTGACATCCGGTTTGATCGCGCGAAGCGCCGTTGCGACGCCGCCGATGAAACCGCCGCCGCCGATGCTGACATAGACGCGCGTCGCGCCGGGCAGATCTTCGAGGATCTCCAGGCCAACGGTGCCCTGCCCCGCTGCGACGAAGACGTCGTCAAAGGGATGCACCAGCATGCGCCCCGCGTCTTGCAGGCGCGCCGTCTCGGCGAAGGCGGCCTTGATGTCCGGGCACAAGACGATCTCGGCGCCGTAGCCGCGCGTGGCGTCGAGATAATTACGCGGTGTATTCGCGGGCATACAAATCGTCGCGGCGATGCCGAGCTTTTTCGCCGCGTAAGCGACGCCCTGCGCGTGATTGCCGCCGCTGACGGCGACGACGCCGCGCTGGCGTTCGCTCGCCGACATCTCCAGGATGCGATTGAACGCCCCACGCGGCTTGAACGATCCGGTCTTCTGCAGGCACTCGAGTTTCAAATAGGTCGGCGCTCCGAGATGCAACGAAAGCGTTTCCGACCGGATCAAAGGCGTGCGATGAACCAGGCCGCGCAGCCGATGCTGCGCGCGGCAAATGTGTTCGAGCGTCAAATGCATGGCATGTTCCTGCGGATCGACCTGTGCAAAAGCGGCTCCAATTGTCAATTCAGTAGTTCCAAAGTCGCCCCCGAAGGAGCAAACTGATCTTTCATAATACGCAGGCCCCTCCACAGAATGGCTTTACGCAAAAGAGTCATCCAAGGAGGGAGCCATGCGCAAAGCCAAGTATACCGTCACTGGCAAGGATGTCCAAGAACACACGGCCGCGCTGCTGCAACAGAAGGCGGGCCTCCAACCGAGCAAGGGCAGATGTACACTCCCGATTCTGATCCATCTGATCTGTGCGGCGGCAGCTCGGCTGACCTCGCTCTACGATGCCTGCGCGCAAATGAACGACGCACCGTCCGGCGAAACCGCGCGTCTGGCACTTTTGGCTACCTTGCCCGAATACGCCACGTTGCAACATGGCGTCAATCGCGCCCTGGTCGCCGATGTGCCCAAGCCGCTGCGAAACCGCAGGCAACGTGTCGCCATCGATCTTCATTTGGTGCCGTACTACGGCTTGCCCATGAGCGATCCCAAGGAGATTTACCGATCCCAGGCCAAAGCCGGCACGCACAACTTTCACGCCTACGCCAGTGCCTACGTGGTGTTTCACGGCCAACGGTTCACGATCGCGTTGACCCCGGTGGAGTATGGCGAGAAGATGAAACCCATCGTGCAACGGCTGCTGGCGATCGTGCGCAAAACGTGCGTTCGGCCTGGTCTTTTGCTGCTCGATCGCGGGTTTTACAGCATCGAGGTGATTCGCTATTTGCAGCGGGCGCGCGTGCCGTTCTTGATGCCGGCGGTGGCGCGCGGCCGTCTGCCCGCCGAGGGCGAACCGGCCACCGGCATTCGCGCGTTTCAAATGTGGAAGAGCGGCGGCTGGGGCAAACACACGCTCGTGACGGGCAACGACAAAGCGACCGTGTCGATCTGTGTGCATTGCGGCAACCACCGCGGCAAACGGAAAAAACGTGGCCGCTATGCGTGGGTCTATGCGTATTGGGGATTCCGGCCGGGATCGACACGCTGGGTCAAAGACACGTACCGCAGCCGCTTCGGCATCGAAACGAGCTATCGGCAATTGAATGAAGCGCGGATCAAAACCTGTACGCGTAATCCGGTGGTGCGGTTTTTCTTTATCGCCCTGGCGTTGATATTGCGGAACGTGTGGGTTTGGTTTCAATGGGAGAAACTATCGACACCGCGTCGCGGCCGACGGATGTTGCGTCCGGAGCGTCTGCGCTTCAAAAGAATGTTGGTTTGGTTGCTGCATGCGGCCGAGCTGGTGTTGGGTGTCTTCGATCAAACACTTACCGAACGCCCGAGTTGAACGTGAGTTAAAAAGAGTTGTCGCACCGAGCGACATTTGCAACTACTGCAATTGTCAATTTGCTTAACTTCAGCAAACAAAAAACCCGCGGCGCCGACAACCGGCCCCGCGGGTTTCGAGAGTACCCCCGGGAATCGCTGCGCTCATCCCGGGGCTTTTTTGCCGATGAATCAATACCGCCGGCCGCGATCCGAGCCGCCGCCGTATCCGCCGCCGCCATAGCCTCCACCGCCGCCGCGGCGACCTCCACCGCCGCCGCCGCCGCCGCTGCCGTAGCCTCCACCGCCGCCGCCGCCGCCACGTCCGCCGCCGCCGCCGCGGTCTTCGCGTTCTTTCGCGATGTTGACCGTGAGCTGGCGGCTTTCATGAGACGAGCCGTTGAGAGCCTCGATGGCTTTCTGGGCGTCCTCATCACTTTCCATTTCCACGAAACCGAAGCCGCGCGAGCGCCCGGTGTCGCGGTCGGAGATGACCTGTGCGCTCGTGACCTTGCCGAATTGGCCAAAGAGCTCGAGCAAATCGTCGCTGGTCACGGACCACGCGAGGTTTCCGACATAGATATTCTTCGCCATGAAAAAATGAACCTTTCCGTGCCGAAGCCCCACCCGGGGGCGTTCACATTACCGTGGCCCGGAAGCGTGCTGGCAACGTTGGAATCTTCCAGCCACGGAGCACACACGAATCAAAATGTCACGATCCGCCCCCAGCCTGCACCACACGCGGATCCTCAAATCGTTGATGGGGCCGCCTTGATTTGCAGCATTGCGAGCCGAACCATTCAGACCAGTTTCTCCTTTCTTCAACAGGACCGTTTGCGGGACCGCGCGCGCCGCGCGAGCGTCGAGCTTCATGAGCCTTCATCAAACTTTCGCGTGCGATCGCCTCCAGGCACGAGGCGGACAAACTCGAAAAATGCGGAAGGCGGGATTTATGGACCGGATTGTTCCTCAAACACTCGCAAACTGCGCCCTTAAGTTCAGAATTCCCAAACCTGAGCTTCGATCATAACCACAACCAAAAAGTATTCCAATCGGAAAACCAGGTTATTTACCAGTTATCGGACAAATTTGTCCAAATATCGACAACGAACAAAGCAATTCGCATGGTGCTTTGCGCCGACGCGCGTAACTTGATGAAATGAAACGTTTGGACGTTACGCTTTCGTCGATCGGCGCCAATCTCGCGCTCGACGAGGCGTTGTTGCTCGACGCCGAGGCCGGTGGGCCGGAAGTGCTGCGTTTGTGGGAATGGCCAAGCCCCGCCATGGTGCTCGGCGCGGCCGGCCGGCTGGCGCTGGAGATCGATGAGGCTGCGTGCCGTACCGATGGAGTACCAATCGCGCGGCGTTCATCGGGCGGCGGCACGGTGCTACTTGGGCCGGGCTGTCTCCTTTTCAGCGTCGTGCTTCGCTTCGAACGTGATCCGGCGCTTGCCGACTTGCATGCGTCATACCGCTTCATCCTCGGCAAGTTGCAGCGAAGCTTGACACCGCTGCTCCGTACAACGGAGGAATTGGTGGTAGTCGGCGTAAGCGATCTTGCCCTCGGCGTGCGCAAAATCTCCGGCAATGCGCAGCAGCGAAAGCGCACGCACCTGTTGCATCACGGCTCGCTTCTGCACGCATTTGACGCCGCAACGGTAGAACGCTATTTACGTATGCCGCCGCGGCAACCGGAGTATCGGCTCGGTCGTTCGCACATCGAATTCATGACGAACCTGCCGATCGAATGCAGCACACTCAAAACGAAGGTAGCCGAGATTTGGGACGCGAACGAACCAATGGCCGATTGGCCGGCAGAACTGACGAACAAACTTGTGCGGGAGAAATACGAAACCGCCGAGTGGATTCATCGGCGTTGACTAACGCTCCGCGTCACTGACCCAGCGCGCCGGCGGATGATACTTGGCCGACAGATCGAGCACCTGGTCCACCGCCAGGTCGCGCGGATACGTCGCATTCGCGCAACAGCTTTTACCGTCGAGAATCTTCGCAGTCGCACAGCCGGCTACCACCAGCTCCGAGCAATACCAGCGATCGCGGTTCAAATAGGTATGACCGAACAGCTCTTTTCGCAAACCAAAACGCGGACAGAACGGCGTCGCCTGCAGCGCGACGCGCGGCCACGCGAACGGCTTGCCCGCTTGCGCTTGCGCGAACTGCGTCAAGTCGCGCGATTGTTCTTCCGTCAACGGCTGGCGAATCTTGCGCACCATCACGATGCCCGGATACGAGCTGAAACGCGCATCGACATCCATGATCAATACGCGAGACGTAAGCACTTTTGGCCCCGTCAATTCCAGGAGCGCCGGCTTGCCGTCCGCCCCCGCGATGACCATGGCGGCATGCGTCGGCGGCGAGGTTTTCGCAAGCTTGAAGATGAAGTGGAAGAGCGGATTGAAATCGTCGTACAGCGCGATATCGCCCGGCTGCGGCCGATAGGGCTGAGCATGAGCCCGCATGACGTCCGCCGAAGCGTTGTCGGTCAGC
>DAIOGM010000327.1:4679-8373 GCA_036745215.1 Gemmataceae bacterium
GTCAGCAGGTGGCCGACCGTTCGGATGCCCTCGTGAGGAACGGCGGGCGTTTGTGCGCGTGCGGAGTCGATTGTGGCCAGGAAGCATCCCAGCAGAACCAACCATCGCCGTTGCATTCCTTCCTCACTTCCTTGCGGGGAAAAAACTCTGGATGCCTCGTATTGTTTCGAATGGATACGGGCATTGAATTGACGCGCTTTTTATTCGCCGAACACTTTTTCACAATTGTCGATTTTGCAAACGGCATATTTTGCCGCAACCACACTATCTTTCCACGACTCACGCATTTCCCGAAGCGGATTGCCGACGAGAATTCACGTTAATCGCGTCCGTTGAGACAAGTTGGCCAAAACTCTATAATGAACGTTTTACCACGCACCAGCACCGCGGGACCGCGCCATGTTCGAAGGCATCATCAACGGCATCTCCTCCGCGATCAAGAACATGCGCGGCAAGGGCCGCATCACCGAGGCCAACATCCAGGAAGGCCTGCGCCAGGTCCGCACCGCCTTGCTCGAAGCGGACGTCAATTTCAACGTCGCCAACGAATTCATCGAGCGCGTCACAGAGCAAGCGCTCGGCCAGCAGGTGCTGCGTTCGCTCGATCCGAGCGAGCAGATCATCAACATCATCTATCAGGAACTCGTCCACCTGATGAAAGGCGACTCCGAACGCCCGGAGCCGCTCTTCCACTTCGCCAAGGATCGGCCAACCATCCTGATGCTGTGCGGCCTCCAGGGCAGCGGCAAAACGACGACGTGCGGCAAGCTCGCGATGATGCTGCGCGATCGCTACAACAAGAAGCCGCTACTCGTCGCCGCCGACTTGCAGCGTCCCGCGGCCATCGATCAACTGGAAACGCTGGCGAACCAGATCGGCGTCGGCGTTTACACGGAACGCCCCGGCCTCCCCTCGCCTTCTGGGAGAGGGATGGGGGGTGAGGGCGGTCCAGTTGGTGTGTGCAACAACGCGGTTGCCTATGCCAAGAACACCTCGCACGACGTGATCATCCTCGACACCGCCGGCCGACTGCACATCGCCGAGATGCCGATGGAGGAGCTGAAGCAGATCGATCGCCAGTGCCGGCCGGACGACGTCTTCTTCGTCTGCGACGCCATGACCGGCCAGGACGCCGTCAACAGCGCGAAGGCGTTCAACGACGCGCTAGATCTCAACGGCGTCATCCTCACCAAGCTCGACGGCGACGCCCGCGGCGGCGCGGCCCTGTCGATCAAGCACATCACCGATGTGCCGATCAAGTTCATGGGCGTCGGCGAAAAGCTCAACGCCCTCGAAGAATTCACGCCCGAACGCATGGCCTCGCGCATCATGGGCCAGGGCGACGTGATGTCGATCATCGAGAAGGTGCAACGCGTTCAAGGGGAGCTGTCCAAGGAAGAAATCGAAGCCCAACAAAAGAAGCTCGCCGTCGGCTCGTTCGATCTCAACGATTTCCGCAAGCAATTCTCGCAGATGGCCAAGATGGGCGGCATGAAGGAAATCATGGGCAGCATGCCCGGCATGGGCGAGCTGATCCCCGAAGGCGAGGACCCCGACGTCGCCATCAAACGCGTCCAGGGCATGATCGACGCGATGACGAAGGACGAACGCAAGAACCCCGACGTCATCGACCTGAGCCGGCGCCGCCGCATCGCCGCCGGCAGCGGCACGGAGCCGCACGACATCAAGCAGTTTCTCAATCAGTTCAATCAAGTCCGCGTCATCATGCGGCAAATCGCGAATATGTCACTGTTAGATCGCATGAAGATGGTCATGGGCATGGGCAAGTCCGGCATGCTCGACCCCGGCGCGATGATGCCGAAGATGAAGATCGGCACCGGCCATCGCAAGACGCCGAAGGAGCGAGCCGAGGAGCGCAAGAAAAAACGCAAGCAGGACAAGAAGCGGCGCTAGGAGAACATCATGATCAAGGGCGTCCACACCATGTTCTACACGTCGCAGCCCGACGCGCTGCGCGCGTTCCTGCGCGACACGCTCGAGCTGACGTTCACCGACGTCGGCGAAGGCTGGTTGATCTTCGACATTCCTGATGCGGAGATGGGCTGTCATCCCGCCGATCCGGAACACGGCGCGCCGAGCGGCACCAATCATATTTCGTTCTATTGCGACGACGTCGAAGCGACGGTCGCCAAGCTCAAATCCCGCGGCGTCGAATTCACGGCCGGGATCGAGGATCACGGCTACGGCCTGGTGACGCACTTCAAGATGCCGGGCGATTTCGCGGTGCAATTATTTCAGCCGCGTTACAAGCGGAATCCCAAGCCGACTGCGAAGAAGAAAAAGCCGGCCAAGAAGCCGAAAGTCATGGCAAAAAAATTGGTGGCAAAAAAATCAAAAAGCAGGAAGCGTCGATGATTTAGAATAGACTCTGCTCTTCATTTTTTTGCCATTAATTTTTTTGCCATGGATTTCGCTTATGCGCGTCGGCTTGATCGGCTATGGCGCCTGGGGTTCGCATCATGCCCGCGTGATCGGCGAACATCTCGTCGCCATTGCCGCCCGCTCCGAGGCGACGGTCGCGAAAGCACGGGCCGAGCATCCAGCGGCGCGCGTGTTCACCGATTATCGAGAGCTATTGACGCATGATCTGGACGCCGTCGTCGTCGTGTTGCCGTCGCATCTTCATCATGACGCAAGCAAACGCGTGCTCGAATCGGGCCGGCATCTCTTGCTCGAAAAGCCGATGGCGTTAACGGTAGAGCAGTGCGATGAGCTGCTGGCGCTGGCGAACGCGAAACAGCGCGTGCTGGCGATCGGGCATGAGATGCGGCTGTCGTCGCTCTGGGGCAAGGTCAAGGAACTGCTGCAAGACGGTGCGATCGGCGAGCCGCGATACATGCTGATCGAACTTTGGAGACGGCCCTATCGTCTCGGCGCCGACGGCTGGCGCTACGACATCGGCCGCGTCGGCAACTGGATTCTCGAAGAGCCGATTCACTTCTTCGATCTCGCGCGCTGGTACTTCGATGCGTCGCCCGTTTCCGTGTTTGCGCGGGCCAACGGTAAGCGGCTCGATCGCCCGGAGCTGCACGATCACTTCAGCGCGGTCGTCGATTTTCCCGATGGGCGCTATGCTGTCATTTCGCAATGTCTGGGCGGCTGGGAGCATCATCAAACGGTGAAGATTTCCGGTCGCGAAGGTTCGCTATGGGCGTCGTGGTCAGGCGCGAACGATCGCACGTTTGAGCCGACGTTTTCATTGCGATTGATGCGCGGCGAGACGATTACGGACGTGCCGATCGCGCGGGCCGCCGGCGAGGTGTATGAACTTGAGACGCAATTTGCCCGCTTCATTGACGCGATTCAAGGCGGCGCGCCCCCCGCAGCGACCGGCGCCGACGGCCGCTGGGCGGTGGCGATGTGTCTGAAGGCAGAGGAATCGGCCAGGGTCAAAGAGCGAGCGTTCTTTTAAAATAGTCATCACGCTCCGCGTGATGGAGTTGGGCAGACTTCACAACGGTTCCTATGTTTTCCGTTGGCGAGTGAGTCCAACTCCATCACGCGGAGCGTGATGACTACTTTGTCAAATCGAACAACAACACTTCCGCATTCGCGTTCGCCGCGATTTCCAACTCCGGCTCGTCCTCGACGGCAACACCGTCGCCCGCATTGAGCGATTGTCCGTTGAGCGCGACCGAGCCGCGCAAGACTTGCAGCCACGCTCCATGTCCTT
>DAIOGM010000328.1:0-3169 GCA_036745215.1 Gemmataceae bacterium
ATCCGGAGGGCGTCCACGCGTTGGCGTTCAGCGCCGACGGCCGGACGCTTGCGAGTGCCGGCGCGGACAAGATGGTTAGAATGTGGGACCCGGCGCGCGAAAAGCTGCTCGGTGTGCTCGAAGGGCATCGCGCGGCGGTCCTTGCTCTCGCCGCGGGGCCAGAGGGACGGCTGGCCAGCGGCGCCGCCGACGGGACTATAAAGATCTGGGATCTGCGCGGAAAAGCTGAGGTCTTGACCCTCAACGGTCACCGCGGCGCCGTGCGCGCCCTCGCCTATGCCAGCGACGGCACGCTGGCCAGCGCCGGAGACGATGCCGCGATCAACGTGTGGCAGGCCGGCGCAGGCACACTGCAGCACACCTTGAAGCGACACACGGGCCCGGTCCTGGCTCTGGCCTTTGCCCCAGGCCATAAGGCCCTCGTCAGCGGCGGACACGACGCCACGATCATGGTCTGGGACCCCGCCGCCGGCGCGTCGCGCTCTATCCTGAAGGGCCACCAGGCTGCCGTCACCGCTCTCGCCATTCATCCGCTGGGCCGACATCTGATCAGCGGCAGCGACGACACGCGGCTGTTTCGCTGGCGAGGAGCCAAGTAACAAGGATGAAGGATGAAACAATCCGCCTTCATCCTTCATCCTTTACTCAGCCGCCGCCGCAGGTACCAGCTGAGTGACCCCGCCGACAGCGCAACGCCGAACAAGAGGATGACGAGCCAGAGCCGCCAGCGTCGCTGAATGCGTTCGACGCCCGTTGGGGCCAGCTCGGGCTCGGATAGCGACTTGACGCTGCTGCGAATGCGCAAGTCGATGAAGCGCACATCGAGATCGTACCGTTGATTCCCGGTCGTCGTGTTTAGCGTCACGGTCCGCAAATCATCGCCGATGAACTCCCTTTTGCCAATCTCGCGGAAATCGTCGCCTGCCAGGCCCGGCGCCCAGAAAAAGGTCAATGTTCGTTTGTTGCGCGTCATCCGCAATCGAAAGAGCTTGATGTCCGATGCGATGCGGTCGCTCTTGTAGTCGCGCTGTCCGTCGGCGTCGATGACTGCACTGTCCCAGTGAATGGTTTGCACGCCTTTGACTCTGTTTAGCCGATAGATCCCCGCGGTGTTTTTTCCCGGTTCGTCGTCCGCGTGCACATAGAGCGTCGCGCCGACGCCCCAACCTTCGGTCGGCTGGTCGGCGTGGAGGATCTCATAGGCGGCGGTGATTTCGAAGTTGCCCTTGATTGGAAAGGTCGTTACCACTCCGACCTGGCCCGTCGTCTTGCGGTCCCTGGGCAGCGTGATCCGCAATCCCTCTTTCTCGAAAGTCATCGGGTGGTGTCCCGGCTGCCGCCTCAATTCCTCCGGGAGCTCCGTGCCGCGAAAGTCGTGGTGGAAGTCCTGCGCATATTCGTCCGCCTGGCCGATCGTGCACAGCATGGCGAGCATCACCGCATTCATGGCAACCCCAACGGGATAGGTTTCGGGCGCTATTCTATAGTGACGCGCACGGTCAACCGAGTTCGGCTTTTTTGCTTTGTTCGGAAGAGCCAAGAAAACCAAAACCCGCAAGGCCCTGTGTGCACTAGTATCAAGGATTGATTGGGCGCATCAGCTAGTTGTGATGATGCGATTCTGCCTCTTGAGCGTGGAGAAACTCTCGTTGCTTGTAACGTTTGAGCGTTAGAGATTTGGTGCACGAGTGAATTCTGAGTGCTTGTTCCTGGAAATCACCATGAACCGGTGGATCAACCATTTGATTTTCTGTGCGGTGTGCGTCGCCGCGAGTTCTGTCGCGCTCGTTGCAGGCTTGGCGACGCCACGGGAACATACCGTCTCCCAGCTGATCGAATGTCTCAAGGATCCAGACGAGAGTGTTCGCGCCCAAGCGCGCTTCCGATTGATGCTCCTTGGCGATTCTGCTTTATTTGACGTGCTTGAGGTCCTTGATGGAGATAACGAACTCGCGCGACGCGAAGCGGTCTTTTTCATAAGCAATTGCCGAACGCGCCGCGCCGATGCCGCCGTGCCTGCGTTGATCCGCCTGTTAGACGAGGACGATGGCGATCTTCAGCGTGGCGTGATCGAAGCGCTTGCTTCGCTTGGTCCAAGAGCACAGGCTGCGGCGCCAAAACTGCGAATCATCCTCAAGGAAAAACGGAAATTTGTGGCCGACAACATCTCGCCAATCAGTCAACGGCCCTTTCGATTCGTTCCCAACGCACTCGTACGCATTCAGGGGATAGACTCGCTTCCGATTCTGCTTGAGCAGTTGAATGATCCCGACGTAAGCGTCGAGGTCGTCGACGCGATCGGCATGCTGGGGCCAGCAGCCCGCGAAACCAGAACGCGGCCCCGGTCAAGTTGAACGCTTTGTTCGGTCCGGCTCCGGACTCGGATCGGCGCTGCCGGTTCTCGATCTACCTAGCCGGTCATACGCCAGACCGATTCCAGCGGCGATCACGACGGCACTAACAAGGGGGATGAGGACCACCTTGTTTTGCAACAGCTCGCGCGGCTGCGGCACGAAGGAGAGACCGATGGCCGCAAGCACGAGGGCGGCGATGCCGACGTAGTGGAGCCAATAGCCCTTGGCCATGCCGTGCTTTGCCAGAAAATCGGCGACGTCGCGATGGCCGGCCTGCACCGCGTAACGGTGGGGGCTGGAGCGACGCAGGCCTCCGCGCGGTTGCGCACCGCGACTGAGCAGCAATTTCACAATCTCAAGCCGGCCCCTGGATGCAGCATGTTCCAACGCCGTGATGCCGAGAACAACGTCGTCGCCGGCCTGCACATCACCGCCGTTGTCAAGCCATTGGCGCAGGCCCTCGACGTCGTCATTGTCGATGAGCATCATCCAGGGTTTACTGGACTCCGGGTAGTCCAGGCTCGCCAAAAGCTGCTCGATCGAGTCGGCCACACGGATGAGATCGTTGCCATCGCCAGCCTCGCCGTACGACCAAAACACCGCGCCGCGCTGCTCGGCAGCGGTAGAGAGCATGAGGAGATCGGTATCTGTGGAAGTTCCGATGGCGATGAAGTCATCGCCGCAGGCTGAATTCTTCCGCAAGCTCCGGGTTTCGCCCTCCATTTCCTCGAGGGAGAAAAACTTCGTGATGTCCGCGACCGCGCTCGGATCTTCGCCGTGGCGGAACCACGCCGGTCTCGGTTTGCCGCCGTTTT
>DAIOGM010000328.1:3179-8342 GCA_036745215.1 Gemmataceae bacterium
GATAGTCATCTGGAAATCGAACGCCCAGTCGCTGCTCGGCGTGTTGCAGATCGTCGAGCGAAAGCGGCGGTCCAGAATCGGTGATGCGCGGCGCCATGAATCGGCCTCGTGTTGAGCCGGAATTGCCGAATGCTCGGCTAAGGTACCGGGGCCGCCTGCAAAGACGATGAAGCTCGGAAAACCAGGATGGCGGCCCCGATCCGCTTCAGCCGTTGGAGCGAACCTCGCATTCCACAAACTTGATCTTATCAACACCAGTGCAATCCGGATGTTTGAATCCGGCAATCAAGGACTATGCATTTCCAATATGGCGTCGAACACGGTCGAGCGATCAAGGCATGGCAGACCGCCAATGGCGTGTTCCTCGCGGGAGCAGGCACGGTCACGCGATGACGGTTGCGTAATCGAGGCTCGTTGTGCTGTCGCGCCAAACGGCAGAAAACGCCCGGCATTGCATCATGTCAACTCGGTCGTGCTGAAGTTGTCAACCGTCGCACCCTGCGCCATGCGAATGCCGGTGCTGCCTGACTTCAGGCTGAAATCGAACACGGAGATTTCGGTGGTGCCTAACACGTCTTCAAAGCTCAGTTTGAGCAATCCGCCTACAACGTTGAACTTCGCCAGGCCAGGCCCTCCAATGACGGACATCGACGCCAGTTTTGTGACGACGCCGTTGACTTTCTTGAAGATGCTTGCCTCGATGGCCCCTTGACCGAATGCAACAAACTGCGCGAAATACATGTTATTGTCGCCCGGCCCAGAATAGCGGGCAACCAGGCTCGTGGCCTTGAGTGTGAAGTTCGAGACGTTGATGTCGGCTTGCACCTCCACGTCGGCGACATTGGACCGGCCTTGCGTCACGAGGTTCAGCGCCGCCGTTCCGATGAGCTTGCCAGCGTTGACCGCAAAACTACCCGCACGAACGACGAAGTTGGGGTCGAGCGGGGGCAGCGGCGGGGGCGGCGGCGAATCGAAATTGGCGACGAAAATGTTGAAGTTGAACACCGTCGCCGAGAAGTTGTCGATCGTTCCGGTTCCCACCGAGCGGATGCCGACGCTGCCGGCGTCGAGGGAACTGTCGTTCGCGGCGAGCTGCGTCTGTTCGACGCCGCCCATGTGCACTTTGATGCTCGTGCCAATCACTTGAAGCTTGATGAGGCCGGTGAGTACGGGCACGGTGGGCTGCGACTTGAGCACCGTGAAGACGCCGGCGACGTTCTTGACGAGGCTGAGATTGAACCCGGTCGCGACCTTGACCACGCGCACCATGTAATAATTCGCGTCGCCGGGCCCCGTGTAGGCGCCGAGCAAGCCGGCTTGATGGCCGGTCGTCGTGAGCGCGACATTGGCCTGGACTTCGAAGTGCCGCGCCTTGACGCCAACGAGCGTCGCCAGGTCCACGGCGGGCGCGACCGAGGCGCCGACTGCCGCGTTGCCGAGAATCTTGAAGTTGCCACGGCGGCGCGTCCAGTTCACGCCGAGCCCGGACGAATCGGTTTGCGTGAAGACGTCCGAGAACGGCGCATCGGTCGTCACGGCGGCGGAGTGGAAATCGTCGAACGTGGCAAAGCCGTCCGAGCGAATGCCGACGCTGCCCGTCGTGAAGGTCGTGTCGAGTACATCGAGCGCGGCGACGTTATTGACGAAGAGTCTCAGGTTGGCGCCGGTGACCAGGAAGCGCAGCTCGGCCTGACCCGTGCTGGACACGAGCGACTTCGTGCCCAGTAGGGTGAAGACGCCGTTGACGTTCTTGGATATCTGGGCGGTGAAACCCGTGGCCGTGCGCACCAGCCGGGCCATGTAGTGATTTTTGTCGCCGACTCCTTGATAGCGCGCGATGAGGGCCGCCTGATGCCCCGCGCCGAGGATGCCGACGGATACGAGTAGATCGACGTCGGCCTGCTGCACACCATTGAGGTACGCCAGGTTGAGCGCCTGGCCGCCCTGGGCCTTGCCGCCGATCGTGCGATAAAAGCCGACGGCGTTGGCCCACGGCTCATTGAGCAACGTGTTATCCGGCTGCTGGAAGGAATCGAGCAGCTTGAGGCCGGTGGCGACGGGTAGCACGCGGAAGTCGTTCACGTTGGTCGTGCCGAGCGTGCGCATGCCGACGATGCCGGACTTGAACGTTGAGTCCTGCGCGGTCGCAACCAACGTGCCGAAGTTGAATAGTTGCAACGTCGAGCCGACGACGCGGAAGCGCAACGCGTGCAAGAAGAGCTGCGACGGCAATCCCTCGACGGCCGCCAGCACGGTGTTGACGCCGTTGACGTTGCGAATGATTCGGCCCACGGCGATGCCGGAAGCGTCGCGCGTGACCGAGGCGTAATAGTAGTTCTTGTCGCCAACGCCGGCGTAGCGCGCGATGATGCCGCCCTGCTGATTGACATCGATCGCCACGTTAGCGGACACATCGACGTCCGGAACGACCAGGCCGGCGACGGCCGCGAGGTGCACGGTTGTTGTGCCGGTGCCTTGAGCGCGGTCGTCGTTGACGATGCCCAGGGCGCCGACGGGTTTGGCCCAGGGAAAGCCGAGATTGACGTTATTGGGGCGATCGAAGGTGTCGAAGAACAGGGATCGCGGCGTCTCGAAGGCGCCGATGTCCGGCGCAGGTGCAACCGTGCGCTTGAAGCCGGCGCCACGTTGATCGTCGAACAGCGCGTCGCGGCCTTTGGTCGCCTCGGTGACTGTCACAACCAACGCGCCCGGCGGCGGCCCCGTCAACAGCGGCACGTCGGTGTTCACCAAGGTGCCGCCGAACGTGACAGTGAAGGTGTTGTTCGCTTTCGTGACCGTCACCGAGCCGTCGAAGCCATTGATAGTGGATAGTAAGTTGAGGGCGGCTGCAACTTGTGCGCCCGTGGCAGTGCTGGACAGGGAAGTGGTGGTTTGACCATTAAACGTGAGCGTGAAATTGTTCGGCAGCGTTCCGGTAAGTGCGACCGTCTGCACTTCGGACCCGGTCCCGTTGTCCGCCAAGCCGCCCTTGTCGCTGGCGGCGGCCCCCGGCGTCAGGGCGTGCGTCAGCGTCGGGCCGCCGTTGTTGCGCAAAGTCGGGTCCATGAACTCGGCAAGGGGAAAGAGCACACGAACGGCAAGGCTGGGCTTGCCGAGAATGTTGTCGTTGACGGCGTGCGTCAGGCCGCCGGCCGTGTCGGGATCGCCGATGAGATTGTGGTGACTTTCGGGATCGACGGGCTTGATCAGCGGCAGGTCGTTCGGCGTCGGGGTGGCGCCGCCGGAAGTGTTGCCGGCGACAATGGTGTTGACAAGTTTGGTGTAGGAGGCAGCGTTGTTGTTGGTGAAGATTCCGCCGCCGGTGCTGGCGGTGTTGTCGGTGTTGGCGCGGTTGGCGACGATGGTGCAATTGAACGTGGTGACAAAGCCGCCGTCGTTGTGGATGCCGCCGCCGCTGCCGGTGGCGGAGTTGCCTGAAATGGTCGAGTTGGTCAAGCGCAGAAGCGAATCAAAGTTCGAGATGCCGCCGCCATCGGCGCCGGAGCCGCCGATCGCGGAGTTGCCGCTAATGGTGCTGCCGTCAACGATCACGCTGCCGGTGAGGGTGTGAATTCCTCCTCCTACGCCAGCAGCCGTGTTGCCGGAGATCGTGGAATTCTGAAGGGTCAACGTACCGCTGATGTTGGCGACGCCGCCGCCGGACACGCTGGAGACGTTGTTGGCGATCGTCGTATTGGTGAGCGTGATGGCGCCGTTGCCGTTGATAATTCCGCCGCCGAAGTCGCTGGTGTTGGCGGAAACGAGGCAGTCCGTCAAGGACACAGTGCTCGAGTTGTTGATGGCGCCGCCGGCGCCGTTGGTACACGAGTTGCCGGTGAAGGTGGAATTCGTCGCCGTGAAGCTGCCGACAAGGACGCGAACGCCGCCGCCAAGGTCGTCTGCCGAGTTGTTTTTGACAACGGAATTGGTCAGAGTGAACGTGCCGCCGCTTTGAAGGATGCCACCGCCGCCGCTGAAGCTCGAGTTGCCCGATAGAGTCGAGTTGGTCACGTTCGCCAGGCCGCCGACCATTTCGATACCGCCGCCGGTGAGGTGGGCGACGTTGCTGGTGAAGGTCGAATTCGCGACGCTTAAGTTGGCGTTGCTGTGGATGCCGCCGCCGCTGCCATTGGCGCTCGAGTTTCCTGAGAAATTGGAGCCAGACACGGCCAAGATGCCACCGGCATTGACGATGCCGCCGCCGGTGGCTTGGGCGACGTTGCTGGCGAAGGTCGAATTCACCACCACCACCTTGCCGCCGACGCTGGCGATGCCGCCGCCGTGGCCGTTGGGTGTTAAGTTGCCTGAAATGGTTGTGCCGGTGATCGTCGTCAGGTTGCCCGCCCCGCCCTGAACGAAGATGCCGCCGCCGCTGTTGTTGGTGCTCAAGTTGCCGGAAATGGTTGAGTTCGTGATCGTCAGCACGGCCGCGTCGTTATAGATGCCGCCCCCCCCGCCGAGTGCGTCGTTGTCGTGAATGATCATGTTGCTGAGTGTGAGATTTTCCCGGTTGAGAATCGCGCCGCCGAGACTGCCGTCCACGCCGCCGCTCGTGGCCGCGCCGTCCGTCAGCGTCAGGCCGGAAATGGACACCGAGGCCTTCGCGTCCGAGTTGTCGTTGATCGTGAAAATGCGGCTCTGGTCGTTGCCGCTAATTTTGAAATTGGCCGCACCGGGACCGACGATATTGACAGGGCTGCTGATGGGCAGCGACCCCATCGTCAAGGAGATGGTTTGCCCGGCAAGCGCCGGCGCGAACGTGATCGTGTCTTTGTTGCCCGGCAGGTTCGGATTGAAATTGGCCAGGCGAAGCGCCTCGCGCAAGCTAAGGTCCCCCGCTGACGTATTGCCGTCGTCTTCGTCGGCCGCGATGGTCACGATAAGATTCACGTTCTTGGGCGGAATGACGGCAATGCTGTCCACGCTGTTCGCGCCCGTTCCGATCAAACCCGCCAGCGTCGCGGCACCGGTCGCGGGGTTGATAGTGAACAAGCTCTGCAAGCCGGCGTTGGGCCGCATCGAGGCGAAGACGGCGCCGCTGAAATCCACATCGAGGCCAGTCGCATTGTTGTTTGCGGCAACTCCGAGCGGCCCAATGTTGGTCACCAGGCCATCGTTCGCGCTGGGGACGCCGTCCACTCCGCCGACGCGCGCGAATTGATT
>DAIOGM010000329.1:0-1825 GCA_036745215.1 Gemmataceae bacterium
GTTTTTGGGCGATGATCTGCGGTTCTTGAAGCAATTTTGACGTTGCCAAGCCCCAGGATGAGCGCAGCGATTCCTGGGGGTTGCACGCGGTTAAACCGGGTTCCACCCCCGCGAATCGCTGCGCTCATCGCGGGGCTTGAATACAACCCATGAAAATCCCCCTATCCTGGCTCCGCGACTACATCGACCTCACCCTGCCGCCGGCGCAGCTCATCGAACGCCTCACGCTCGCCGGCCTCGAGGTTGCGTCCACGCGCGTTCTCGGCTTGTCCATTCCAGAAGGCGTCCGCGTCAAGCCCGAAGACCGCGGCCCCGTCTGGGATCGCGACAAAATCTTCATCGCCCAGATCCTCGGCGTCGAAAAACACCCCAATGCGGACAAGCTGAAATTGCCGACCGTGACCTGGGGCGAAGGCAAGACCAAGCAACTCGTGACCGGCGCTCCGAATATCAACGTCGGCGACAAGGGGCAAAAGGTCGTCCTCGCCCTGACCGGCTCCGTCCTCTACGACGGCCATGCCGCGGAACGCAAGCTCTCGGAACTCAAGCCAACCACGATCCGCGGCTTGCCGTCCGACGCGATGGTTTGCTCGCTCCTGGAGCTAGGTGTTTCCGATAATAAGGAAGATCACGTAGGCGTCATTTTTCTCGAAGACGACGCCCCCGTCGGCACGCCGCTCGCCGATTTCATGGGCGACGTCGTTCTCGAAGTCGATGTACTGCCCAACACGGCGCGCTGTTTAGCGATGATCGGCGTCGCCCGTGAAGTTGCCGCACTGACCGGACAAAAACTGAAACTCCCCCCTCTTCCCACCGGGGGAGAGGGGTCGGGGGTGAGGGGGGAGCCCATCACCGGCCAGGTGAACGTACAGATCGAAGACCCGAAGTTGTCCGCTCGCTACGCCGCCGCGCTCATCAAGAACATCAAGATCGGCCCCGCTCCCGGCTGGATGCAGCGGCGTTTGCTTTACGCCGGCATGCGGCCGATCAGCAACATCGTCGATATCACCAATTTCGTCATGCTCGAATGGGGCCAGCCGTTGCACGCGTTCGACTTCGATGTGCTCGTGCAAAGGGCAGGGGGCAAGGCGCCGACGATCATCGTGCGCCCCGCCCGCGCCGGCGAGGTGCTGGTGACGCTCGATAAACAGGAACGCAAGCTGTCGCCGGAGCATCTCGTGATCGCCGACACCAGGGCGCCAATCGCGCTCGCGGGCGTCATGGGCGGCCTGGAAACCGAGGTGACGGCGACTACGAAAAACATCTTACTCGAATCCGCGAGTTTCGATTTCGTCAGCATTCGCCGCACGTTCCGCCATTTCGATCTGCCGAGCGAGGCGAGCGCCCGCTTCAGCCGCGGTATTCATCCGGAGACCGTCAAGCCCGCCGCCCTGCGCGCTGCCGACTTGATGCGGCAGTACGCCTCGGGCAACGTGTGTGATGGCCTGGTCGATTGTTATCCCGCGCCGCGGCCGCCGCAGGTCGTCGAATTCAAGATTCAACAGATGGATCGGCTGCTCGGCTTTCACATCGATCCCAAGGAAGCGATTCGCATCCTGGAGGCGCTGGAGTACCAGGTCGCGCCGACCGGCCCGAACACCTACAACGTCACCGTGCCAACGCATCGCCTCGATGTGCAAGAAGGCGCGGCCGATCTCATCGAAGACATCGTCCGCATCTACGGCTACGATCGCGTGCCTACGACGCTGCTCGCGGAGCCGTTGCCGAAACAGCAGGCGAACGAGCCGATCGCGTTTGAGGAAAAAGTGCGCGACGTTTTGGTGGACTGCGGCTTGCAAGAAGTCGTTTGTTACGCGCTGACGAT
>DAIOGM010000329.1:1835-8335 GCA_036745215.1 Gemmataceae bacterium
TGCCGGAGAAGGAAGATCCCCTATTCTCCCTTCGCACCGTCAAGGAGGGGCCGCGCGAATATGTGACGCTCAAGAATCCGATTTCGAGCGAACGCGTCGTCATGCGGCAAAGCGTGCTGGCGAGCGTCCTGGAAATCGCGGAGAGCAACTTACGCAATACCGATGACGTGAGGCTGTTCGAGATCGGCTTCACTTATCAACTCAAAGCCAAATCGTTGCCCGACGAACCGCGTCGCCTGGCGATCGTGATGACCGGCAATCGCAATCACGAGCACTGGCAAGACGCCGGCGCGAAGGAGAAAAGACCGCTCGATTTCTTTGAATTGAAGGGCATGATCGAAGCCCTCGCGGAGGATTTGCATCTAAGTAAAAAATCGTATCAACCGTCGAAAGTCGCATTCTTGCATCCCGGCAAGTCGGCGAATCTCCTCGTCGGCGACCGCGTGATCGGCTCATTCGGCCAACTGCATCCGAAGGTAGCGCAAGCGTACAACCTCGGCGAGCGCACGATCCTGGTCGCCGATATCGATGTCGAGGCGTTGCAAGCCGTCACGCCGGTGCGCTTCAGCTACGCGCCGGTGCCGCGTTTCCCGGCTGCGCTGCGGGATATCGCCGTGGTCGTGGACGAAGCGATCACCGCGGAACGGCTCGAAAGCGAGATTCGCACTGCCGGCGGCGACCTTCTGCGCGGCGTGCGCCTGTTCGACCTCTATCGCGGCAATCAAATCCCCGCGGGCACGAAGAGCCTCGCGTACGCCTTGTCATATCAAGCCGATGACCGTACGCTCGCGGACAAGGAGATTGACAAGGCGCACAAGAAGATCGAGGATCGCTTGAAGCACGTCTTGAAGGCGGCGATTCGCGGCCAGGAAGGATAATTGCCTCCCGCTTTTCGCCGCTTTCTGTTATAGATGATGGCATGACCACTCCGAATGAATTCGGCAAACGCTGGACGACCGGCACCGTCAGCATGGGCGTGGAAATTCTCGATCGAATGGAGCGAGCCGTGGCCAAGGTGCGCGAACGCCTGCTGCGTGCGACCGGCGCTTTGAACCAAGCCGGCATTGCGTACGCCGTCGTCGGCGGCAACGCCGTCGCTTCATGGGTTGCGACGGTCGATGAGGGCGCGGTGCGCAACACACGCGACGTGGATATCCTCGTTCGCCGGGCGGACCTGGATGCGGTTGCCGCCGCGCTGGAAAAGGCGGGTTTTGTTCGCGACGAGCTTCTTGACGTGATCATGTTCCGTGACGGCCCAACCGGCAAACCGAGCGAGGCCGTGCACCTTCTTTTCGCGGGGGAAAAAACGCGGCCGGATCATCCGTTGCCCGCGCCGGAAATTCAAACGGTGGACAATCCAGCCAACTTTCGCGTGATCACATTTGAATCGCTTGTGGTAATGAAGCTGCTGTCGAACCGGCGCAAGGATCAAGTTCATTTGTTGGACTTGGTCGGCGTTGGTCTTCTCAATGACTCATGGGTAACAAAACTGCCCCCCGCATTGGCGGAACGATTGAAGAGCATACTGGAAACGCCGGATGAGTAACCGTTTTGTTTTGTTTGTTTCACTTCTCGCGATACGCCTTCGCCATTTCATGCATTGACCCATCCGTTGTGATTGATGTACGATGCCCGCGCCCTCCACGGAATGGAGTCCACGGAATGCACAAGACTTCGCATCTCGCTGTTGTTGCCGCAATTCTCCTAATTGCTTTGTTCCCCATCAACGCGGACGCTGATTGGATCAATGAGTTTAGTTATGAAGTAACCGTATCGAATTCGGCCGGCGGCCCGTTTACGCCCAACGTGAAATTGTGGTCCTCAAAGGTTCCGGCAGGATTCGAGTCG
This sequence comes from Gemmataceae bacterium, assembly GCA_036745215.1. Lineage (GTDB taxonomy): Bacteria > Planctomycetota > Planctomycetia > Gemmatales > Gemmataceae > SIAQ01. Next base: position 3,684 of record DAIOGM010000329.1, read on the forward strand.
TCGTATGTCGATATTTTTGGCGAATCGAAACCGGTAGGTTTTGAGGATAACGGCGTCTTTTATCATTCCCTCGGCCGGTCAGGCGTTGTCCTCGGCAATTATGACAAGGACACGTCCGGCATACCCGATGTGCCGTTCTTCCAAAAACTGACCATCCATGACAAATCGAATGGCCTGTCTGGTTCTTTGATGTTTGGCGGTATGTGGAAGTTTCCTCTGTCTCCTCTCGAGCCGATACCGGATCTCACGGAGTACGCCGAAGGTCAGATCGGCGATCAATTGTACAAAGCGACATTCATGGCGATACCACTTCCGATGGGCTCGGGCGAGCGCGGGCCCGACAGTACGTTTTGGGCCGTTGCCGGTGTTGAATTTTTTGCGACGATTGAACGGACCGAGGTCGCCCCCACGCCTGAACCCACGACGCTTCTTTTGGCTCTTCCAGCCGCCTTCGTCCTTGGTGCGGGGTCGATCCGCAAGCGTTGGTTCCAAGCTTAACTTCCTCGTTCTGCGCCGCAAGTCGCGTTCATTTTCGTTGACGCCGTAATTTCCCAATAGCGGTTTAGTTCGTTCGTGGTCGCGTCCAAATCTGGTATAATCTCCCTACCTTTCATGAAATGGTCGGAGAGACCGCGATGCTGTTCCTGGGCAACGAGCGACGACGCACCTGCCGCGGCGTGACCCGGCGCGAATTGCTGCAAATCGGCGGCTCCACGGTTCTCGGCCTGTCGCTCGCGGACATGCTCAAGCTCAAGGCGAATCAAGGCACGTCAACCAATGCGACCACCCGCGCCGTCATCTTCCTCTGGCTCTGGGGCGGCCCCGCTCAGCTCGACACGTGGGACCCGAAGCCGAACGCGCCGATGGAATATCGCGGGCCGTTCTCGTCGATCCCGTCACGCGTCGTTGGCACCCGCATCGGTGAACTGTTCCCGGATATCGCGGAATGGACCGATCGGATCGCCATCATTCGCTCCTTGCATACGCACTCCAACGATCACGGCGTCGCCGGCACGGCGGGGCTGACGGGCAGCACGGTCGGCAGCGTCAATCTCGGCGGTGCGATGTCCGCCGGGGCGACGCGGCCGTGCATCGGCTCGATTGTGGCGAGGGCCAGGGCGTCGCGCTCCGAGTTGCCGCCGTTCATGGTCGTCGGCGGCCGGCTGCATCAGGGCAAACGTGCGATCGCGGGGGAAGGCGGCGGCACGCTCGGCGCCATCTACGACCCATTTCGCCTCGTCTATGATCCCGAACGCGGCACGCAGATTCCCGCGCTGCAGTTGCCGAGCAATCTTTCGCCAGAGCGGCTACAAAATCGCCAGCAATTGCTCGAATCACTCGATCGCGCTCGCCGCGCCGTCGATACCGGCAACCAGCGCACCATCGACGATTATCGCGCTCAAGCGCTAGCCCTGTTGACCTCGACGGACGCGACGCGCATGTTCGATTTGTCACGGGAACGGCCAGAGGTGGCGGATCGCTATGGCCGAACGCGCTTCGGCCAATCGTGCTTGCTCGCGCGGCGGCTCGTCGAGCATGGCGTGCCGTTCGTGCAAGTCAACTGGTCGGATCACGTCGAAGCCGAGGAGGACGCGGGCGACGGCGGCTGGGACAATCATTATCGCAATTTCCAGATCATGCAGGATCGGCAAGCGCCGTGGCTCGATCAAACGTTGCCGGTGTTGCTTGACGATCTGCAACAGCGCGGCTTGCTGCGAACGACTCTGGTGGTGGCGATCGGCGAGTTCGGCCGCACGCCGCGGATCAACGACAAGGCGGGCCGCGATCACTGGGAACATTGCTACAGCGCGCTCATCGCCGGCGGCGGCGTGCGCGGCGGCCAGGTGATCGGCGAAAGCGACGCCCGCGCCGAACGGCCACGGCTGCGGCCCGTTACTCCTGCGGACCTCGCGGCTTCGATCATGCACGCGGTCGGCATTTCCAGCGAACAGGTGGCGACCTTGGGCATCAACATTGGCGGGCACATCATTCAGGAACTATTCTGATCGAGGAGGCGATTCATGCAATCGGTAGAACTAACGATGACTGATCAGGTCATGGATTATCTGGAATCTCAAGCGAAGAAAAACGGCAAAGCTTCGTCGCAGGATTATCTCCAGTCGATTCTCGACGAATTGGCAATCCGCGTGAAAGAGAAAAAAGAACTCGAAGCGAGCCTGCTGGAAGCGATTCGCTCACCGCATGTGGTCGGCGACGCCGCGTTTTGGGCCGAACGTCGCCGCAAGATTCTGGAAAAACACCCCGAGTTGAAGTGATGCAGCTCAATTATTCCACGCGTGCGATGATTGAGATCGATGAAATTGCGGGCTACATCCAGCAAAACAATCCTCGCGCGGCGCTGCGATTCCTGGAAGCCGTCGAGGCAACCGCAGAAAACCTGCTCTTGTTTCCCGAATTCGGTGCGCGATTCGAAACGGAGATTCCCAAGCTTGTTGATCTGCGTGTGTGCCTTGTCAGAGGATTCGAGAAGTATTTGGTCTTTTATCGATTGAGCGCTGAAATAATAAGCATCGAACGTGTTGTGCTTGGATCACGAGACCTGCCCACCATTCTCAGGGAAGATACATGACCGCTCCCAGCGAAATCTACTCCCCCGGCCTCGAAGGCGTCATCGCCGGCGAAACCGCGATCTCCACCATCACTGGCGGGCTGCGCTATCGCGGCTATCCCGTCACCGAGCTGGCGGAGAAATCGACGTTTGACGAAGTCGCCTTTCTGTTGCTCCACGGCGAGCTGCCGACGCGAGCCCAGTTGAGCGATTTCAACAAACGCCTCGCCGCGGCACAGAAATTGCCGAGCGTTTTGAGCGAGCTGCTCAAGAAGCTGCCCAAGGATGCCGTGCCGATGGATGTCGTCCGCACCGGCGTCAGCATGCTCGCGCATTACGATGCGGAAGTGAACGACAATCACCGCGCCGCGAATCTGAACAAGGCGGAACGCCTGCTGGCACAGATTCCATTGATCATCGCGGAAGCGTACCGCGCCACCAAAGGGCAGCCGGCGGTTGCAACGAAACCGGAACTCGGCTTCGCGGCCAACATGCTGTACATGTTGAATGGTACGCCGCCGACATCGCACGACGCCAAAGCATTTGACGTGTCATTGATCTTGTACGCCGAGCACGAGTTCAACGCGTCAACATTCACGGCGCGGGTCGTCTGCTCTACGGAGTCAGACATGCATTCCAGCATCACCGCGGCGATCGGCGCACTCAAGGGCCCGCTGCACGGCGGCGCCAATGAAAAGGTGATGGACCTCCTGCTCGCGACCGGCGGGCCCGACAAGGCCGAAGCGTGGATTCGCAATGCCCTCGTTAAGAAGCAAAAGGTCATGGGCTTCGGCCATCGCGTTTACAAAACCGGCGATGTGCGGGCCCGCGTGCTCAAGGAATACGCGAAACAAGCCGCCCAGCGCGCCGGCACGACACAATGGGAAACGGCGGCCGAGATCATCGAGAAGGTGATGGAGACCGAGAAGAACTTGTTCCCGAACCTCGATTGGCCCGCCGGCCGGCTGTATCATGCAATGGGCCTGGAGACGCCGCTGTACACGCCGTTCTTCGTGGCTTCGCGCGTCACCGGCTGGGCGGCCCACGTGATCGAGCAACTGGAGCACAACCGCATCATTCGGCCGCGCAGCCGTTACACGGGCGCCGAGGAAAAGCCGGTGAAGCCGATCGCCGACCGCGGTTGACGCGACTCTGTTTACGTTTAGCGCTCGCGCGGCGCAATCAATCGCAGCATCCCCATGCGAGGATCGTATTATGCACTTCCGCCATTATTCCAGCGTTGTTTGCCTGGCCATCACCATCGCCAACATCGGCTGCGCCGGCTATCCCGATGAAACGCCGATGGCGACCGGACAAGAAAAATCGACCGTGCAACAGCCCAAGGAAGAACCCAAGGCCGCCGGCGACATCAAACGCGTGGAGCTAGGCAAGCAAAAGAAGATCATCCTGGAAACGCAAGGCGAAACCCGCCGCGTGCTGATCAAGGCGGAAGTCTGCTTGCGCGAAGGCCTGCTCGAACAATTGCTGACCAGAAAGATGACCAAGGAGCACGAAGCGATCCTCGCCGCCGACATCGACGCCCGCGATCTGCACCTGGCGTTGACGCTCGCCAAGGCGGAATCCGGCCGGCCCGTGCAGTTTCGGCCCAAGCTGGTCGCGCCATCCGGCACGCCGATCAAGATTTCGCTCGAATACGAAAAAGACGGCAAGACCGTTCGCGTTGACGCCCGCGAGTGGATTCGCAACATGAAAACCAAGAAGGATTTCCCCACCGACTGGGTCTTCGCCGGCAGCATCTTCATTCCCGATCCGCTCGACAAGACGAAGCTGCCGTTCTACGGCGCCAACGACGGCGACGTGATCGCCATCGTCAATTTCGAAAGCGCCTGCATCGATGTGCCGTTCCTCAATACCAAGGACAACGACGACCTCATCTACCACGCGCACACCGAACGCATCCCGGCTCTGAAAACTCCCGTCACGGTCATCCTGGAACCCGTGTTGGCGAAAAAGAAGTGAGAACGCGCATCACGTCCAAAATACGGTTAGTGTCTCAGTTTGTTCGATTGTGGCGGCAAGATTCCGATCTTGCCAATGTACCCGGCAAGATCGGAATCTTGCC